>JAEEML010000129.1 GCA_016283195.1 Deltaproteobacteria bacterium | reverse complement strand
CTCGCTGATGTTTGCCCTGCTCCTCATGGTCACGGCACCCATCGGCTATTTTTTAACCATCTTTTTCAAAGAAAATTTGGGCTTTAGCGGCAGCCAAATCGGCTTTTTGTACTCTTTGGGCGCTTTCACCGGCGTTTTGTGCTCCATCCCGGCCGGCCTTTTAAACGACCGCCTGAAAAGCCGCACTATTCTTATTATCTCGGCTTTACTTATGGCTGCCGGCTATGGCGGCATGGCCATCTTCACCGCCTACCCGCCTTATGTCACCGTCTATTTTATCATGAGCCTGGCTGTCGCCACCTTTAAACTGAGCCTCGATGTGGCGGTATTAAAGGGCAATAACGGCCCGCAAACCGCCCAAGGCATAGCCGGTTACCACGCTTTTCGCTATGTGGGCCAGGCCATCGGCACCTTTTTATCCGGCTATCTTTTAGCCACCATTAATTTTAAATACTTTCTTTTGGCTGTAGCCGCGCTCTCGCTTATTTTTATCCCCATGTCATTAAAATTGCCCAATGTCACCCTGGACAAAGTGAGCATAAGCGATTACGCGGGAGAGCTCAAAAATCCCAAAGCCATCTTTATGGCTATATGGGTTTTTATCTTTACCCTGCACTGGGGCGCCGAGTACACCTGTTACGGCCTCTTTTTGCACCATACTCTGGCGCTCACCTATCGCCAAATGGGCCTTTACATGGGCGTGGAACTTATCGTGCTCACCTTCACCGTGCTCATTGCCATGAAATATGTCGACCGCCCCGGCATGACAGGCAAATTCATTATTTTGGGCCTCTTTTTATCCGGCGCTTCCCTAATCGGCATGACTTTTACCCCCATCTGGCTCTCGCTCGCCTTTCGGGCCATCCACGGCATAGGCGACGGGCTGGTCTTTTTAGTGCTCTTTATGGGGCTGGTGCGCCTCTTTGAACCGGAGCGCCTGGGCGGCGTCACCGGCTTTTTTAACTTTGTGCAAATGGGCGGAACTATTGTAGGATCTATCATCTCCGGCTATATCGGCGAGCGTTTTGGCTGGGGGGTACCGTTTTGGGGTAGTGGCATTTTATGTCTAATCCTGATAGTATTCGTTTTCATCTGTGGCCGTAAGGGCCTGTTAGCGGAGCAAAAAGCATGAAAATATTCTTTAATTTCTTATCGTTATCATTTTTTGTTTTTACTCTTCTTTTGGTAGATACCGCCGCCGCGCAACGCTTTGTAGTGGATTTGGAAGACCCCAATTTTGTCCCCTACCCCATGGCCGTGCCCGATGTGGTGGAAATGAAGGGCATGGAAACTCAAGAGGGCCTGGGCCTGAAACTGGGCGATATTTTGCGCAACGACCTGGAAATAAGCGGCATTTTTTCGGTAATTAACAAGGCCGCCTATTTGGCCCCCAAAACCGAACCCTGGACCAATCCGGAATATCCCTCCTGGGTAAAAGTGGGCGCCAGCGGCCTCATTCGCGGAGCTTACAGCTTAAATAAGGACAATTTAAAAATCACTTTTCGCCTTTATGATGTGATGGCTCAGCGTGAAATACTGCTCAAACACTATGAGGGGCGCCTCAAAGAGCATCGCGCGCTGGTGCACAAATTTGCCGACGATCTGTACCAGTTTTTTACCGGCAAACGCTCGATTTTCTCCACCAAAATAGCCTTTGTGGCCGCCGCGCCCAATGGTCAGGGGCGAGCAGTTTATATTTGCGATTTTGACGGCGCCAATGCTGAGGCAGTTCTCGCCAACGGCAAATTAAACTTAATG
Organism: Deltaproteobacteria bacterium; assembly: GCA_016283195.1. Classification (GTDB taxonomy): domain Bacteria; phylum JAEEML01; class JAEEML01; order JAEEML01; family JAEEML01; genus JAEEML01. Next base: position 18,180 of record JAEEML010000129.1, on the reverse strand, counting down.
CCCAGTTGGTCAAACGATGGCAAGGAGCTCTTTGTCACCTCTTATGTGAACGATAAGCCGGATCTTTACCGTTACAATTTAGCCACCAAAAAGCTCACTTTGCTCTCTGGCGCCAAAGGGCTCAATATGGGAGCCAATTTATCGCCAAACGGCCAAAAAGTGGTCTTCACCATGAGTAAAGACGGCAATAGAGAAATATATAGCATCGGCAGCGACGGCAAAGGGCTCACCCGCCTCACCAATCATTGGGGCGAAGATGTCTCCCCCCACTGGAACCACGATGGTACCCAGATAGTCTTTGTGAGCTCCAGAAGCGGCAATCCGCAGCTCTACGCCATGAAGCCGGACGGCAGCGATGTGCGCCGCCTCACCTTCCAGGGCAATTACAATACAGAGCCCGACTGGTCGCCTGTACCCGGCGGGCAAATTGTCTTCTCGGCCCGCGATGAGCTCAATATGTTTGATATTTTTATGGTCAATCCGGAGAATAACGTCATCACCCGCTTAACTCAGGATGAAGGCCACAACAACGAAGCGCCCTCTTTCTCGCCGGACGGCCGCCACATTGTCTTTACCTCTAACCGCAGCGGCCGGGGACGCAATCTTTATATTATGCGCCTTGACGGCAGCGGCCAAAGGCTCATTAGTTCCAAAGCTGGCGATATCGATTCTCCGGCCTGGTCGCCGATATTGAATTAAATTTTGCCTGTTTTTGCATCCCTCACCCACTAACCACATTATTTCCCTCACCCCCTGGCCCCCTCTCCCCATTTTTACAAATGCGGCGAGGGGGAATCATTGGAAAATACATGATAATTTACCCTCTCTACCGCTAAGGTGGAGAGGGTGGCGCGTAAGCGCCGGGTGAGGGAAGCACCCAGCTGGAAGAACTGGTCGCCAAAAAACGCCAAAGCGTTGTGCCGGTAATAACCCTGGTAGTTTATTTTGGGGTAACAGATTGGAATAATTATCTTTCTTTGCATGAACTTGTAAAACTGCCACAAGGGCTTGAACCATATTTTAACGATTATAAAATAAACCTTCTGCCCCTGGCCTTTTTAAGTGAAGAGCAAATAGCTAAATTTAAAACGGCCGATATGCAAGTGGTGGCGGGTTACTTGCGGCAAAAACGCCTTCTTCGCGCGCTGCATTAGGGACTAACCGCCCTCATAGTACCATTTTTAGTTAGTTAAAATTTCTTTTTCCTCTATATTTTCCAATATTTTCATCTAATGAAGGCGTGGGCACCGCACGCAGCGGCAGGTGAACTTACCGGGGATTAATCTCTTTTTTCAGCGCGGCAACATCAATCTCATCAATCTTTTTGGGAATATTGGTCCACATGGTGTGAAAGCCGAAACCGCCGTTTAAAAGTTCTTCTTTGGCGCAAGATTTAGCCCAATTTTGGAAAACCAGGCGATACATGGCACTCATGAGCCCGGTGCGGTCGGCACCATGGCGGCAGTGAATAAGAATAGGTTTCGGAGCATCACGCAGGATTTTCATCACCTCTATTATATCGTCATCGCTTATTCTGGAAGTAACAAGAGGCACATGAATAAGATTTAAGCTGGTACCATCAGCACTGTTTAAAGCCTGATCGCGCTCGCTTTGCCGCAAAGAAACCACCGTTTTAATACCCAGCGCCTCAGCCGACTTAAAGCCACCTTTAGTGGGCTGGGCTGAGCGGTAAATATCCGGACTCACTTTAAAAAGATTTGGCAAGCCCTCGGCTGTAATGGGCTCGGCCCAGCTGGTATCAATATCCGGCGAGCAGCTGTTAATCCAGGCTACACATTCGCGTTCAACACTGCTCGGCGCGCAAGCCGAAACCAGCGGCAACACCAAGAGAGCCGCCAAAACACTGCGTACAAATAATCTTTTCATTTTACCTCCTCGTAAAAACTGCGTATGCCCAAAGTACATTCGCATAACAACATGGACATTGTAGCTGCAATAATCTTTAATGACAAATATAAAAATTGTTACTAGAGTGTTATTGGCTAATTTTGCCAAATGCTAAGAGCGCCGCTTGCTAAAAACACGGAGTTTTTAACACTGATTATCGACCTTGTACGGAGACGCTAATGAAAACAATCAATTGCCCTGCCTGCGGTACATCCAATGAGGTAAAGAATCCCGGTATCATCATGACTACCTGTAAGAATTGCCACAGCATTCTCTACTGGGATGAGTTTCAATTTGTGCAAAACGGCCCTAAAATAAATCCCGATGAACCTGAGCCCTATTGGAGCATCGGCAGCACAGGAACTATTAACAATGTTTCTTTTGAAGTACTGGGTTGGATGCGCTTTAGCTATAGCCGTGGTTACTACGACGAATGTTTTGTGCGCTATGGTGATGATTACGCTATTTTAATGAGCGACACCAAATGCCCGCTTCTCGAAAACAGCGACGATTATATTCGCCTTTGCCCCATTGCCCAAAATTGCGAAGAGCTGATGGGCTGGCAGCACCCGGCGCTGGGCAATAGCATCACCTTAGGTGAAGAAAACCTGGCCATTCTGGCTGCCGATAGAACAAAGTGCATCGCCGTTAAAGGCGAATTACCCTTTGCCATATTGCCGGGCGAATATCTCAATTACTATATTGCCCTCTCCCCCGATGGTCAGCGGGTAGCTCAGATTTATTGCAATTCACGCGGTAAATTTAGTCTGCTTCTTTATAACAATGAGCTTTTGGAGTTTAATAAAGAGGAAGAAAGCGAAAGTAGTGCTGAAGAGCTGGATACTCCTACAGAATATACTTGCGCCGCTTGCCATACTGCCCTGCCCAAGCCGCCGGATGAAGCAGTAATGATGACCTGCCCCTCTTGCGGTGTTTTAAACGATATTGCCCATGAAGAAATTCAGGTTTTAGGCAAATCTCATGCCAGCAGCGGGGAGGCGCACTTTGATTATAACCTTAATCAAACATTTAAATTTAATGATGTAATCTACCATGTCGTAGCCTGCCAGTTTCACTGCATCAATGCCAAGCATAGCCAGCTTTACATTTTGACCGATAAAGATTGCGAGGAATTTTTTTACCTGGAAAAAAGCGAACTTGGCACTTTTATATTGGCCGCCGCCGAACATCTGCCGGCCGGCAATATTCAGCAGTGGAATCGCTTGCAACCAGGCGATAATATAGATATTAATGAGGAAACTTACCAGGTAGCCGAGGTAAACCGCACCACCATAAATGCCCTTAAAGGCACCTTCCCTTATGCGGCGGCCGTAGGTGATGATCTCTTGGTCACTATTGCCTTAAATAACGGGGAAGTTTACAAAATAGAACGCACCCGCACCGATATACTTTTTTACAGCGGCCGCATTTTGAGCCCCGCCGAGGAGAGCCAGGCTTTGGGCCGCAGAGTGCGCTCCTCATTTATCCCTCATCAGCATAATGAGAGTTCCGGGGATAAGCCTAATTCCGCACCTATACCTGCAGGAAGCGCCGGTAGCTCTCCCAAAAAAGGCGGTTGCGCCAAGGGCTGCGGCTGCCTATTTTTGCTGTTCGTCCTGCTTTTTGGCATGGGAGTGCTGGCGCTACTAGAGGACGAAGATTTCAGAGAAGAACTTGTATCCATTTTCAATTCAGATAGCAGTGTCAAAGGAAAGGCCAAAACCGTTCTGGCAACCAGGGCCGAAAACGAAAGGAACTTCACCGAAAATTACCAAAATCCCTGGCAGCAAATTGTGGATAGCAAATATCTCACCCTGGATGAGCAAAAAGAATACATAAAACTCATAAAGATAGGCGAACTGGCCTTTAGTGGCACTGAGGCAAGGGCCAATGAGCTTAAACATCTACTAGATGATAGCGGCCATCATGAACGCATTAAAGAGCTGACTGAAGTGCTAGAGCATGAAAATTATACTTACATGGCCGTAAGCAAAAAGATAGCCGCCACTCTTGACCCGCTTTTTGAAGAGCGCGATAATGTTATAAAAGAAATAGAAGCATTCAATAATGGTTACGAACAGTTACGCAATTGGCTTAAACAAGATCCCACCAAAGATTGGGAAGACTCAGTTGCCGATGCCACCCAATACTGGCCAAAAACTGCCCAAACTTTAAACAAATTGAAAACAGGGCGCGATCAAAAGAAAAAAGCCATGCTGACTGCCTTCAAGGCCATGGTGGATATGAATCTTACAGCCGAAAACATAACCCGCGCCCAAAAAGAGAAATTTGATGCTAAAATGAAGGTTTATGAGCAAAAAAGAGATGATTTTAACGAAAGTAACCAAAACCTAAAAGAGACCATAGATTCTTTATATGATAAGGTAGAAGTAATTCTCATAGACCTTTACAAAAACAGTCGCGGGGCAGCCGATGCTCAAATTTTAACCGAAAAGCCCTATATAGCCGAATTTAAAACAATTACTTATACTATCGAAAGTGACAGGCCAGCCTACAAAGTAAGAAACGAACAGCAGAAAATAGATGAGGAAGAGTTTAAAAAATTATCACCCTATCTGGGCATGGCGGTAAAATATAAGTTCCAAGGCGATTTTACCGACAATATGCGCACTTTCCCGCTCACTGCCGGATACACGCTGGTGCCGTCGCCGGGCAAGAGCAACAAAGCGGCCAAATGGGAAGGCGACAAACTCATCTTTGATGAAAATATCTCCAACCTGCCGAATGAGCTTTGGAATGGTTGCCTTCAGCCGCCGGCTGACACCCTACATGTCGATGATGCCGATGAGATGTCCGGCATGGTTGGCAAAATTATTGGCAGCGCCGGCTCTTGGACCAAAGAGTGCTATAAAACCGCCCGCTTTTATCAAAATAACTGATAATTGCAAATCCCTCTTGAAATCCAATTCACTCTCTCATAAACTGCGCCCGCCGTTTGGCCAATAGGCCAAGGCTCGAAAGGATATATTCATGAGCGAACAAAATAACGAAGGCAGCATGGAAAGCTTTGCCGAACTTTTTGCCCAGTCAGAAGGTAAACAAAAACGCCGCTTGCATGTTGGTGACAAGGTCTCGGCTACCATAGTCATGGCCGATAAAGAATTTCTCTTTTTGGATTACGGCGGCAAGGGCGAAGCTCTTTTAGCCTTAAATGAGCTGTTAGATAACGAAGGAAAACCGCTTTTCCAAATCGGCGACAAAATCGAAGCCGTGGTCATCTCCATGAAAGACGGCACTCCGCTGCTTTCGAAAAGCCTCAAAAAAGGCGCCGGCCAGGAAGCCCTTTTGGAGAACGCTTTTAACAGCCACCTGCCGGTTGAAGGCAAGGTAACTGGCCGTAATAAAGGCGGTTTTGATGTATCCATCGCCGGTGTGCGCGGCTTTTGCCCCATCTCCCAAATTGATAGCGCCTTTGTGGAAAACGGCGATATCTATGTGGGCGAAACTTTTAACTTTATCATTACTGAATACAAAAACGGCGGCCGCCAGCTGGTGCTCTCCAGGAAAAAACTTCTTGATGCCGAAAAAGCCAAAAAAGCGGCCGCTCTGCGCGATACGCTGGTTATCGGCCAAGAATACGAAGGCACAGTCTCTTCCATCCGCTCCTTCGGCGCTTTTGTGGATATCGGCGGCATAGAAGGCCTGGTGCACATTTCCGAGCTCTCCCATGCCAGACAGGACAAAGTGGAAGACCTGCTCTCGGTGGGCCAAAAAGTGCGCGTGCAACTCACTGCCATTAAAGAAGAAAACGGCAAAGAGCGCCTCTCTTTCTCCATGAAAGCTCTGGAAGCCGACCCTTGGAGCACGGTGGATAATGAGATTCACGAAGGCGACGTTGTCACCGGTAAAGTGGTGCGCCTTGTGCAATTCGGCGCTTTTATCGAAGTGCTTCCCGGCATTGAAGGACTCTGCCATATTGGCGAAATGGCCACAAGGCGTATTGCCCGCCCGGCCGAAGTGGTGAATGTGGGCCAAAGCATCGCCGCCAAAGTTTTGGAAATTGATAGCGAAAAGCACCGCCTTTCCCTCTCCATCAAGCAAGCTAGCAAAGAGTATCAGGAAGAGCTAGCCGCTGCTGCCGAGGCCAAAGTGGCTGCCGATAAAGCGCTCACTGAGGAAGAGCAGGAAAAAGCCGAGCTCGCCTCCTTTATGAAAGCCCAAAAGAGCCAAAAACTTGGCACTTTTGCCGATCTTTTTGCCAAGAAAAAACACTAAATACCATAAAAAAAGCGACTTTTGCCGCTACCTGTGCTATAATTCCCTGCCGAGGTTACCGGCGTAACCTGTTATTTTTGCTCTTTTTAATAATTTGGAGGCTAGGAATGCTTTTAAAAAAAAGTTTCGCCTATTTTTTTACAACTCTCATACTTTTATCTGCAGGTTGTGGCAGTGAAAAAAATGATAATACAACTAATAGCGCTCAAAAAACTGCGGAACTAAAAATAATAACCAAAAAAAGTGAGCTGATAGGCGGGCCCAATGCCTTGGGCGATATTGGCGACTATTTATTAAAAAACGATAAAATTCGCGTAATTGTCCAGCGTCCCGGTCTCTCGCGCGGCATGGGCGTTTATGGCGGGGGCATTATAGATGCCGATATAATCCGCCCTGAAGATGAAGAGGGTAAAGATAATTTCGGCGAAATGATGCCGGCTTTTCTTTTAATGAGTATTCTGCCGGATCACATGGAAATTATTGATGATGGCAAGGAAAGCGGCACAGCTCACCTCAGAGTTCATGGCACTCCCGGCGATGTTGTCTCCATCATTGATAAATATATGCCGCTCATCATGGATCATGACCAAGTAGAATTTCAGGTTGATTATTTGCTGGAAAGCGGCAAACAATACGTTGAAGTTCACACAACTGTCATCAATAAGAGCGATGAGGAGCTCGACCTCTCTATGTCACTCGTAAATGCTTTGGCCGGGTCCTTTATAAAGGGTCTAAAACTGCAACTGCCTCTGCCGGCCGGCGATGTTTTACTTTTTGGCGCCGGTAATGTGGTTTTTATGCCCGGGGTTGCCGGGTTTGATGTGCAATATGCCATTGATAGAGAGTATTTTAAACCGCTGGCCCTCCCCGCTCTGCCCGGCCTCGTCACTGATTTTATTGCCACTGCCGGCCCGGAAGTTTCTTATGGCATTTGGGTAAAACCCAATGAGCGCAACTATGCCCTAATGAATCATGATTATTATAAAAATGCCACCGACCACTCCTTGGAAGTGCCCTTTTTAATGGATGGCCTCACCGGCGCTTATCACACTTGGCTACCGGAATCGCTGGAAGCCCATAAAAGTTACACCATTGTAAAATATTTTGCTGTCGGCAATGGCGATGTCGGCTCAATTCGCGATTTATACCAAGACTTTTTCGGCCAAAAAACCGGCACTTTAAGCGGCACTGTCTATAGCGGCGACACATTAGAGCCCAAAGCTTTGGCCTCGGTTGTTGTCTTTGATGAAGATGGGCTGCCCTTCTCTCAATATACAGCCGATAAAAACGGCAACTTTAAAGGTCGCCTGCCAGCCGGCAAATATACTATGCGCGTAGTATCGGAAACTGCGCCCTCCACCAGCAAAGCCGAGGCGGTGCCTGTCACAATCAGCGAGGGTAAAGAGAGCAAAGTTGAGCTATCTATCGGCCTGCCGGCCCGCCTGATGGTGGAAATTAAAAACGAGAATAATGAGCCCATGCCAGCCAAAATTACTTTGGTCGGCCAATACGATGAAACGCATCTTGGCCTGGAACCGATGGAATTTCTTTATGATTATTCCATTGGTGAAAAACGCCGCCCCAATGATTTAAGCCACGTATTAAACGACGGCTACAGTAACCGCGAATTTATTGAAAAAATGTTTAATACTAATGATGGCTTTTTAGATGCCGATGTGCGCCCGGGCAATTATACGGTAGTCGTAAGCCGGGGCCCGGAATATAGCCAGGAGCGGCGCACTGTCACTCTCACCGCCGGCGGCGAGAGTGAAATTTCCGTCACTTTAAAGCGCGTGGTTGATACCAGTGGCTATTCATCCGGCGACTTGCATATTCACTCGGTAAATTCGCTGGATAGCTTCACTTCGCTTGATGAGCGGGTCAAAGCCATCGCCGGTGAAGGCATGGATTTCGCCGTGGCCACCGACCACAATTACATCACGGATTATGGGCCGACAGCCGATAAACTGGCGCTAAATGATTGGGTCAAACCTATTGTGGGTGTAGAGTACACCTGCTTAGAAATGGGCCACTTCAACGGCTGGCCGCTGCGTTATGATCCCGATTCGCCCGTGCATGGCAAAAGCCCCTGGGTGCCAGAACCAGCCGAAGACGCTCCCAAAGCCGATTGGGATAAATATAATGCTCTGCCGGATTATCTCAAAAAACCGCAACGCATCGCCGGCTTCCCGGAGCCTTCCGGCTTTGAATGGTTTTATATGAATCCCCTTGAACTCTTGGAAGAAGTGCGCTCTTTAGGCAAATACGGCCCGGAAGGAACTGTCGTGATCGTCAACCACCCACGCGACACCTTTATGGGCTACTTCAATGCCTATAACCTGGATACCGAAACCGGTATGCCGCGCCCGGCTGCCAATCAATATTTAAACCGCGAATCAGTTAGCACCGGCCAGTATAAATGCTCTAATTTTAGCTTTGATTTCGATGGCATAGAGGTTCTTAACGGTATGCGCCTCGATTTATTGCACGCCGCGAAAATGCCCCTTGATGCCGAAAGCGATGAATATGCCCACCTGCCGGAAGGCAACGGCCCAGGCAAATATTTGGTGGAAGCTAATGGCCAAAGAGCCTACCCCGGCGGGGTGGATGATTGGTTTAACCTTTTGAATCAAGGTTATAGGTACACAGCCGTCGGCGCATCCGACAGCCACCAAATTTTGGAAGATCAAGTTGGTTTAAACCGCACCTATATGCGCGTTGGCGAAAAGCTGGTGCGGGCTCTCGATGAGCGCGATTTGGTGAGTGCGGTAAAAGAGCACCGCGCTATTGTCTCCAACGGCCCCTTTATCAATATGGAAATAGATTCCGACGAGCGCGGCAACGGCAACGGTGAAGTAGCCCTCATCGGCGATGAATTAAAAGCCGAAAACGGCCAGGTATTAGTCAAAGTAACCTTGCAAAGTGCCCACTGGATAAAGGTGGATCGCCTGGTGCTCTGGGTCAACGGCGAAGTAGTCAAAGAGTGGACCAAAGCCGACGGCCTCCCCGGCGAGCTCAGTAACGGCCGCTATCTTTTGGAGCTCACCCACAATCTCTCACTGGATAAAGACAGCTGGGTAGTTCTTGAAGCCTACGGCGACGATGAAGGGCGTAATAGCCTCTGGCCGGTCTATACTTTCAAAGAGCTACCTGCCACCAATATTCTCAATGTTGTCAAAGATTTAGCTGACAGTATGGATGTTTCTCTCAATAAGTGGGGGCGCTTTAAACCAAGTTATGTGCAGCGCGTTTATCCCTATGCTCTCACCAACCCCATCTGGATAGATGTGGGTGGCGATGGCGAATTCACTCCGCCGGCGCCCAAAGAAGAGCCCTGTAAACCTTGGTCTGCAAAGTAAAGGAATTTTATGAAAATAGGTGATCTTGTGCGCGTTAGTTACCGCGCGCCGATAGCTCTTTTTGCCACTCTTTTTTACTATTACCGCATCCGTATTCGCGCTTTTTTAGGCTATGGCGGCTGGGACAAAAAAAAGGGCACCGACCTCATCGGCCGCTGGGGCAAAGCCCTGTGCCGCATTATGGGCATTAAAGTTATTGCCCCGCCCCATGAGGGCCCCATGGGCGACCTCGTCATTGCCAATCACATGGGCTTCTTGGATGTGCCTGTTTTACTTAGTGTTTTTCCCGCTCTTTTCCTCATCAAGGCCGAAATGCGCAAAGTTTTTTACTTTGGCCCGGCGCTGGAAAAGATGGGCCACCTCTTTGTGGAGCGCCAGAGTGCCGATTCGCGCCATTCGGCCCGCGAAAAAGTTAGCGCCACCATGGCTGCCGGCGAGCGCCTGATTATCTTCCCCGAAGGCGGCGCCAGCCCCGGTGCCGAACGCCAGCCTTTTAAGCCCTTTAGCTTAATTGAAGCGGCGCGGCAGCACAAATTGGTTGAGGGCGTGGTCATTGATTACCTGCCGGATCGCGCCCAGCTCAAATGGGATGTAAAGCGCAAAATGTTCCCCCAACTGGTGGAACTTTTCGGGCGCAAAAAAACCCTCATCAGCTTGGAATTTATCGCTCCCCGCTATTTGGAAGACGGCGCCGCCGCTGCCATTAGTTACCACGATGAAATAGAAGCGGCTCTAAAGCGCCACGATGCCGAAAGATTGGCCCTAGCCGCCCCGGCGGCCCAGTCAGCTATATCATCTCCGCAGTCGGAGGGCCAAACTGCCGCATGAGTGCCGAGGCACCGCAAAAGCCTAAAGGGCCGCAAAAAGCTGTCATCTTTGACTTGGATGGCACTCTTTACAGCTTAAAGGGCTCAAAAAAGCTCTTTATGGCCCTAAAACTCTGGCGCTCCATCGGCATTTTGCGCCATTTTAACGCGGTGCGCCAAACCGTCCGCCATGAGCTCTTTAGCGATAGCGACCACCTAAAGCTCTCCCTCTTCCACCAACTGGCCGCGCGAGCCCATATTTCCAAAAACCGGGCAGAAGAGTGGTACAATGAAGAATTTTGGCGGGCTTTTATCGCTCTTTTGCAAAAAAAAGCCGAGCCCCGCCCCGGGCTCAAAGAGTGGCTCATAAAGGCCAAAGAGAAACAAATAAAACTCTTTATCGTCTCCGATTATGACCACATTGCCGAGCGCCTCACCGCCCTGGGACTTTCCGCAGAGCTCTTTGATCTTTTGCTCTCCAGCGAAGAATTTGGCCAATTAAAACCCGCCCCTATTGCCTTTCAGGCCGCGCTGGATAGTTTCAAAGTGGCCGGAAGCAACAGTCTCATAATAGGCGACAGCCCGGCTCTTGATGAAGCTGGAGCCAAGGCGGCCCATATCCCCTTTTGGGGCATAAATGACGCCGGAGTACCCAAGGAGGGCTACTTCTCCTGGCCAGAGCTGCTCAAAAAATTAAATACCCTCTTGGAAGATAAAGCAGGAGAAGAGACAGCAGAGTTTAACTAAGCTAAAATACTCTAAAATTCTAGTGACTTGACACCAAGTAGCCATCTCCAATATGCTGGGTAGTGCTGTTATTTATTTACTCAATAACGGCAAATGGTTACACAAAAGAAATGAGGAAATCGCCATGAAGAAAATCTGTGCTATTATGTTGGGCATAGTCATGCTTAATTTAGCCGCTTGCGGTTCAAGCCAGCTCAACGAAAAAACGGAAGTGTCGAAGTGCCGGGAAGATTTGCCCTTTGCCAGTGTTGCCATTAAGCAGGCTCTTCAGGCAGACGATGCCGATGTCCAAACCGAGCGCCTGCTCTGGGCCTACGATAAAGGCACCAAAACTCTTAGCCTCATGCACGATAACCTCTGCAATGATTGCGGCCCCGACTGGGAATATTCCTTAGCGCTCACTAAAGATGATAAAGGCTACTCTTTGGTAAGCCTGGCCAAGGATACTTCCAAAGATGGCTACAAATGCGGTTCTTGTCGCTACGACTTAAAAACGAGTGCCGTTATTGATGAAGATGCATCCATTAATCTGACTTTTACCAAAAAGACAGATGGCTACGGTGATAATAACGGCGAAAAGAAAATCTGGTCCGGGAAAATAGATTTGGCCACAGGCTCCGGCGAAATCGTTATTAATAATAATCTTCAGTGCATGTAAGAGTTAGATTTATACCTTTCTTTTTTGGGGAAAACCTCCGCTACTTCCGTTGCACCTCACTCAACAAAATATGTGAAAATTCAACAAGATGAGCCCTCTCTATTTGTAAAAATGGAGAGGGTGATATGCCATAATTTCCACTACCTGTGGGGTGAGGGCGCCGCAGGCAGAGAGTGCCGGGAGATGATGGCGCAAAAAGGCCAAGCGCTCCCCCCTTGTCTTTCCGCCGCAAAAGGCATATAAAGCGCCTGCTCCGTTTGGCACTGTCGGCGGATGCATCAATAGCAATAAGAGGTTATTATGGAAGAAGTTAGCGAGCAAATAGCGGTAAGAAAAGAGAAATTGGCCTCCGCCCTGGCCCTCGGCGAAAAGTTTTACCCCAATGATTTTGAGCCAAATGCTCTAGCCAGCGAAATTGCGGCTAAGTACGGCGCGGAAGATGGCGAAGAGCTTAGGGAAAAACACATTGTGGTAGCTGTTGCCGGGCGCATTATGGCTCTAAATTCCTTTGGCAAAGCGGCCTTTTTGCGTATTCAGGATCGCACTGGGCGCATCCAGGCCTATGTGAGCAAAAACGACCTTACCGAGAAAGAATTTGGCGTCTTTAAGCTCTCCGATCTTGGCGATATTATTGGCCTTAGCGGCTACTTGATGAAGAGTAAAACCGGCGAACTCACCATTCACGCCGACTCCTTCCGCCTGCTCTCTAAAGCCATCCGCCCGTTGCCAGTGGTAAAGCGCAAAGACGGCCAGACTTTTGATGCCTTTAGCGACCCGGAAGCCCGCTATCGCCAGCGCTATGTTGACCTGGTGGTCAATGAAGAATCGCGCAAAACGCTCATGCTGCGCTCCAAAATTGTGAGTGAGGTGCGCCGCTTTATGGAAGATAAGGGCTATATCGAGGTGGAAACGCCGATGATGCACACCATGGCCGGCGGCGCGGCAGCCCGCCCCTTTAAAACGCACCACAACGCTCTTGATATTCCGCTTTATATGCGCATTGCCCCGGAGCTCTATTTAAAGCGCCTGGTAGTGGGCGGCTTTGACCGCGTTTTTGAGCTTAACCGCTGCTTCCGCAACGAGGGCATGGACACCACTCACAATCCCGAATTTACCACTATTGAGTTTTACGAAGCCTATAGCAATTACATAAAACTCATGGATCTGGTGGAAGACCTCATTTGTACTGTGGCCGATAATCTTAACCTGGGCGAAGTGGAAGACGGCGTGCGCTATTTGCCTTATGGCGATAAGCGCGTCTCGCTGGCTCGCCCGTGGAAGCGCCTCACCATGGCTGAGGCCATCCGCGAAATCGGCGGCATAGAAGAAAATGTTTTTGATGACTTTGAGGTAGCCAAAGCGGTGGCTGGGCGCCTGGGCATAGAAGAAAAAGTGGTGACTCACGGCAAGCTGGTGGCGGCCATTTTTGAAGCTTCATGCGAAGAAAAGCTGGTAAATCCAACATTTATCATGGATTTTCCCAAAGATGTCTCGCCGCTTTCGCGCAAAAAAGAGAGCGACCCGCGCCTGGTGGAGCGCTTTGAGCTCTATGTCACTGGCCACGAATTGGCCAATGCCTTTAGCGAGCTCAACGACCCGGCCGACCAGCTGGCCCGCTTTGAGGAGCAGGTGGCCCAAAAAGCGGCTGGCGACGAAGAGGCCCACGAGTGCGATTATGACTATGTGCGCGCTCTGGAATACGGCCTGCCACCAACCGGCGGTTGCGGCATCGGCATAGACCGGCTGATTATGCTCTTAACCAATAACGCCTCCATCCGCGATGTTATTTTGTTCCCCACCATGAAGCCGGTGAACTAAGGCGCCAAAATGTGGCTCCTTACATCTCTGTTTTTTTCACACATAAAAAACCAATGAAGCCTTGAAAAATAAGGTGCCATAGTGCTAAATAGTCGCCCGTTCCCCGCGCACTTTTGGGCCGGTGGAGCTTTTTTGGGTGTTTAACCACCAGCCAGTTGGGCTTAAAAATAAATTTTTTAGATTTTACCGGGCTTTTTTGAGGCCGCAAAGCGGAGAATCGGTGCTTACATTTAGTCACATTGCTGCCCTTTTTCACCTCGCCGGTCCAACTCCCGAAGAGCTGGCTAAAGATGCCCGTCTTTTCAGCCTTATTCTCTTTTGCGCCTTTTGTGGGCTCGATTTTCTAATCTTTTTTATAGCGCGCCTCCTTAAGAAGCAGCGGTCCAAAGAGGCTCTTAATATTAGGCAAAGCGCCCTTTCGCCTAAACTAACCGCCTGGACCGCCACCATGCTGGTGCTTTTAAACGGCCTTTTCCTCGCGGCATTTATTTTGCTGGGCGGCACCATAGCCCGCCATAGCGCCATAGCCTGGCTGGGCATTGCCTTTTCCTGTGCCATCTCCGGCTTTTGGCCCACATTTAGAGCCAAAAAACTCTCGCCATTTTCACTGCTGGCGGCTCTTTTTATCGCCACTGAAATAGCTATAGCTGTCTTTTATCCGCGCTATTATCTGGTGGGTATTGCTTCGCCGGAACTGCGCTTTTTGGTGGCCGCACCTCTTGCCGGCGGCCTCATTCTGGAGGTGGCTGCCTGCCTCACCTATCTTTTCACCGGCGAAAAAAATGCCAATAATTCCACCTATGTAGAGCGGCTCATTGCCTGGAGATTTGTGCGAGCAAAAAAAACTGCGGCTCTTTCAACTGTCACTTTTATTTCTATTTTCGGCGTTACTTTGGGCGTCGCCCTGATGATTGTCAGCATTGGTGTGCTCTCAGGTTTCGAACGCGATATGATTGAAAAAATGATTGGCGCCAATGCCCACCTCACTGCCTCCACCTATGAGGGCTATCAAATAACTGACTACGACGAAAAAGTTAAAGATGTCGAGGCGTTAGATCAAGTAGTAGCCGCTTACCCATACCTCATGGGCGAAGTGATGGTAGCCAGCGACACCAATCTGGCTGGAGCCATGCTCTTTGGAGTCCGCAAAAACGAAGCTGCCAAAGTTATTAATATTTTTGACCACGTTGAGCTTGGCGATTGCGACTTTTTAGACCCAGATTACCAAGGAGAGAAAAAGCAACAAAAGAGCCCCCTGCCCGGCATAACTATTGCCGATACCACACCGACTAAAATTCTCATCGGCACCGAACTTATGCGCATCCTCTCCGCCGACATCGGCGACACCATCCGCATAGTTTCCCCCATCCACGAAGAGCTCTCACCAATTGGCCCCATTCCCAAGAGCCGCTCTTTTGTCGTAGGCGGGATTTTCAATAGCCGTATGTATGAATACGACTCTAAATTCATGTATATACCGCTTAGCACCGCGCAGGCTTTTTTTGATACTCCGGAGACTGTGAGCGGCATCGGTATCCGCCTTAAAGAGGCTAGAGATACCGAGCGCATAGCGCCGACTGTGCTCAAAACTCTGGGCGGCTATCCCCACCGCATCCACGATTGGAAACGCAAAAACGAAGCGCTCCTCGCCAGTGTGGAACTGGAAAAAGTGGTTACCTTTGTGGTGCTCATTTTTATCGTGCTGGTGGCCAGTTTTTCCATCATCAACACACTCACTATGTCGGTAATGGAAAAGGGCCAGGCCATCGCTCTCTTAAAATCAATGGGCGCCAGCGACCTAACAGTGATGAAAGTTTTTGTTTTTCAGGGGCTTATCATTGGAGCGCTGGGCACACTATTAGGCACGCTCCTGGGCATTACCCTCTGCTACCTCACCAAAACTTTCGGCGTTTGGCTGGATCCCGAGGTTTATTATATAGACGAGCTACCGGTATATCTGGAAGTTCTCGATGTTGTTCTCATTGTCGTAAGCGCCCTGGCTATCACCTTTTTGGCTGCGGTATTCCCCTCAAGGCTAGCTGAGCGCTATAATCCGGTTGAGGGTCTGCGCGATGGATAACCCTATGATTTCCATAAAAAACCTTTATAAAAAATATTACCTCGAAGAACGTGAAATAGAGGTTTTAAAGGGCATTGATTTAGAAATCCCGGCCGGCGAGATGGTCTCCATCATCGGCTCTTCCGGAGCCGGCAAGAGCACATTTTTGCACATGGTGGGCACTCTGGACACTCCGGACAGTGGCTCAATCACCGTAGCCGGCCATGAATTAACTAATCTAAGCGGCGCAGAACTTGCAGAAATACGCAATAAAAACATTGGCTTTGTCTTTCAGTTTCACCATCTGTTGCCGGAATTTACCGCTATAGAAAATGTCATGCTACCGGCACTCATCGCCCGCAAATCTCCGGCCGAAGCAAGAAAACTGGCCGCCGAAGTTTTGGAAGAAGTAAATATGAGCCACCGTCTGGATCACCGCCCGGGCGAGCTCTCCGGCGGCGAACAACAGCGCGTTTCTTTGGCTCGCGCCCTGGTAATGAAACCGCCACTGCTCCTGGCTGATGAAGTCACCGGCAACTTAGATGACAAAACGGCACAAGGAATTCACGATTTATTGTTCGATCTTAATAGACGTCATCACATTACTTTGATATTAGTCACCCACAATCGCGCCTTGGCAGCTTCAATGCCAAGGCAGCTTTTGCTGGAAAACGGAAAATTTGTGGAGCTTTGCTCGTGAATGATATAAAACTTCTTTTATTTTGCTTGGTTGCCACATTTACAACCTGGCAAAGCGTTGCAATAGCCCAGTATGGGGATGGCGCCAATTGGGAAAATGGCGGCGACCTCTTTGAAGGCGAGGAAGAGTCTCCTTTGCCCACCAGGGCTGCCTTGAGAGATCTCTCAGCCGAAGACATAATGCCCGACACCAAAGGGCTAATGCCTGTTGATTTTATTGATGATTCCGACATTATAGCCAAGATAACTCAAAAGCGCATTGCCGAGATAAAAATCCGCGGTCTGCGCTATCTCACTATAGATAGCGTGCTGGTAAAAATAGGCGTCAGACCCAACGACTTTTTCTCCCCGGAGGCTGTTTCCGAAGATATCCGCACTATTTACCGCATGGGCTTTTTCAAAGAAGTATCGGCTTTTATATCATTCTCCGGCGATGAAATTATCCTTTATTATTATCTAGTTGAACACCCAACTATCCGCACCATCACTTATGAGGGCAACCAAAAATTAGATAAAGACGACTTAGACGAAGAAATAGATCTCAAAATTGCTACGGTTTTAAACCGCGCCGATCTGCGCCGCAACGAAGAAAAAATCAAAGCTGCCTATGTAGAAAAAGGCTATTACCTGGTGCAAGTAAACAGTGTGGTTACCCCCACGGACGACGGCTCCATGGTGGATATTGTCTTTAACATTGAAGAACGCAAGGAAGTTAAAATCCACTCCATTACTTTTATCGGCAACGAAGCTCTCTCCGATAAACAGCTCAAAAAAGCCATGCAAACGCGCGAGAGCAATATAATAAGCGCCATCATGGGCACCAGCACTTTTAAAGACGAAAACTTGCAAATGGATATTCTCCGCCTGCAAGCGCTCTATTACGACCACGGCTATATCCAGGTAAAAATCAGCCCGCCGGAAGTCACTATTTCCAATGATTTTTCAAGGCTTTACATCAGCATTGCCATTGAAGAGGGGCCGCAGTACTCACTGGGCGAGCTCACTTTTTCCGGCGAGATGGATCTCCTAAATAAAGATGGCAAAGTAGTTAGCAGCCCGGAAATTTTGCAAAATATGCTCACCGTCAAAAAGGGTGAAATATTTAACCGCAGCAAGCTCTTTGACAATATCCAGCGCATCACCACCCTCTATCAGGACGAGGGTTATGCCTATGCCAACATCGTGCCGGAGAGCACCCCGCATGAAGACTTAACTGTTGACATCAACACTTCCATCGAAAAAGGGCCACTCGTCTATTTTGGGCGCATCGATATTGTTGGCAACACAGTAACGCGTGACAAAGTCATCCGCCGCGAAATGCGCATTGTCGAAGGCGAGCTATATAGTGCCACCGGCATAAACCGCTCCAAAGCGCGCATTTATCAACTTGGCTATTTTGAAACAGTGGAAATAACCACTCAGCCTTCAACTCTGCCAAATGTAGTGGATGTTATTGTAACTATTAAAGAAAAGCCCTCTGGCACTTTCCAACTCGGCGCCGGCTACAGCACCTTGGAAGGCTTTGTCTTAACCGGGCAAATCACCCAAAACAATCTCTTCGGCCGCGGCCAATATCTCTCTT
Source organism: Deltaproteobacteria bacterium (assembly GCA_016283195.1). Lineage (GTDB taxonomy): Bacteria > JAEEML01 > JAEEML01 > JAEEML01 > JAEEML01 > JAEEML01. Next base: position 308 of record JAEEML010000129.1, on the reverse strand, counting down.
TGCAAGCTCAGCTCTCTTTTGGCACTTACGGGCGCAAATTGGCTAGCTTGCAATTTTCCGAGCCGTACTTTTTGGATTCCATGTGGTCAATGACCGGCAAAGCCTATGCAACTCAAGAATATTACAACTATTTTCAGCGTGAATCCACCGGTATTTCCCCCGGCTTCGGCTATTGGCTTAATGACTATTGGCGCATCAATTTAGCCTATACTTTGGAATGGGTTTCCATCAATACCGACAGCGCTGTTTATCAAACTTTTAACCGCGTTTATTACAACCTTAGCCAAGAGGGGCGCAGTTCGGCTTTG
>JAEEML010000020.1 GCA_016283195.1 Deltaproteobacteria bacterium | reverse complement strand
TTGGTTATGTTTTTTGGCCGCTACCGCCATATTGTAGCAAATGCGGGCTTTGACGGAAAAGAGGATGAAGGCCGTAGCCGCAGTTAAACCGCCAAGGAGCAGCATACTCATTGAGAGTGCCACACCTCTCTTATCATAATAACCGCATTCATCACCGCAGGAATGTCCAAACGGGTCGATGATATCGTATATAAAGTTATTGGTGAAGCCCAAAGCCACTCCGAAACCGAACATAGTCCAGGCGGCGATATCGAGCGCCCGATGTTTGCTATAAAAATGCCACATTTTAGTTTTACTGGCATAAAAATTGATGAGAGGGACACCAAGAATCAGGCGCAGCAAAGACATATTGTTGCTGGACCAATGAAAGTACATGCCGGGCCAAAAGCCATAGGGAACAAGGATAGAGCTGGCTATCGACCAGGAGAGGTTGGCAACAGCCAAACCAATACCCACGCGGGAAGCGCCGAGGCTCTTGGAAACATTGGCCTCCTGCGGATAAGCGCCATTCTCCGGCGGCAGCATATAAGCGGGCACGTTAAGTTCGAGAGCCGGAGCGGCTGAACTGTTTTCCTGGAGAGCCGCGCCGGAATCAGCGGGGGCCGCTACCGCTTCAGCGGCATTAACCGCGCCCGCCTCAGCGGAATCGGCAGCGACTTCATCAGCCAGCGCCAAGTTACTTACGGCCAAAACCAATAAACCCATTACTAATGCCAGTCTTCTCATGGCCTTATTCCTCCAGGTGCCGCCCAATATGCACCATTTATTACAGCTCTATTTTACCGGGCCGTTTTAGGCAAGCGTGACAAGTTTGTCATAGCCAATCAAGAAGTGTTTCTCTTTAGCCCTGTGCCCCGCGCCCGGCTATAGGCAGTACCGCGAATAGCCCGGTCCAGCGCTTTTCCGCTGTGGGCAGAAATATACTCTCTGGCCCGGAAAAGCGCGGCCTCCTCGGCCAAAGTGCGCGTATTACCTAGCCCGGAATGGGGGCAGACTCTAAGGCACAAATCGCAGCCAAAGATGATGCCCGGCCATTTTTGGGCAATATCCGCCGGCAGGGCGCCGCGATGCTCTATCGACCAGTAAGAGAGGCAGCGGCGCCCGTCGAGACCGCCCTCGCCCAGTGCGCCCACGGGGCAGGCAGCCTGACAGCGGCGGCATTTAGCGCAGGGATATTCCGCCTCCGCCGCTGTCAGGCAGCTGGCCTTTTGGGCCAGCTGCGCCGGCAAAGAAGCGCAAAAGATTACGCCTATGGCAAAATGGGTGCCCAGTTTTGCGCTGATGAGGCCGGCGTGCCTGCCCCTCCTGGCGAGACCAGCCGCCAGAGCCAACGCTCTTTCATTTACCGCCGCGCTGTCCACGGTTATTTCGGTTTGCCCTTCTATGTGATTATCTTGGATAAATTGCGCACATATCGGCGGCAAAACCAGGTGGTAATCGGCCCCCAGGGCATAGAGGCTCACCGAACCGATAAGCGCGGCGGAAGCCAGCTCTGGCGGCGGCTCCGGCGCTCCGCTCCCCAAAATGGGCAATTTTTTGGCTAATATAACGGCATATTTGGCCCATGGGCGCCCCATATCGGGAGCGGAGCGCGTAGCGGCACTTTCGGCCAGGTAGTGCATCTGCCCCTGCCGGCCGGAATCTAGCCACTTTTGGTAATAAGCACCATATTCCGGCGGCAGGGGCAGGCGGGCCACAGCCATATCGTCATAGGTGAGTTCATTAAGCGCCATAAAATATTCCCAGAGAGCTAACGGCTAAGGAGCCATTAATACTAATTAACATATTTTGACTCATTTTTTCTAATAGACAAAAAAACTTAACAATATTATACTTCTGCCGATTTTTGCTCGTGATTTACGTTTTAAAATGCTGAGCACATTACAGGCCGATTTGCTAAAAAAGGAGAAGAAATGAAGAGGAATTTACTTATTATCTCAATGCTTTTTGCAGCTCTTATAACCACAGCCAGTTGCGGAGGCGAGAAAAAAGAACCCACGGAGGAGACCAAAAAGCCCAGCGATACCCCATCCAAAGATGACAGCACAGATAGCAATAAGCCTAAAGACGCAGCCAGCGATGTCGATAACAACAAGCCCCAAGATGCCAATAGCGATGCCGCAAGTGACCAAAATCAAGATGAAATAGCCGCAGTAAAAATAGGTAACCAAACCTGGATGGCCAAAAATATGGCCGCTACCACCGCGGTCGATGGGAGCCAAGTCACCTGCTATGCCAATACCGATAGCGCGGAAGGCGGTGTAGCCGATTTTGTGGCCAAATATGGCTGCCTTTACTCCTTTGAAGAGGCCCAAAAAGTCTGCCCCGCCGGCTGGCACCTGCCAACAGCGGACGAGTTTGATACTTTGCTGACTTCCGCCGGCACCAATAATAACGATGATTTTAATAATGCTAATCCGGCATTTTTGGCGCTTATTGCCAAAGATGCGGCCTGGGAGAGCGATTTTCTTGCCCAAGCCACCAACAGCACCTCTTTTGGCGCTTTACCCGCCGGCTCCTATAACTTTGGTGAATATAGCGGTTTGGGCGCCGACGCCAAATTCTGGTCAAATACCAAGATAGCGGATAACGGCTATGTCAATTACCTGAACCTAAGCGGAAATCTTGGCCGCGCTAGTGTCTCTAGCGCCTCACCGAAAGAAGAAGAAGACTTTCCTGAGCATCCTTTACGCGCCTACTCCGTCCGCTGCCTTAAAGACTGATACTAAATATATAAGCTGTCGCAATTTACGCTTCTTAGCAAATAATCCATAGCCATCCCGCCTGGGCTTTTGCTATATTGCCCGCCCGGGAGGTTTCAATGAAGATAAAAATCCTTGAGCCCTTGGGCATACCAAATGAAGAACTCATAAATACGCTGGAAAGAGCCATCGGCCCGCGCCACCAAATTGTTACTTATGCGGATCGGAAAGTTGACATTTCCATCTTGCAGGAACGCGCAAAAGATGCCGATATTCTTATATTTTCCAACATACCATTCCCGGCAGAGGTATTAGCTGCCTGCCCTAATCTGCGCTATATTTGCTGCGCTTTTACCGGCCTCGACCATATCGACCTGGATTATTGTAAGGCCCATAATATTACTGTGCAAAACTGCGCCGGCTATTCCACTACAGCCGTGGCTGAGCTGGTTTTTGGCCTCGTTTTCGGCCTTTTGCGCCAAATTCCGGCGGCCGATAAGTTAGCCCGGAGCGGCAGCACTAAAGAGGCCTTAGGACAGGTCGGCGGCGAACTTAAGGGCAAAAAATTCGGCATCATCGGCCTGGGGGCCATCGGGCAGGAAGTAGCCCGCCTGGCTGGGGCCTTTGGCTGCGAAGTTTTGGCTTATAGCCGCACCAAAAAAGAGATTCCCGGCGTAAATTTTGTCTCTTTAGCCGAGCTTTTGGATCTTGCGCAAATTGTTTCGCTGCATGTGCCGCTAACCGCGGAAACCCGCGGCCTCATCGGTAAAAACGAGCTGGAGCTTATGCGCCCGGACGCTTTACTCATAAATACCGCCCGCGGCCCGGTGGTGGATACCGTGAGCCTGGCAGAGGCGCTAAAAGCCGGAAAAATCGCCGGCGCCGGCATAGATGTTTTTGACCTGGAGCCGCCGCTCCCGCCTGATCACTCGCTAATCGGCCTCAAAAATGTTATCCTCACCCCACACCTCGCTTTTGCCACCCAAGAGGCATTTAAACGGCGGGCGGAAATTGCTGCCCGGCGCCTGGCCAAATGGCTGGCCAGGCGCGCTTAACCATATTTTCGTGTTTTTTTAGAAAATGCCCGCTATTACCGCCCACTAGCCTTCCGCATCCGCAAATAAAACTCGGCTAAATTTAAATCCCCGGGAGTAGTAATTTTGATATTTTGCTCCTCACCGCTGACTGTAGCCACTATATGGCCCATTTTCTCCAGTAGGGAGCTGTCATCGGTCAGGGCTTCGGCATCATTCAGAAGATTTTTGTGTTTTTCGTAGGCCTCTTTGAGCAGAGACAAGTTAAAAGCCTGCGGCGTTTGTACGAGGCGCAGCTTTGAGCGCTTAAGTGTTGTTTCCACCGCCCCGCCGTCATCAACCTCTTTAACCGTATCTTTAAGCGGTAAAACCGGTATCGCCGCGCCAAGAGAGGCGGCTTTTTCTTTGACGCGCAAAAGCAATTCGGAGCTTACAAGTGGCCGCGCTCCGTCATGCACCAAAACCAGCCCTTCGCCGCTCAAACAGCCGAGAGCCAGATATATAGATTCAGCGCGGGTGGCTCCGCCGGCAATAAGCTGCACCTGCTGATAAGCGGCGGTAAGCGGCGCGAAAAGTGCCATTTTATCTTGGGGTGCGGTAACAATTATGCGCTCTATGCCTAAAGATGCAAAAAGTGAAAGAGAATAATCAAGCACCGGCCTCCCGGCCAAAAGGAGCAACGGTTTGGGCACGGAAAGCCCCATACGCAGGCTTTGGCCGGCGGCGGTAATAATGGCATAGGCAGGCATTTAAATTAGCAACTAAAGATGCGCTGGAACTCTTTTTCCACTTCTTCTTCTTCCATGGATTTGGCAATAGCCAGCTCTTTTACCAGGAGATTACGCGCTGTATCAAGCATTTTGCGCTCTCCGAAAGAGAGGTCTTTATCGTGCTTTAAGAGAGAAAGATCGCGCAAAACCTCGGCCACTTCAAAAATAGAACCGGTTTTGATCTTTTCGGTATATTCGCGGTAACGGCGGTTCCAAGTGGTGCTGTCCACAGTGATGGCCCGCTCTTTTAAAATGGAAAAAACATTATCGGCTTGCTCGGTATTGATAACCTGCCTAAGCCCCACCTGGCGCACGTTGTTGATGGGGATCATAATTTTCATATCGTTTTCCAAAATACGCAGAATGTAAAAAGTCTGTTTTTGGCCGTAAATATCACATTCTTCGATACCGGTTACTTCGCCCACACCGTGAGCCGGATATACTGCTTTATCACCGATTTTGAAGGTATTTTGTTGAAGCATCAAATAATTTCTCCTCTCATGCCGCAAAAAGGGAGCCCGCCCGCATTTTGTAACGCATGGTTTAGTGGTTAAAATTTACTTGATCATTACGTGAGGAAAGATGTTTTTATTAAAGATTTTAGCAACTTACACCCCCGTACTTTCTTCGGGCCGAGTAAGAATTATACTCTTTTTTTGCCCTTTGTAAAGTAAAAAAAGAGCCGGAAACTTATCGCACCGTTTTATTACCCGCTTGTCTTTGCCGCCTGTTTGGATATACTCCGCCCAAGATTTGTCCGGGCCAGTCCCGAAAAAGAAATGCAGGAGAAAATATGCAACGCGGTGAAAAGATTGTTGATATTTTAAAAGCCGAGGGGCCTCGCGAAAATGTGAGCTGCTCCGGTTGGGCCCGCTCTTTAAGAAGCAGCAAAGAGGTGGCCTTTTTAGTCTTGAACGACGGCTCCACCATTGAGAATTTGCAAGTGGTTCTTTCGCCGGAACTGGCCAATTTTGAAGAGGTCTCCAAATGCGGCACCGGCTCTTCTTTTCATGTAAAGGGCAACTTGGTAGCCTCCCCGGCCGCCGGCCAGGCTTTTGAGCTCCAGGCTAAAGAGGTAACTATTTTAGGCATCGCCGATGAGAGTTACCCCTTGCAAAAAAAGCGCCACAGTATGGAATATTTGCGCACCATCGCGCACCTGCGCCCGCGCTCCAACACCTTTGGCGCTGTCTTCCGCATTAGGAGCAAACTGGCTTATGCCATCCACCGCTTCTTCCAAGAACGGGGCTTTTTATATGTGCACACCCCCATCATCACCGGCAGCGACTGTGAAGGAGCCGGCGAGATGTTCCGCGTCACCACATTAGACCCCATGGATTTACCCAAGACGGACAAAGGCGAAATTGATTTTTCCAAAGATTTCTTTGGCCGCAAAACCGGCCTCACCGTCTCCGGCCAGCTGGAGGGCGAGCTCTTTGCCACCGCTTTTAGCGATATTTACACCTTTGGCCCCACCTTTAGAGCGGAAAATTCCAACACCGCCCGCCACGCCTCCGAATTTTGGATGATTGAGCCGGAAATGGCCTTTTGCGATCTCGCCGGTGACATTGCCGTGGCCCGCGATTTTATCAAATATATCACCGCCGCCGTTCTTAACGACTGCGCCAAAGATATGGAATTTTTGGATAAATTTGTGGAAAAGGGGCTCATTGAGCGCCTCTCTCACGTGGTGGATACCGATTTTGCCGTCATGAGTTACACCGAAGCCGTGGATAAACTCATAAAGAGCGGCAAAAAATTTGAATACCCCGTCTCCTGGGGCATCGATTTGCAAACCGAACATGAGCGCTATTTAACCGAAGAGCTGGTAAAAAGGCCGCTCTTTGTCACCGATTACCCCAAAGACAGCAAAGCTTTTTATATGTATGTCAACGATGACAACAAGACAGTGGCGGCGAGCGACCTTTTAGTGCCGCGCGTGGGCGAAATTATCGGCGGCAGCCAGCGCGAACACCGCCTAGATATTCTCCTCGCCCGCATGGATCAATTTGGGCTAAATAAAGAAGATTACTGGTGGTATTTAGACACCCGCCGCTACGGCAGCGTGCCCCACGCCGGCTTTGGCCTGGGCTTTGAGCGGGCGCTTATGTTTGTAACCGGCATGACCAATATCCGCGATGTCCAGCCCTTCCCGCGCACCCCGGGCAATGCCGATTTTTAAAAAGCGCGCTCATTTACCTCTTTTTTCTGCTCTTTCCCTAAGCGCCTCTTCATCAGCCGCACTCCCTAAATAGATACTTTTAGCGCCGTATTTGTCTTTTAAAGCGTCAACAGCCGCATCCAGGCGCCGGGCTTTTTCGCGCTTCTCATCGGGAAAAAGCGCTGGTTTTATAACGCCGGCTGTAAGATGCCCTAAAGATATACCCAGCAACCTAATGGGCAATTTTTCGTCCCAGAGTTCGCGCAAAAGTTCTTTGGCCAAAGCAATAATTTCTTTAGTAATATCAGTTGGTTCATTAAGGCGGCGCTGATGTGAGCGATCTTTAAAATCATTGCCGCGCACAGTAACACTTATGGTACCGGCCATTTTCCCGGCTCTTCTTAGGCGATAGGTTAAGCTTTCAGCAAGCGCGCATATCACCGGAAAAGCCAGCTCCATACTCAAAATATCATTAGGCAAAGTAGTGGAAATACTTAAACATTTTATATCCGATGGCTGCCCCAACACCGGCGATTCATCCTGCCCGCGCACATAGTTAAAAAGCTGCTCACCGGCCTTATCACCTAGAATGCTTTGCAATGTTTTCAGCTGATAGCGCACCACATCGCCGATAGTTCTAATGCCCACTCTTTGCAATTTGCTCGCTATAGCCGGCCCAACATAGAGCAAATCACCAATGGGAAGCGGCCACATTTTTTGCTCAATTTCTGAGAGAAAAAGAGTATGCACTTTGTCCGGTTTACTAAAATCGCTGGCCATTTTGGCCAAAAGTTTATTTTCTCCCACTCCGATATTCACCGTAAACCCCAGCTCATCTTTTATCTTTTGGCGAATTTCGTGGGCCGCTTGCAAAGGATCGGCAAACAAAAGTTCCATGCCGCTCATGTCCAAAAAACATTCATCTATTGAATATTGTTCTATAAGCGGTGAATAATTCGCGCATATTTTCATAAAAGCCCGGGAATTTTCGGCATATAATTTAAAATCCGGGGGAAAGATTAATAAATTAGGGCATTTTTTGAGGGCCAAGCCAATGGGCTCACCGGTAGTAACCCCATATTTTTTAGCCGGTATCGACTTGGCTAAGATAATCCCCGCCCGCCTTTCGCGGTCGCCGCCGATAGCCGAGGGCACTTCTCTTATATCGGGCTTACCAGCCTTAACGAGAGCTGCCGCCGTCCAAGAGAGAAATGCCGAATTTACATCTATGTGAAAGATAAGGCGCCGCATATTGTTAAGGCCTTAGGGCACAAGGAGGGTATTTATTTGATTAGGCTGCACTTTTACTGTGCGCACCACCGGCTGTACACCGGGAAAATGCACAATTACTTTGTGCGTACCGGCCTCCACATGCGTAAGCGTACAAGGGCTCTTGCAAGCATTGAGCACATTATCAATATCAATATTTAAACCGCTGGGCTCGGTAGTGATAAGGAGCGACCCGCGTCCCGTCGGGGCTAAAAGCCAAACAAAAATGCCAATTAAAAGGCCCACAAAAATGGCAACTACGGCACCTAAGAGAATTTTGCTTTTTACCGGCTCCACTAAAAAAGGTGAACGAAAAGGCTGCATCACATGGCCGCTGATAGCGGTATTTTCCGGCACGCGGCCAATAGAGGTGGTGGAGGCGGAAGGCGCTTTCAGCTCGGTAATGGAAATCTCTTCCTGCTCGTTAATAGTGGGAGCCTCAAGAGCATTTTGGATTTCTGCGCTATCATTTAAAGTAGTCTTAAATGATTCACCCAGTGATTTTTTTAGCTGCGCCAGCGCCTCGGGAGACATTTCCTGAATAGTGGAACTGGCAAGAGCCGCCTCTTCACCATTGCCGAAAAAGCTCATAGCTCCGCTTACATAGTTGGTGCCACTGCGCCGCGAGCCGCTTTGATGCACCGATTTACTCATAGAATGAGTGGCTGTTTCACTGCGCACCACTTTGGGCTGCCCCAGCTGGCGATCTTCTTGCACCTGCTTTTCGTCCAGCTCGGCCATATCAATAAGCCCTTCGATATCCGGCGTTATTTTATCGGCTTCCTCCAGTTCTAGGCGATTACGGCGGATTTCCTCATCAAAGAGTTCTTGCATAAATTGCTCTATCTCGCGGAGACTGGGCAATTCACGCCTTTTTACCAAATAAGTGAGCAAATCATCGTGAAATTCCTGGGCTGTAGCATAGCGTTCATCGGGATCGCGCGTAAGAGCCTTTAAAACTATCTGCTCCAGCTCTTTGGGCACATTAGGATTAATAGTAGAGGGCGGATAAAGCTCACACAGGCGCACCCGCTCCAGGCTCTGGTATTCGGTGTGATATTTAAAAAGGCGCGAGGAGGTAATAAGCTCCCACAAAATAACCCCGGTGGCAAAAATATCCCCGCGGCGATCAATATCCTGGCCGGCCACCTGTTCCGGCGGCATATAGCCGATTTTGCCCTTCAGCACTCCGGCGCGCGTTTCTGTGGACTGTACCGAGGCCTTGGCTACACCAAAATCAATAACTTTCACATCGCCGTGAAAAGAAACCATGACATTTTGCAAGCTCACATCACGGTGCACAATATTTAACGGCCGGCCGTCGTCATCGCATTTCTGGTGAGCATAATCGAGCCCTTCACATATATCGGCTACTATTTTCACTGCCAGTGGCAAGGGCATAATGCGGCCGCTTTTGGCCAGTTTATCAAAAATCGAGCGTAAATCTTTGCCGTCCACAAGTTCCAGAGCGATGTAATAAGTCTCCCGCTCACGTCCAAGTTCATAAATCTGCGAAATATTGGGATGGCTGAGCTTGGAGGCCAATTTGGCCTCATCAATAAACATTTTGATAAAATCGCCGGAAGAGCTGACTTTGGGCAAAATACGCTTAACCGCGAGCAACCTGTCCATGCCATGAGCACCAAAACTCTTGGCCAGGTAGATCTCAGCCATACCGCCGGAGTTAAGCTTGCGTATTAAGATATATTTTCCCAATTTATAGAGCGGCATGGCTCATAAACCAAATGTGCTTACCTCTATTGATCTTTGGTAAGCTTTTCAAAAAGCTCCACTGTGCGTTTCAAAGGAGCCAGACTATTTTCCAGCTCGTTAAGGTCGCGGCGCTTTATGGCTTCCTGCAAACGACTGACTACAGTACTGGCCTTTTGCAAAGCGTCGTCACCATAAGATGAGGATCTTAAAGTCATAATGGCTTTGGGCAGTAATAATTTAAACTGACGCAGATAGCGCTCGGCTTCGACATGAAGAGTCTCAAATTTTTGCGTGGCTTCTGATGTTACCAAATAATCAGTATTTTCTTGAATCATGCGCTGAATCTCTTCATTAGTAAGACCGCTGGAAGCTGTCACGGTAACACTCTGGCAACGGTTGGTCTCTAAATCACGGGCATAAACACTCACAATGCCATCGGCACTGATTTGGAAGGTCACTTCAATGCGCACTGCTCCTTTGGGCGCTTCTCTAAGGCCGGTCAGGGCAAATTCACCCAAAAGTTCGTGAGTGTTACTGCTCTCCTGCATAATCATTATGCGCACTTGTGTTTGATTATCGCGCATAGTGGTAAAAACTTTGCGGGCACTCGTAGGAATAGCGGTATCTTTGGGAATAATAGTATTGAAATCGCCGCCGGCCACCAAAATACCGAAATCGTGCGGCGTAACATCCAGGAGCAGAGTATCGGTATTGCCGCTCACTAAAAGCCAGCCCTGAATCGCGGCGCCAAGGGCCACAGCCTCATCGGGATGCACAGTATAAGATGGCGTAATTCCGAAACATTTTGTCACGGCATCGCGAATAGCCGGCATACGGCTCATACCGCCGACCATCAGCACATCGTCTAAATCGGCAGGCTTAATACCGGCATTTTGCATAGTTTCGGTGCAAATATGCATACAGCGTTCCACCAAATCGGCGCCCAGCTCGTTTAATTTATCGCGGGATAAATTGGCTGTTAAATGCAATGTTTCACCCTCGGGGGTGGAATAGATAAAGGGCAGGTTTATTTGCACTTCAGAGACTGTAGAAAGCTCTATTTTGGCATTTTCCGCCGCCTCTTTCAGGCGCTGGAGAGCCATGCGGTCGGTTCTTAAATCAACTTTACACTCTTTGGCAAAGTTGAGCACCAGCCACTCCATAATGCGCTCATCAAAATCCTCGCCGCCCAGGAAGGTATCACCGGCCGAGGTAATGACATTAAAAACGCCTTGGTCTATTTCCAATATAGAAATATCAAAAGTACCGCCGCCTAAATCAAAAACCGCCACTTTTTGGGAGACATTGCGTGAAAAACCGTAAGTAAGCGCTGCCGCTGTGGGCTCATTGATGATGCGCAATACCTCAAGCCCGGCAATTTTGCCGGCATCTTTGGTGGCCTGGCGCTGATTATCGTTAAAATAAGCCGGAACAGTTACTACAGCTTTAGTCACCGGCCGCCCCAGATAATCCTGAGCAACCATCCTGAGACCGTTTAAAATCATTGAAGAAATTTCCGGCACAGCATAAGAATGGTTTCTTAGAGAAATGCGCACATCGTCGTGGGGGCCGCGCTCCGTTTTATAAGGAATGGTTTTTAAGGCCTTTTGCACTTCGCGATCATCATAACGCCGGCCGATAAGCCTTTTAGCAGCATAAACGGTATTTTGCGGATTAACTACTGCCTGGCGCTTGGCAAGTTGCCCGATAAGGCGCTTGCCGCTATCGGTGACAGCCACCATAGACGGCGTGGTGTTGCTACCTGATTTATTATGAATTACCTTAGGATAGCCATCACCCTTCATAATGGCAACACAGGAGTTAGTAGTGCCTAAATCAATACCGATAACTGGTTCCATTTGTGCCTTCCAAACTTATTCGGCCTGCTTTTCCGATTTATTCTGTTGCTCCGCCGGCTTATAGACCAAAAGCTGACCAATAACCGATATATCACAGGAAAGCTTTTTAGCCAAGGCAATAGCACGCACCCAAAAGTAATCTTTGCCGGAGTTATTTTTACACGCCACGGAAACCCGGCTGGCATGCAGCAAAAAGAGCAGTTGCTCCGGTGAAACAGCCAGAGCCTTATCTATAGCGTTCATCGCCTTCACCACCTCGTTTTGGCGGTAAAGGAGGAGTGATTCCATAAAGTGAAATGCGCTTATCTTATAATATTCTTTGGATAATTTTGCATAGCCGGCCAGGGCTTTATCGAGATAGCCGGAATCAACCAGCACCTCTACTTGCAAAAGGTCCATATATGAAGGATGATTTTCATCAAGGAAAAAATCGGCTCTAAGGCTCTGATAAAAAGGATTATCCGGCACCAGAGTACAAATCATGGCGATTTTTTCGCAGGGCTCCAAAAGAAAACCATCGCGCAATTTTAAAATAGCCGCTTGCATGGCTTCATCAGCTTTACCAAGGCGATCAACATAAATATTTTGCCGCTGCCGGCGCTCTTTTAAAATGTTTTGCCGCACTTCTTCCAGCTCCTGGCTAATGGGCGAAGAATAGCGGCGGGCAGATGAGTGGGCTTTAGCCGGAGACGGCACCATTTGCGGCGGCGGTTCGTCGTCAACGGCAATTAGTTGATTTTTGCTATTTTCCTTTTTAAGCTGAGATGAAGCAGCGGGATTTTCGGCGAGTCTTTTGCGCCAAAGCTCAAAAACTCTTGGTTTACTTAAAGTATTAAAAGCCTGGTTTATCATTTCAAAAAGAGTAGCCAGTTTCTCCTGGTATGAGCCAAGCTCCCGCCCATAAAAGCGATCGGGGTGATACACTTTGGCCAGCTTAAAATAGCTCTTTTTGACATCGGCAAAAGCGGCATCGGCAGTAAGGCCCAGTATTAACAGGGGGTTTTCTTCCTCACCCAAAGCTAAAAGGCGATCGACTTCCCGCTGCTGTTCGGCATTTAAATAAATGCCTTCTTCATATTGAGGCTGCTCATTCATAGACCTTGGCGCCATGGCAACAGCCGGCTCGGTTTTAGCTGTCGGCGCCGGGCGCGAATACTCAGTCGGCATATCGGAATCCGGCAACTCAATAGCTTTTAATTTTAATAAATTATCAATGGCTTCCAGCACGTTTTCTTCCGGCAACTGGCAAATATCGGCCAATTGTTCCACACTAACCTGGCCATCAAGCTGCGAAAATATAAAGCCCTCAAGCGGGGTGAGCTTAAGGGCATATACATTAACGCCGGCCAGCGGTCGCGGCTTACAATGTGCTTTATTATCAGTCATATATGCTCGCCGATCTCCAAAAGACGATCCTGGGAATAAGCATCACCGGCCAGTGCTGCCGTGCGAAACCAGCGCAGCGCCTGTTCACGATTTTTTTCTACACCGTAGCCAAAAAAGTAAATATCACCCAAAAGATGTTGCGCGCGCACATAACCGTTTTCGGCAGCTTTTAAATACCAGGAAACAGCTTCGGCCATGTTGCGCTTTACGCCGTAACCTGTTTGGTACATATAGCCGACATTATATTGGCCGTAAGCATCACCGCGAGAGCCGGCTTTCATGTAATATTCAAAAGCTTTATGGTAATCTTTGGGCACCACATAACCATAATAGAACATATTGCCGAGATTATTGTAACAAGGCACATAATCAAGCTGTTCGGCCTCACGGAAATAATGCATGGCTTTTTCCATGTCATAAGGCACTGTCTCGCCTTTATAATAAAGCTCGCCCAAAGTATTGAGCCGAGCTCCCTCAGCCTGCTTATCTAGCCCAGATTCGGCACCAATAGCTAATCCGCCAAATGTTAAGCCTGATAAAAACAAAACAGCCAAAATGGTAAATTGTTTAGAAGACATATCACGCTCCCAAAACCAGTGGCCAAATTGTAGCAAAATATATAATAATGGTCAATTGCCTAGGTGGGGGCAACTGACATTTTTGGAGCAAAAAAGGTGAGTCTCACCATCGATCTCGAAAATCATCTCTTAAGCGGCGACATTCGCTCGGCGGTGGGCGAGCTATGCGCCGCTCCGAGCCAGAGCGGCATTGGGCTCTTAAGCAGCTTAAGGGCCGAGCTGGGGCAAAAAATACACCGCGAATACAGTGAAAAACGGCGCTCTGAATTCGCCTCTGCCTTTCAAAGCGAAGTGCCGCTAAACCTAAACCTAAATCTCGGCGAGTGGCAAATCAGCCTCGGCGGCCGGGCCGACGGAATCATAAAAAAAGACGAAAATACTCTTATTTTAGAAGAGGTTAAGTCTTTGGCCCTTTCCGGCAGTCAGCTGGATCTTCTAACCCAAAACGACCTTACGCCTTTTATTTACCAACTTACCTTCTATGCTCTCGCCATCTCTAAGGCAGCTGAGGGCAATACTCTTATAAGCCGCCTAGTGCTTGTTTCTCTCCAAGATGGCCGACAGCGCGAAATGGTTGTTACTCCGGCCGAGGAGGCGCTTTTAAAGGCCCTCTCTCAGCTGCTTGGCACTCTCTCAGCTAGCGCCAAAGGCGAAAAAAAGCGGGCCATTGACCGGGCCATTTGGGCCGAAAAGCTAATATTTCCTTATAGTGAGCTGCGTGAGCCGCAAAAAATTCTCATAAATGCCATTGAGAGAGCCATTGACAGAGAGCGCCCTATTTTGGCTGCTGCCCCCACCGGTAGCGGCAAAACTGTCTCTGCGCTCTTTCCGGCCCTAAAAGCCGCGCTCAAAAACAATAGCCGCCTCTGGTTTACCACTGCCAAGCGCACCCAGGCGGAGATGGCCTGCCACACTTTTGAGGATATTGTGAAAGCCTCTCATTTAGAGGGCCAGCTCCTGGCTCTCAATATGGCTCCCAAAGAAGGAATGTGCGCTACCGGCCACCTTTTGTGTCACCGGCTGACCTGCCCGTTTTTGGCTGATTTTAAAGAACGGCTGAAAAAGAGCCCGCTTTTGCAGAACTTAATCCAAAATAATACGGTCATTAACGGCGCCGATATTTATAAGGAGGCTGTTAAGGAAAACCTCTGCCCTTATGAAGTTGCCGTGACTCTTTGCACCAAAGTAGATCTTATAATTGCCGATTACAATTATCTCTATGACCGCCACCCCTACAGAGCGGCCAATTCTTTTGCCGCTCCCGCTATGCCGATAGCTATTATTGATGAAGCCCACAACCTCTTTGACCGCGTGCGCGCCGCTTATTCACCGGCTATCACTTTGGAAGAGATAGAGATAGCGCAAAAAATTGTAGCCGCTTATCACCAAAAGAGTCTCCCGGAAAAGCAGCTAGTGCTGGATATTGAGGAGCTAAGAGGCTACCGCGATGCGGAATTAGGCAGCATAATCAGCACTTTTTTAAGCTCTGTTTCCGCCGAAATTTGCCGCCATGTATCCCGCGGCCCGAGCGAAGAAAACGCTGAGATTTCCGGTAATTGGCGAGTTTCACTTAACCTTGCCGAGTGGGCAGAAAGAGCCGAAGAGGCCGCTCTTCTCCAGGTACGCTATGCCATTTTTCGCAAAATGGCCAAAATTGCCGGCCCGGAAGACGCCCTGCAAAAGCTTCTGGATAATATTTTGCAAATCGGCAATTTGCTGCTCGCTGCCGAGGGCGAGCTTGTGCCTTATGTCGGAAGCGATGGCAGTAAAGGGCGCCTGGGTATTCTCTGCCTCTCGCCGGCCCGCTATTTGAGCACTATTCATAAACGCTTTCTGACTACCATTGCCGTAAGCGCCACCTTAAATCCGCTGGATTACTTTGCCGATATTTTGGGCTTTTCCCCTTTAAATCCCATAACTATTGATTTGCCCTCCCCCTTTCCGCCAGAAGAGCGGCTGGTGGTCATTGATAAAAGCTGCGAAACTCGCTATGTTAAGCGCCCCAAAAGTTACCGCCCCATTGCCCAGCGCATTGCCGAAACAGTTACTCTAAAATGGGGCAATTATATTGCTTTCTTCCCGAGTTTTGCCTTTTTAGAAGCCGTCAGCAAGGAGCTTTTTAGCTTAAATATCGGTGGGTTTCAGATTTTTACTCAAAAGCGTTCCATGAGCGATAACGAGCGGCAAACAGTCCTTGAAACCATGCGCGCCGGCGAGGGCATCTTGCTCCTGGCCGTTATGGGCGGCATTTTCGCCGAGGGCATAGACCTCCCGGGCAAAGCGCTCATCGGAGCTATAATTGTTGGTCCGGCGCTGCCGCAAGTAGGCTTTGAACGCCGCCAAATGTGTGATTATTTTGAAGAAAAAAAAGAGGCCGGCTTTGCTTACGGCATGCTCTTTCCAGGTATGCAAAAGGTAGTACAGGCAGCCGGCCGGGTCATCCGCACGGCAAGCGATCGCGGGATAATTGTCCTTTTAGACCGCCGCTTTGCCGAACATCCTTATTGTGATGCCCTGCCGGGATATTGGTTTAGCGAACACGCCGGCGAGCTGGTTACCGACGACCTCCCGGCCACCATCCGCCATTTTTGGCAGCACCCGGGTGAAAAACCTTTAATAGTGCAAAAAGAGCCGGAAGAAATGGGTGACAGCTATGGTTTTTATGATTATGGCGCTCCTTAAGAATTAGCGGCCAAAGAACATTTGCGTGAGTTTGCCTTTAATACCGGCCACAACCATATCCACAGCAGCATCGTTGCTGCCGCCATTGGGAATGATAATATCGGCAAAACGCTTAGTGGGCTCAATAAAGTGAATATGCATGGGGCGCACGGTTTTAAAATATTGCTCCATTACGCCGTCAAAGGTACGCCCGCGCTCTTTAATATCGCGGGTGAGACGGCGCGAGAGGCGCACATCGTCATCGGTATCGACATATATTTTAAGATCCAGTAAATCGCGCAAAGTTTTTTGTGAGAGCACCAAAATGCCTTCCAAAATAATCACTTGCGCCGGATGAATGGTGGTAGTTTCCGGGAGACGGGTGTGCTGCTCAAAAGAATAAATGGGCTTTTCGATTGTTTCGCCGGCTCTAAGGGCCGAAAGATGATCGGCCAGAAGATCAAAATCAAACGATTCCGGATGATCAAAATTTTGTTTTTTGCGCTCTTCGAGAGTCATCTCGGCCAGATCTTTATAATAACTGTCGAGATCCAGCAAAGAGGCGGTCTCCCCGGGCAAAGTCTCTATAATTTTGCGGGCCACAGTGGTCTTGCCGCTGGCCGTTCCACCGGCAATACCGATTATAAAAGGTTTGGTCATAGTAAACTCCTAATATGTTTCTACGCTCTTCTCGCAGGAATAAAGCTCCGCAAGGCCCAAAAGAGCGGCAAAGTTTTCAATGTTATCGAGCACACTGGCTATAAATTTGCTCTCGTTGCCCACCACCGTCACACCGATGACACAATGGGAATGGGCATCCATATCGTCAACTTCAGCGGCGGCGGCATTAAATTTTGAGGTGATACGATTGATTAGGCGCTTAGTAACGCTACGCTTGTCTTTTAAAGAGGCGGTCTCGTAGAGAATGAAGGTCATTTCCATCACACCTACGACCATGGCCCGCGTCCTTAAATTTACTTGCCTTTGGCTGCGGCAGCCTTGGCATCAACTTTGTGTTTTAGCCAGAGGTAGAATGGGCAAGCAATGAAAATACTGGACCAAGTACCGGCCACAACGCCGATACAAAGAGCCAGGGAGAAGTCAAAGATGGAGCTGCCACCCCAAATTAAAAGAGCCACGGTCACCAGGAAGGTGGTGAGCGAGGTAATCATGGTACGGGAGAGGCAGTTATTAATAGCCTGATTGACTGTTATATCAATTTGGCGATCTTTGAAGTGGGCCACAAGCTCACGAATGCGGTCGAACTCAACAATGGTATCGTTAAGCGAATAACCAACGATGGTGAGAAGAGCAGCAATGGTGGGCAGGTTAAATTCGAGGCCAAAGATGGAAAAGACGCCCAAAGTAATAAGCACATCGTGCACCAAAGCGAGAATTGCGCCCGGGCTAAAGAGAAAATCAAAGCGCAGAGCGATATAAATCAAAATAAATACGAGGGCATAGAGCACAGCTTGGATACCTTGGTTTCTGAGCTGTTCACCAACCTGCGGGCCAACATAGTCCATACGGCTTAAGAGCGATTCTTTTTTATCAATATTAAAAGCACTCTTTAAGATTTGATCGACGCGATCACCGACAGAGACCAAGGTGACAGTGTAAACGGGTTTATCCTGACGCTGCGAAGCAGAAACAGATTGCACTTTTAAGGCTTGGTCGCCAAAGGCTTTGGCAATCACTTCATCGGCAATAGTTTTAGTAGCCTCAATAGTGACACGTTCGCCGTTTTCGGAAGAATAGCTAAAAGCCTGAATAGCATCGGCACCGGCAGCGGCTTCCAAAGCTTTTTTGGCTTTTTGCAAAGAGGCGTCGTCAACCGATTTGGTCTTTTTGATGCGAATCAAAAATTCGTGCAAATCGGCTGAGCCAAAGCGTTGCACCACCGGTTCTCCCATGTGGAGGCCTTCGTTCAAAGCCTTTTTCATGGCGGAAACATCGACATCTTTATCGAATTTTACCTGGATTTCATAACCGCCGGCAAAGTCGATACCATAATTGATGCCTTTGGTGGCCAGAGCAATAATCGATATGGCCACAAGAGCCAGCGAAACAAAAATAAAGTATTTGCTCTTCTCAACAATGGGAAGATTAATATCGGAGGGTATCCATTGCATGGTGACCGTTTCTCCTTATCAAATGCTTAGTTTACGGACGCTGCGATGGGACATTCTGCCATCGAAGATCATCCTGGTGACAAACAGGGCGGTAAACATAGAACAAATAATACCGGTAATCAAGGTAACAGCGAAGCCGCGCACCGGGCCGCTACCATATTGCATGAGCACGATACCGGCAATGATGGTGGTGACGTTACTGTCAAAAATAGCCCAGAAAGCTTTGCTGTAACCGGCTTCCACAGCGGCGCGCGGGGTTTTGCCGCTTCTAAGTTCTTCACGAATACGCTCGAAAATAATAACATTGGCATCAACTGCCATACCGACGGTAAGCACGATACCGGCCATACCGGGCAAGGTGAGAGTAGCTTCAAACATAGCCATGACAGCCAAAAGGAAGACCAGGTTAAGTAAAAGAGCTATATCGGCCACCAGGCCGGAGCCTTTGTAATAAAGAATCATAAACAAGAAGACGAGAGCAAAACCGATAGCCAAAGCCATAGATCCGGCTTCGATGGAATCACGGCCGAGCGACTCACCAACCTGGCGCTGCTCGCGCATGACGATAGGAGCAGGAAGAGCACCGGCTTTGAGCACCAGCACCAAATCTTTAGCTTCGCGGAGATTCTCGGAGGAGCTCATAAAGCCGCCCAAGGTAATGCGGGCATTACCGCCGGCAATGCGGCCTTCGATAACCGGAGCGCTGTTGACTTGGCCATCGAGAACAACAGCCATGCGCTCACGGGTGTGTTCGCCGGTTAAATCTTCAAATATTTTGGCGCCTTGAGCATCAAAACTCATAGCGACATAGTAGCTTTGGGTTTCGTTGTCTTGTTGCACCATGGCATTGGTGAGATAATCACCGGTAATGCCGGCTTTGCGGTGCAAAAGATAGGTGCGGTAAGCAACAACTTCTTTGGTTTTGGGATCCAGCTCTTCGCTGAAAGCAATTTCTCTATCGGCCGGCACTTTGCCGTTTACGAGCTCTAAAATAGCTCTCTTGGTGGGCGCCACCAAGTAAACTTCTTTAACCTGACCTTTGGGGCCGTTATGCGCGGAAACTTCGCGCTTAACGCTGGAACCTTCAGGAATAACAATGTTTTCCATGAAACTACTGGCTTCGTCATCAACAATTTTGAATTCCAGCTGAGCAGTGCGGCCGATAATATCAATAGCATGCTCAGGGTCTTTAATACCAGGGAGCTGGATGAGGATATTATCCACACCGCGGCGGGCGATGGAAGGCTCAGCCACGCCGAGTTTATCGGAACGGTTGCGGATAGCTTTGATAGCTTGTTCGACCGCTTCGGTTTTTACATAATCAATCTCATTTTCGGAGAGACCGAAAACGGTAACAGCACCGCCATCACGGGTGCCTACGACATCAAGAGAATTGCCATAACTCTTTTGCACGGCTTTTTTGATGGCTTTAGCGCTATCAACCGGAGCTTTTACTTCAATTTCCGTTGAAGCTTTGAGGTCGAGACTCACTTCGCCATCGGCCGTAAGAGCATTTTTAGCTTCCGGCACGGTGATGGCAGTAAAAGGAATCTTTTCCTCGTTTAAGACCTCTTTTAAATTGTCGGCGATGCGATCAACGCGATCTTGCACCGCTTTCTCCACCACGACGCCCATGACCAAATGGACACCGCCCTGGAGGTCGAGACCAAGGTTAACTTTTTTGCACGACATCCAAGAAGGAATGGCCGCGCAAAAATCCTTGGGCGAAGCCTTTTCGGCTTCAGAGGCCTTAAAGAAGTAGTAATAACTTGGATAGAGCATATATGCCGCTAATCCGACCAGCGCTAAAACAAGCGCAAACTTGGCCCACCAGACTTTATTCATCAGTTATCTCCTCGGCTGTTTGTGGGAAGGCCCTATTTTTTATCAGCAGACGATGTTTCATCCGCCTTTTTTTCGTTATTATTTTCGCCATTATTAGCATCGGGG
Organism: Deltaproteobacteria bacterium; assembly: GCA_016283195.1. Lineage (GTDB taxonomy): Bacteria > JAEEML01 > JAEEML01 > JAEEML01 > JAEEML01 > JAEEML01. Next base: position 12,895 of record JAEEML010000020.1, on the reverse strand, counting down.
TTGTAACGCCCGGCTATCTGGCTCTTTAATATTCTAATGCGCACTTTATCGGCGATTTCCAAAGTAACAATACCTTTATTGTCAATAGAGTAAATCCGCCCAAGAATACCGCCGCCGGTAAGCACTTCATCGCCCTTTAGCAGGCTGTTAATCATATTTTCCTGCTCTTTGCGCCTTTTATTGGCCGGGCGAATGAGCAAGAGCCAAATAACGGCAAACATGAGCAAAAGCGGCACAATTTGCAGCCACATGGGCTGCTCCGGCACAGCCTCATTGGCCGGTGCGGCTGTCAGCATGGTATTTATTAAGAAATTACTATTTAAAATCAACTGGATACCTCCAAAGTACCAAAGATTAGCCGAAAAGGCCAGAGCCTCCTTTAGCACATGGGCCGGTAGAGATCAACTATTTAAATTTTCTCTCTGCCCGGCAAAAGCCTCTATTAACGAGCTCAGCGTTTAAAAATAAAGATCGTGCAAATCACCGTTTTCAATATCTTTGAGCCGTGCTTTTAACTTTTCCTTCATCGGGCTCTCTTCCATAGCAGCCAGCTCGCGCTCAATAGCGGCAAGACCGGCGGCTTTAGTCTCCGGTGAGGCGTAATCGGCCAGATACTCGGCCAAAGTGCTGATGGCATTGGGCGTGCAAAAGCGCTTGATAAAGCCGGGGATGGCAAATTCCATAAAATGTTCGCCGGTGCGCCCCAGGCGATAACAGGCGGTGCAAAAACTGGGTAAAAAGCCGTTTTTCAGTAAATCGCCCATTACCTCATCCAGCGAGCGCATATCGCCAAGCGAAAATTGCTCACGCTCGGCGGCTTGTTTTTCGCCGCCTTCGGTGTAGCCGCCGATTTCTATACGGCTGCCGGCATCAATTTGCGAAACACCGAATTCCATTACCTGGCGGCGCACTCGGGCATTTTCCCGCGCTGTCATAATGAGGCCGGTATAAGGTACAGCGAGGCGCAGGGTAGCCACGAGGCGCATAAAGTCGTCATCGCTCACGGCATACTTATGGTCGGGAGTCACGCCCTGGGCCGGCTGAATGCGCGGAAAGCTGATAGTGTGCGGGCCAACGCCAAAGCGCTCTTTGAGCTCTATGGCATGAGCAACCAGGCCCAGGACTTCAAAGCGCCAGTCGTAAAGGCCCATAAGCGCTCCAAGTCCCACATCGTCGCAGCCCGCTTCCAAGGCGCGGGAGAGGCCATCCAGGCGGTACAGGTAATTGCCTTTGCGATTTTGGGGATTATGCCATTTTTCGTAAGTTTTATGGTGATAAGTTTCCTGGAAAATCTGGTAAGTACCGATACCGGCCGCCTTGATGCGCTTATAGCTTGCAATATCCATGGGCGCGGCATTGACATTAAGGCGGCGGATTTCCCCGCCGTGGCCCTCTTTTATCTTGTAAATCTGCTCCACACATTTAGCGATAAATTCGCCGTCATAAAGCGGGCTCTCACCAAAAACAATGATGAGCCTTTTATGGCCCACTCGCTCCAGGCGGCGCACTTCGGCATCTATCTCTTCCGGTGTTAAAGTGCGGCGAATCTGATCGTGATTTGAGCTTCTAAAAGCGCAGTATTTGCAATCATTTATACATTTATTACCAATATAAAACGGCGCAAAAAGCACAATGCGGTTGCCATAAACAGTGCGCTTTAAAGTGCGCGCCGCCTCAAAAATCTCGCCGATGAGCTCTTTATCTTTGGTGTTTAAAAGAGAAGCCGTCTCGGCCAGATTAAGCGGCTCTTTATTTAAACTTTTTTGAATAATAGCGCGCACTTCGGCGGCATCCGGCTCTTTTTGTGCGAGTAGTTCGGTAAGTGCGGTATCGTTTATAAAATCGCGCCCGCCTTTACTTAAATCCAGAGAAGGAAGCGGCATAAAATACCTCAAAAGCGGAAAGCCTATCCGCCCAAAGTGTTGAATTATTATGGAGTGGCCGGCTCTATAGCCGCCCCAAAGGCAGCGCCCCTTATTTAGCTCAAATGAGAAGAAGTTAAAAGAGGCAAAAAAACAGATACCCGCCAGCTTCATGCTTATTTTACCTTTTATCCTATATTTTAGGCGGTTATTCTTTTTAGTTGACTCAAAAAAACATACTGCTTTTGTTAGAGCAGCTTACTTCTCTAACTAACGGGCAAAAAATCTTTTAAGGAGTAAAAATGCGTATATACCAACCGGTATTTTAATGGGCGATGGCATACAGTATGGCAAAGACAAATACACCAATTTCTGGACAACCACGGCCGATACCAGCGGCAATAACCTGTTTTATTACTTCTCCCTGACGGAAAACTTTAACTCCCAGGTAGAAGGCGGGGGCAAAGCGGCACAGGGCAAATCCGTGCGCTGCATCAAGAATTCCAACTGATTACTCTTTTGCTTACCGCATTGCACCCCCGGCAGCAAACAGCCGCTATCCCATAATATCCGCCCGATTTTTGCTATAATCAAAAAGGCAGCTTATAAAGGCCCGGGGAGGGCTTTAGAATTATGAGCCACACTGCCGTATATAATGAATTTATTTATAATATCAGCGAAGAAAAACAGCTAAAAGCCTTAAGAGACAATTTGCTTGCTAATGCCGCTTTTCCACTGCCGGATGCCTTAAGTGCCGCCAAACTCCTGCTGGAATATATTATTTTTTCGCGGGAACCGGATGAAAAACTTAAAGCCATACTTTTGAGTAATGCCGCCGGGCAAGGCAAAATTCGCCGCTATTTGGCTCACACTGCTGCTTTGCTGCAAAATTATTTGCCCATTAGGCGCGATTTTCTGGAATGTGCGGCCAGCCAACCACAGGCCAAAGACCTTGCGCTCTATCAAAATTATTGCGCCTGGAAAGATAATTACTTGCAACTAAAACGCGCCGGCTTGGTGGATCAAGTGGCCAGCCCCTTGGATATAGCCAGGGAACTTTCAGAAGAAATAAGCGACGGCACCACTCTTCCAAGACTCCTTGGCGCTATAGACAGCCACGAAGAAGCCTCAAGAGCTATAGATGATTTTCTGGCCAGGCCTCTAGGCAAAAACGCACAACAAAAAGCCAAAAAACTCACTGCTGATTTTTTAAGCTCGCTTAAAGCCCTAAACGAGCTTAATTACCCGCTTTTTTATAATTCCCTGGCCGAGTTTGTCACCGCCACCCACGGCAAAGCGAGCCGTGCTCTTGCGCTCCTTTTAAGCGCCGAGCGCCTCTATACACTGGAAGCCAAAGGCATAAACAGTGCAGAACTTATAAATGATCATGCCGAATTGCCGTCCGGCTCTGCTTTTGAGGCGGCACCGAACCGCGTTAAAAAGAAAAATTCGGCTGCCATAGCCATTCCGCTGATTGCCGGCGCGCTGCTGCTCATCCTTGGCGGGGCTGGCTATTTATTTTTCCGCCCGCAGGAAAAAGCGCCGGCAGTGGCCACCTCTCCCGCAGCGGAGCCGGCAAGTGGTGCATTAACAACTCCAGATGCCGCAAGCGATAAAGCGCCTGTGGCGGCAAAACCGCCTGCGAGCAAAACAGATTCGGCTAGCGAGAACAGCCGCCCCGCCCTGCCGCTCGCCACCATTTACGCCGCTACTTCAGCCGGGGTAAAAACCTGCGCCGGCGGCCCGTTAACTTCGGCCAATTGCCCGGAAAACCGCCGCGGCTTTTTATTAAAGGGCGATCAAGTAACCATTTTGAGCGAAAATGAAGCCGGTTGGAGCAAAATCGAAGCGGCCGACGGCAAAGTGTGGTGGATCTTCAGCGGCTTTTTGCAAGGCGGCGATGAAGGGCGCAAATGGCATCCGGTGACCGCGGCCGTAAAAAATGCCCACGTTTTTGAAGATAAAGAGCTCAAAGAGCTAAGCCGCTTTACCTTGCAAGAAGATGGCTCATACTGCGCCAGAATCACAGAAAACGGCCGCTTACAAGTGGCCAGCCCGGATAAAGTTTTGGGCTTTATAGCTAAAAACAAAGTCAAAAATATAACTTTTTAGAGAGTAGCCAGGTAATCCTTTAAAAGCCCGGCCAGAACTTTAGGCACTTTGCGCATATTTTCCGGCGATTCCACATAGGCTACGCGCATTTGGGCGCGGCCGGGATTTTCTTCGCCCGCTTTTACTGTGTAAAAGCCGCTCATGGGGCTTAAAAGCAGCGTGTAATCACCGTCCGGCAGAGCAACTTTGCCCTTGGTACTGGCATACATGACAAATTTATTGGCACTGAAATTTTGGGGCACTATGTCGGAGAGATCAAGCACGGAATAGATGGAAGCATCGGGGCTACTCGCCAAAATTCCGGGCACTTCCTTTAAAACATTTTTGCGAAATTCCTGCATCATTTCATAATAATAGCTGCGCTGCTTTTTATACCAAGCCTGCATATCGGCCATAGATTCATCCAAAATGGCGGCAAAGGCCCACTGGCCGATGTGGTTGGCGCAGAGGTTGGCGGTGTATTCATAAACGGCCTTTTCGTGGAAAAGTTCGCTGTCGGTGATGATGGCGCCAACGCGAAGGCCGCAGCCGTTCCACACTTTGGAGGCCGTTTCAATGCTGATGCGCCGGCCGCTGATGCCCGGCACTTTTTCTTCCGTAATACCCCAAATGGAGCTGGTTTTGCCCGGGGTGTAATAGAGCTCGCGGTAAGCTTCGTCGCTCACCAGCCAGATGTTGTGGCGCACGGCTATTTGCCCTAAAGTGTCCATGTCGTCCTGGCTATAGAAGTGGCCGGTGGGGTTATCGTAAGGGATGACCAAAATAGCCGCCGGTTGCTCTTTTTCTATAACCTTTTCCATAGCCTCTAAATCTGGCAGGCTGAATTTGCCGCTCTTTTTGTCAAAAGTGCGGCGGATGCAGACGGTTTTGCGGCCGATGCGCTCGGCTAGACACTGGTAATTAACATAAGCGGCATCTATTAAGAGGAGCGGGCGCTCATGAGTGCCGGCCGCGCCGCAAACGCCCAAAAGCACAAGTTCCATAGCGGCGCTGCCGCCGTCGGTGATATGGGCAAAGAGCCCTTGGGTGCTAAAGCCGCTGGAAGCAATTATTTTTAAAAAGGCTTCACGGGTGTCGCTCCGGCCCACTGTGGGGGTATATTGCACTGAGCCGTCTAAAAACGGGCTTTTCGGGTCGCTCATAAGAGCCGCAAGGCGCTTTTGCATAGCCGGGTGCAAGGGCAGCGTAACATTGCCTATAGCACAATTTAGGGCTTTTACGCCGTCGGTGCGCTTTGTAAACTCAATTTGGGCCAGGCGGATGTCCGATGGCAGCCTGGTTTTGTAATAGCCGGAAATTTCAGGTGTTTGCATATAATCTTTATCCTTTTTTCACTCAGGGCGTCGGCGCCCGCTCCTTATATAGACGCTTTTTTAAATTTTGGGTAACATATAATTCATTTTTATTATCAATAATAATAGCCCCATAGGCTGGGTATGCGGCCAGTAGCTTTAGCCCTTCATTAGCCCCCAGCACCATGACGGCGGTAGCTAAGGCATCGGCTAGAGCGCCATTGGGGCCGGTAATGGTAACCTGGCGCACACCCTGCGCCGGGTAGCCGCTCTTTGGGTCCAGAATATGGTGGTAGCGCTGGCCATCTTTTTCAAAATAGCGCTCATAGTCGCCGCTGGTGACAATGGCCTCATCTAAAAGCTCCAAGGTGGCAAAGTAGCCCTCTCCGCGCGGGTCTTTTATGCCAATAAGCCACTTTTCGCCCCCTTTGTCACCAAAGCTATATATATCGCCGCTAAGTGAAACCATGGCGCCGCTCACTCCGGCGGCTTTTAATATGGCTCCCGCCCGCTCGGCCGCATAGCCCTTAACAAGGCTTGAAAGGCCGATAGCCATGCCCTCTTTTTGGAAAAATATGGTGCTCTTTTCCGGATTAAGCACAATATTTTGATAACCAACCAGCGGCCGGCGGGCGGCTATCTCATAAGCCGGAGGGATCGGCGCCGGAGCGCCGGGGCCGGGAAAATGCCAAAGCCCATTAAGCGCGGCAAAGGAAATGTCAAAAGAGCCGCCGCTTTTTTTAGCCACTTCTTGAGCCAGCACGATAATACCTTGAAATTCTTTGGAAATTTTTACAGGCTCTTTAGCGGCCCGGCTATTTACTTTAAAGAGTTCACTCTCTTTGTCATAAGGGGAAAATATTTTTTCCAAGCGGGCAATTTCCAAAAAAGCGGCGGCGAGCGCTTTCCTGGTAGGCTCTTCCGCCCGGCCATAAGCCATGATGTGGGCCACTCCCCCCATGGCCGGGCGGCGCTCCTCTATGAGCGGGCCGGCGGCGCGGGCAGCGGGAGCAATAAGCAATAAAATGGCGAAAATCGCCGCCGGAAAGTGTTGATACTTCCGCCCCACCACTTGGTTATATCTCTTCCATAATATAGCGGCCGCTAATTTTCTCAAGTTCGGCCATTTCTTCATCTGATGAACTGCTGGAGCGCCTTAAAAAATATTTTTTCGAATCTTCATCAAAGAAGAAATCAAAAAAGACTTCCGGATAAATACCGGACTCGTATGCTTCATTGCCCAGCATGGTAATACTGGCGTTTATATCGGAAACCATGCCATATTTGCAGCGCCAGCTCCGGTTATTTTTGGTAAAAGTACAGCTCATATCCTGATTCATGGTGAGTGAGGCCGAAAGGCCGGCCGGGGCTTCCTCATAATTATCGCCGTCTTCATCGGCAACAGCCACCATTTTAAACTTTTTACCGCCGAGAGCATCGGGAATAGCCGTTTTTTTGTTGCTGGCTACTTTGAGTACCGCTCCATCTTCTCGCGGCATAACGGTTCTCGTAAAAAACTCCACTTCCTCATAATGGTGATTGGCTTCATTAGTCACCGGGCTCCCGTTAATAGTAAATTCCGCTGGAATTCTAAAACCGGCTTCCACTCTTGCCCGCACATTAACGTCCATGCCAGTGCGGCAAAAAGAGAGCAGCTCATAAATGCTGCCGCAGCCCTTGGCCAGGGCCCCGGTGTCCGGATCGTATGCCCCCTCGGCATAGCCGTAAGAAACATCGGCGGCGGTAAAATCAACATAGGCATAGCCTTCTTCATGTTTTAAACGCACATCTTTTCTGGCAATCAGCTGCGGCTTGCCCTTTATCTCGATGGTCATATCTTTTAGCTCTATTATTTCGGCCGATTCAAAAGGCCTAGCGGCGGTGGTTTCCAGCTCTTCTTCACCAAAATCGCGCTCAACTTTATAGACGCGGGTATTGGCGAGCTCTTTGCCATCTACGGTAACAATTACCGGGGAAGCGACTGTGGAGCCGCAAAAATGGGCGTCGTCTTCCTGGGTTTCGCATTTATAAACGATAGATACAGAAAAAGTATCGCCCAGCTTTATAAACTCAGTGCCGTCGCAAAGTTCCATATCTTTGCGAAAAATGTGTTCGCACTTGCCATCCGGACAGTCTCTTTGCACCATAACCGCACCGCCAAAAGAAACCGGCCCATCAGCACTGCAAATAAGCTCGTGGTTTAAATAAACTCCCTCGATGGCCTCAGGGTGCTCAATATTTATTTTAATGGTAGCCAGTAAATTCTCATCATTATTATTGCATGAAGGCAAAGAAGAAAGAATAATTGCCAGGCAGGTAAAGCCATAAAAGTTAGACGCTATGCGTTTTTTAAAGGGCATAATGACTCCTCATTTTTACGGCCGAAAAATGCCGCAATAAGCGGCTGCTATTATAGCATGCCGGCAGTAAGCAATGTAGAGCTTTTATCAGCCAATTTATAGCAAAAAAAGCCTTGCTTACCCAGCTTCCAGTTGCCTAGAATATGGCGACTTTTTTCTTAGGAGGCCCCTATGTCAGGAATAAGTTCGCAATTACAAACTCACCTTTCAACCATCACCAGCCTAACAGCCGCCGAAAATTCCGGCTCAGCCAAGGCCATTGACAACAAGCCAAAATATCAGGAAATTGCTGATAATATTAAAACTTTAGTTAGCGGGCAAAGCTCGCTCAGCCCGGAAGTTTCCGCTACTTTGCTTAATCTCATAGACAAATTGGAAAAGGCCGGAATTGAGGGCCTTGGCCAGTTAAAAACGCAGGTAGCCACTCTTACCAATAAACCCGATATCAAAGCTCCGGTGCCGCAAGCGGCTCCTGGACCAGTTCCGGCCCCTAAAGATGCGGTTCTCCCCAGTGGCCCCAAAGCTAATCCCATCGCTCCGGGAGCTATTTTGGGTGATATTATCCATGAAGAAGACCCCATGGCGGCCAAAGCGCAGACTTTTATCAGCACCATTGTACCGGAGGTCAAAGAAAAAGAGCTTTTAGCGGCTATTTTCGACCTCGGCAATGAAGTTTTCAAAAGCGTTCAAGCCGATTTTAAAGCCAAAGGCAAAGACGACTTCGGCACCGATGATTTGAATAAATATACCAACGCCTATTTTGATAAAATTTTTGCCGATATGCCGGAGGAGGATTTAAAAGCTCTGGCCAGCGCTTTATCTGCGCCTAAGCTAAAAGATCTCCTCTGCGCTTATTCGTTAAAAGCCACTTCGCTCTGCTCCTCTTTTGACATAGTGGAAATGCTCAGCGGTATGCGCACTATTCAGGGCACTAAGTGCTATGGAGCCATCATCGGCTCTTTAAATGATGCTTTGCAAAAAAGAAATATCGCCGGGCAGTATAATATGAATTTGCCCACTCAGGTTGAGACTACTCCCGAGATAAATGACAAACTCAGCGAATTCATGGTGATGGCCGGCGAAAAAGCCAGCAAACTGGCTCAGGATGATCTAAAAGAATTGCTTCCTGCCCTCTGTCTCAGCGGCACCAAGGATGAAGCCTGCCAACATCTGGCCGATTATTTTGGCACTTTCCCGGCCGGTGTTCCCAGTTTGCCTGATTTTAAAGCCTTTTTGAAAAACAAACTAGAATCTATGGTAAAAGGGCTCAGTGATGAGGCTTTAAAAGGGCTATTAACCAGGTTTAACACCACCACTCTAAACAATTTGGCCGCCCAGGAATTTAGCGCGCCGCAGGCCAACACCCCGGATGCCATAGCCACAAGCTATGTAAAAATCTTCAAAAACATCATCGAAAATGAAGAAATCAGGCGCCATCCGGCCGTACCTGTCACCAAAAGGACCACTGTTTACGGCCTCGAGAGCATAGATTATACTGTGCCCTCATTCTCTAAATGGGAGAATTTTAAGCGGGCTATTTCCAACTTCTTTGGTTCCATTTTTAATTCCAAGCGCCATCTGACTCTGGGAGATGAGCAACTGGCCTTTAGAGCCAAAGAATTTGGCAAAAAGCATGGCTCCATTCTTACCCGCCTCCATTATGAAGGCTTTCATAAGATAGATGTTCGCGATGCCATTGCCGCCGAACTTACAGCCAAAAATCCCGATATGCCAGCTGAAGACGTGCAAAAACTCGCTACACTTATGACCGAAGACATGGTAGCCGGAGCCAAAGAGTGGCGCCAGGAAACATTTGGCTTAAAAGGTCTTCCCGATGGCGACCTGCGCGGCACTATTTCGGCCGGCGATATGACAAAACTGGCCAAGATTCTGGATCTCTCGCCGGTGCCTATGTCGCCCGAAGCCGAAGCTAACTTGCGCGAGCAAATACTGCTCGATATCAAAGATGCCGCCGCTAAGCCGGGTTTTTCGCCCCAAACTATGAAAGATATTGCCAAAGCCGGGTTTGAGCGCGCGCTTGCCGTAGAGCGTAACCGCCAGCTCGGCCTCATTCCGCCCGAGCCGGAGAAGCTGGAAACCGCCGATGAAATAAAAGCCTATCTCTTAAGCGCTGCCAGCCAAAATATTCCCGATATTGGTAAATTCTTTAACGCGGCCAGCAAATTAAAAGGGCTCATTGACGCCCAAATCAATGCCGCATTTCGCCAAAAACGGCTCACTAAGCCTGATTGTGCACCTCCGGGCGGTGATGATTTTTCCCGCGCTTATGGCGAGGCCTTTGAGCCGCTTATCGCTAGCCTTAACGATAAGCAGCTAATACTTTTAGCCAAAATGGTTAATTCCCCGGAATATAATATTATTTACGATGCGCCAACCTCCCTTATGCAGGATCTTAATGGCCGCGATATTTACGGCACCAATGCCTACTTAATGGCCTCCAATGTCCAGCAAATCATGGGTTTCTTGCATTCGTCAGTGCGAGCCGAGGTAGAAAAGCGCCATATTGATGCCGGCGTGAAGGATTTTTCGCTTAAGGCCCAGGTAGAAAGCGAAAGCGATATTCCCTCGCGCTTTAAAGAGCCCATCAAAACATTTACCCTCGAAATGCAAGCTGCCGCTCATACGGAATTTACCAAACGCATGGACGGCATTTTAGAGACCATTATCAATGGTAATATCGGCCAATTTAAAAATATAAACAATGCCGGCGAGCTGGTTTCCTTATTAACCGAGCTGCGTAAACTCACCTATACCAATAGCTCGCAAGCTCAGGGACTCAAGGAATTTGATACCTTCTTTAACCAGATTCTTAATGAAGCACTGCAAAAGATGGCTCCGGAAGACCTCTTGCGCCTGGTTTCCGGTTTACATAATCCCGCGCTCACTGAGCTTAGAATTGCCCTCACTAACCACCATTTAACGCCGCTAAAAGATGGCAGTATGCCCGCTTATTCCAGCGATGCCAACCTGGCTCTCGATACTTTAAATAATCTGGAAGCGGCTGTTTATACGCTTATTGCCGATAGAGCTATTGATACCACTCCGGTTAAAGATTCCCGCCTGACAGGCGCCAATGTGGCAGTGCTGGCCGGTGCTGAGCACCGTTCTGCGCAAGTGGAACTGGGTAAACAGAGCGATGATTATCTTAAGACCGGCGATGCCAGTAAGAAAAAAGATATTTCCGACGAAGCCCAGGCGGCACTTGATGCTAACGGGATTACTAAAGAGGATTTCCAAAAAGTCATTGACTCCTCCAATTTGACCATCAACCTTTCCGGTGAGCTGCTCTTTGGGGAAACCTCGCCCTTTAGAGACGAAAACGGTAAATTCGACCCCAGTAAAGCTAAACTGAAAAATATTTTTGAGCTTGAGCAGCACGAAAAAGGCACCCATTACGTTGCCAAACGTATTGATGTCGAACATAAATTGACACCGGAATTAAAGACTATTGACGCTGACGGCATAAAAGCTAAAGCCCACCCCATTTCCGCCGCCCTCAATGTCGGCAAGAGCCTAATCGGCGCTGTTCCGCTTTATTCGCAATACGACTATTGCTGTATTGTGCTGAAAGACAATGTGAAAAAGCGCACCACCTTTACCGCCGGTGATTCTTTTTACGCCTTTGAACAGATAATTACCGATAGTGGCAATGAGAGATTCCGCACGGCTCTTAACGGTTTAAAAAATGGGCAGCCTTTCACTTTGGACCACCCGGAAGTCATAACCGATGACTTTATCGAATATGTAATATCAAAATTGGCCGCGAAAAAAGGGCAGGCTTTCGGTAATGGCCATGACGGTGATCTGGAAATGGAGATATCCACTATAATAACTAATTACTGCACGGAGCATCATGCTACCGTTTCTTTAAATGACGAAGCGGCTCTGGTGGCTCTGGCCATTATGAATTACAGCCAAGGTGATGCTTTTGCTCCTACTTCGGCCGATCACATGAATAACCTGTTGCCCAAACTGCATGAAACAGTTTTGGAAACTATTAAAACCAGAAGCCAGGATCCTTATGCCATTAATTGTGCGATTGCCGAAAGCTCCTATATTGAGGGACAAATCTATGGCGGCGTAGATTTAACCAAAGATATTAAAGAAATAAGAGTCCTGCAAACAAGAGATAAAGCCAAAATGGCCAGAGCCAAGGAAGTAGCCGATAAACTTGGGGTGCCGCTTGTTATTGTTAAAGAAAATGAGCTCGATATCACTACCACCAGAGTAGATTTAAAGCCTGTTACCCCGCCGCAGGAAGTAGCTACCAAAGATGCCTCTTTTAAAGCTTTTAAGAAAGAGTTCTTTAATGAAATCATGGATATTTACAAAAACCATGAGCAAACTTTCGACCCGGAAAGTCTCCACGGCCGCGCCCATATCAGCCGCGTAGTGATTTATGCCAATGCCATGATAAATTACATGGAAGCGCAAGGTATGAAGATCGATCGCTACGGCTTAATCCGCGCCATTGCCCTGCACGATGCCGGCCGCTTGCAAAACGGCCCCGATGTCTATGAAGGGCGAAGCGGCGACAAGCTTAAAGAGCACCTACGCGCTCAGGGCATTACCGATGAAGCCTATATTGAAAAAATGGCCTCTCTCATCAACGGCAAATTGCCCATAGATACTGTTGAAGCCATGATTCTGCACTCCTGCGATTCTATAGACATTGTGCGCGTTACCGGTAGCGTGGGCTTTGACCGCACCCGCCTCCCCTTTGGCCGCGACGGGTTAGAGCAGAGTGAGGTTAAATACAACCCCGATAATGATGTGCGCGAAGCTTTTATCGCCGAAGCCAAGCTTTTAAATGATATGTGCGATCCGCTGAAAGAGGCTTATGACATTTTAGAGCAGGCTAATGCCATTTTTAATGACCCGGACGCTACTCAGGAACAGCTGAATCATGCGAGCGACCTAAATGAGGCCGCCACGGCCAAAATGCTGGAAATCAGCGCCAATACCTCTAACGAGGATTATTTCACCATGTTTGAAAAAACTGTCCTGGATAATCCCGATAAATTCCCGCTGCTCAATAAATATTACAAAGTCGATTAATATTCTCTTTTAAGGCCACAAAAGGAGGCGCCATAAAGGCGTCTATCCGCCATTTATCTATAATAAATAGCCTTTACATTGCCGCGACATTTGGCAATATAGCCAAGACTTTTTCTTGGGAGGATTCTATGTCAGGAATAAGCGCACAATTACAAACCCATCTTAACACCATTAACACCATCTCTGTGGC
>JAEEML010000128.1 GCA_016283195.1 Deltaproteobacteria bacterium | reverse complement strand
TTTGCAAGCTTGGGTTTTGTCGCAGTCTTTATCGGCAACGCAAACTTTGCGGCAAATACTTTCTATGCAGATGAGCGGAGTAGGGCAATTGTTGTCCTGCGAGCAGGCATCTCCCTCTTTTTCCGGTGTCTTACCGGCGGTGGGATCGTTTTTACAGGCCGTAATGGTTAATAAAAATGCCAGCCCGTAGCCTACCCAAAAATACTTACATATTTTGTGTTGCATTGTTTACTCCCCCAAAATGTATGGCTCAGAATTGAGCCATAGGAATGAGCACCGATTAACATTATTTGTAACAAAATGTTAAAAAGTAAATACCCAAGTTGAGCCTGATTGGAAAACTTTTGTGATAAAATATAAATGTTACTTGGGCTTTACCAAGTTATATAAAGATGATAGAAGATTTTCGCCGTGGCAATGACGCTTAGGCAAAAGCTGCAAGAGAGTAACAATATGTTGGGAATTAAAGAAATTTCGCTCCTTCCGCCGGAATGTGGTATGGCCATTTTGCAATTTGTTGATGATTTTAAAGATTCCGATATCGACGATATGGCCATTTTTGTTATGGATGCCGTCAACTGTTCATTTGATGCTCTTCATTTGGAAGAAGATGAGCTGCGCGCTGCCATAAGTGATGCCTTTGATAGCGATTCACCCACCGAAAAAGCGCGGGCAGTACTCGCAGTTTTGCGCCTCGGTATTGATAGCTATGAAGACGATATTCGCCGCCTGGTTGATAGCCAGGATAAATATAAGCCGGCTCTGGCCTGTGATATGCGCGATATGCTGATTGCTGCCGGGTGCGAGGAGGAGTTTTTTGATGCTCCGCAGGCCCCGGATGTGGTGGAAAAGTTGCAAGAACTGGCCAAAGAGGGGCACTGGACTATAACTGTCGATGATAACGATGAAGCCTCTTTGCGCGAACTCGCCAAGTGGGCGCTTAATTTGCTGACTATTTAAGCGGCCCTATCTTTTCTTAACTGCAAGGCCAGTTTATTGAGATAATACTCTTTGATTTTATGCTGCTTCTTTCTGTTAGTGGAGAAACCCCGCTACTTTTGTTTGCGCTGGCTTAGCCGGGGCTAGCCGCCTTGGCCGCCACCCAGACCTCACCCCACAAAATATTTGTAAATTCATGTAAATTTGCCCCTCCCCACTGTGGGGAGGGACGATTGGGTGTAATTTCTTTTATGAACATGGTGAGGTCAAATGAGGACGGTTAGTCTTTAATGCAGCGAACCGAGTAGCCGTACCTCTTAGCGGCGGTATTCACGCTCGCATAGCTGGTACTCAGGGACAAACGGAACGCATTGTCGCTATCGTCCTCGCTCTGCGACCAGAAATTGGCATACGACCCGAACGCATCGTAGAAGGAGCTGTTGTCGTTGCCGTAGTATTTGCCGGCGGGCAGGGCCCCAAAGCCATATTTATCGGCACCGCTCTCCCAGCTGGTGGCCCGTAAATTTTGAGACCCGGTGGGGCGGGCTCCGCCCGCATAAGTAAGCAGTTTATTAAGCTCTGTCTCTGTAGGCAAATGCCAACCGGTTGGACACATTTTTTGGGCATCTTCCCAAATATATAGGCAACCATAGTTAGCTTCAAAATTACTATCTTCCTTGGTATTGGCATAGCAAGTAACATTGCTGCCATCATTGCTGACAGTGCCATACATATTTTTAGCTGCCCAGGTTTGGCCATTTATATTTACTGTATCTATATCGCATTTTGGGCCAAGCTTATTGTTTTTGCACTGGTCACACTTTGGTCCAGTCATTGGTGCATATACGCATTCATTACAGTCATCACCGGTGAAGAGGCTATCGCAGCTACCATTTAGGCAATGGCCGGTTTGGGTATCGAGAGTGCCATTTTTACAAAGAATTTCTATGTCACAATCGGTTCCGATGAATTTGGAATCACAAGAATCGCTTAAACAGTGGCCGGTTTGGGTATCGAGAGTACCATTTTTACAAAGAATTTCTATGTCACAGCGCTCGCCGGTCATACGGGAATTTAGACATTTATCGCAATTTTCCCCGGTTTTGAGCTGGTCTTTACATTCATTACAGTTTTCACCGTTGTATTTCTCCTCACAGCTCCCAGGCAGGCAATTCCCGGTTTGCGGGTCAAGAGTACCATGACGGCACAGTATTTTTGTGTCACAATTTTGGCCGATCCAATCTTCATCACAAGAACAGCTGCCATCGCCGGATATGCCATCATCACAGGTGCCGTTTTGACAGGTGCAGGCCTTACAATCCTGGCCATAAAAACCGGGCTTGCAGGTTGTTTTGGGTTGTGGTTGGTTGTTATTGCTGGTTTTTTGCCCCTGCGCTTCACCGGTGGGTTGTTCGGTACCGCAAGAGATTAAAGCAAAGGCCGACATAGCAAAACAAATTTTTACTAAATTACTCATAATAAGCCTCATATATCTCTAAAGGCCAATAAAAACAGACGGAATGATAGATGGCACAAAATTGTGGTCAAGGGAAAATAGGGCGAATTACCGGCTCTCCCCCAAAAGCCCCAGCACTTTCAGCACCAAATCTTTATTAATGCCGTCCACTCCCAGAGCCGGGCCGATGCAGGCCGGGCAGCCATGGGCGCAGTGGCAGTCGCGGATGAGTTCCATGGTTTTGTGCAAAAATTCCTGCTTTCGTTCATAAATAGCCGGGGCCAGGCCCACGCCGCCAGGGTAATTATCGTAAAGATAAATAGTGGGCTCAAAGTTGTCTATTTGGCTAAGGTCCTCATTTTGTAGGAGATTTTTGGGCCCGCTTGGCGGCTTGGCAAACCACTGGGCCGATTTATCGCCCACTGAGCGGCCGAGGTCGTGCATATCGCACATAAGAGCCACAGCGGCCACAATGTGCAAAGCGTGGGCTAGGCCCAAAAGAGCATCCACTTGCTGTTGGCGATTTAAGCCGCGCTCTTCCAGGAGGCGGCTATTTAAGGTAAGCCAAAAGCCGCTGGTATGCATCTCCTGCTCCGGCAATTTTATCATGTCGTAGCCCACATTTTCCGAGGTGTCGAACTTCATTTTTTTAAAGCCCACCACTTCGCGATTAATGCGCACTTCACCGGCTTCACACTGATAGAGGGTGGCGGGCGCGCTCTCTTCCACATCGAGAATGGTGACTTTGCTATAAGTCATGGCATCGGTATAATAATCCGCTGTGGCCCGCTTAACATAGGCTTTGCGGCCCTCCCAGTCGAGCTCGCACACTTCATAAGAGACGCCTTCAACCATATAAATGGCTTTGGGATGGATGGTTTCCGGCGCCGAAAAGTAATCCACTTCGCCAATTACCACTTCGTGGCCGTCGGTGATGTCGGTGACAGCAAAATTGCCCTCAGCGATGGAACGCAGGCCGATTTCGTTGGCCGGGTAAGAATCGGTGACCCAGTGATAGCGCCCGCCGCTCAAGTGTACCATCTCATTTTCTTGCAAAAATTCAAGTAGTTCGCTTGTCTCTTGTGTAGATAAAGCGCCAAATTTTTCACCCTCAACAAAGGGTAATTCAAAAGCGGCACACTTTAAATGGCTGAGCAAAATAATGAGATTATCGGGATCGATGCGTGCTGTTTCCACCGCGCCCTTAAAGAGATAATCAGGGTGGCCGGCAATATATTGGTCCATGGGGCTACTCGATGTAACCAGCACACTAAAGGAGATGCCGCCCTGGCGCCCCACGCGGCCAGCTTGTTGCCAGGTGGAGGCAATGGTGCCCGGGTAGCCGGCCAGGCAGCAGACATCCAGTGAGCCGATATCAATGCCCAGTTCCAGAGCATTGGTGGAGATAACGCCCTTGATGCTGCCGTTTCTAAGCCCTTCCTCTATTTTGCGGCGGAGTGAGGGCAGGTAGCCGCCGCGATAACCCTGGATAGTTTCGCTGTCTTTGTGCAACTTGGTGAGCGCTTCTTTGAGCAATTTGGTGAGGCGCTCCACCGCAATGCGGCTTTTTACAAAGAGAATTGTCTGGCTGCCGGCCAAGATAAAACTTAGAGCAATAGACTGTGCCCGCTTGAGGTAAGAAGCGCGAATGCCCAGCTCTTCGTTGATGAGCGGCGGATTATAAATAGCCAGGTAGCGCTCGCCGCGCGGGGCGCCGCTTTCGTCAATAAGTGCCACATCGCGGCCCACCATGCGGCTCGCGAGCTCTCTTGGATTGGCAATTGTGGCGCTACAGCAAATAATTTGCGGTTTGGCGCCGTAAAAAGCGGCGATGCGCAAAAGGCGGCGCAATACATTGGTGACATGGCTGCCAAAAACGCCACGGTAAGTATGCAGCTCATCAATGACAATAAAGCGCAAATTGGTGAATAATTTTACCCACTTGGTGTGGTGCGGCAAAATGCCCTGATGCAGCATATCGGGGTTGGTGATGATGATATCGCCCATTTTGCGGATAGCTTGCCGCGCATCGCCCGGGGTGTCGCCGTCAAAGGTGTGCACTTTAAGCGGATTTTTAAGCCCGCTCCCCAGGTCAATGAGCTCGTGCATTTGGTCGTTGGAAAGCGCTTTGGTGGGAAAGAGGTAAATAGCCCGGCCGGTATTGCCGGAATAATACAGATTATTTATTACCGGCAAATTGTAACAGAGCGTTTTGCCGGAGGCAGTGGGGGTTACCACCACAATATCTTTGCCTTGCTGCACCAGATCAAAAGCTTTAGCTTGGTGGCTATAGAGCTTGCTGATGCCATGCGCCTTTAATGCTGCCACCAATTCCGGATGCACTCCCTCGGGGATGGGGGCAAAAATGGCCTCTTTCGCTGCTTCGTGATGCAGGGCTTCCAGCTCCGGAGCTTCTAAAAGACTTTTTAAAACAGCATTAAAATCGGGGTGATCGCTGACGGTTTTATGAGCGGGCATCTATTGGCAACTCCTAGTAACTACTATATTAACTCCGCTGCCGTTAAAGTTTTTTATCACCACATCGCCAACAGCCACCGGCAGGCTCAGGTGCACATTTTTGAGCTCTTTTAATAAATCGGCCACCATGGGTTTGGGGAGCGGGGTGGCTGTTTTAACGGGAATACGCGGAAATTCCGGCGCAGAGCAGGCTACGGTGGCGGTGATGACCCGCTTGGGGGCGCTATATTCCTCTTTGGCGTAATTTTCGCCGCGCTTGCAGCTGTTGCCGCTTACCGTGAGGGCACCGTCATCTCCGACAGTTAGAGTCAGTGGGCAGCCCATAGGGCAGGAAATGCAGGTATATTGTATCTCTGGCATAACTTTACTCCGCAAAAACGCTACTCGCGCTCCCGCTATTAGTAACACAGGAGCGGGAGAACTAGTAGCCCTATTTTTGCGGGTATGAACAAATAGCTGTTGTTTGAATGTGCTTTAGATGGTTGCGTCGGCCTCAGCAGCCAAATGTAAAAGGTTTTCCACATCTGTTACCGTTTGGGCGGCTGAAAGTTGTTTGCGGGCAGTGGCTGCCCCGCGAAAGGCTTTAAAATAGCCGCTGGCCTGAGCGCGAAAATAGCGCACGGCTCGCCCCTCGTCGCCAATGCG
>JAEEML010000127.1 GCA_016283195.1 Deltaproteobacteria bacterium | reverse complement strand
TCGCAAATCATCTTGCGGGCCAGCTCGGTAGCCCGTTTAAGATCGTTGCCGGCTCCGGTAGTCTGCTCGCCTAAAACCAGCTCTTCGGCCACGCGGCCGCCCAGGAGAATAACCAGCTGATCGCGGGCATAATCACCGGAATAGCTATAGCGGTCCTCTGTCGGGAGCTGCTGAGTAAGGCCAAGAGCTGCCCCGCGCGGGATAATGGTTACTTTGTGCACCGGGTCGGCATTGGGCAAAAGTTTGGCTACAATAGCATGGCCGGATTCGTGATAAGCAGTATTGATTTTCTCTTTTTCGGAGATAATCATGCTCTTTCTTTCCGAGCCCATGAGCACTTTGTCTTTGGCCTCTTCAAAGTCGGTCATTGTGACTTTTTGGTGGTCATAGCGGGCGCCAAGTAGCGCCGCTTCATTGACCAGGCTTTCCAAATCAGCACCGGAAAAGCCTGGTGTACCGCGGGCAATGACTTCGAGTTCTACATCATCATCCACCGGCACTTTGCGGGTGTGAACTTTTAAAATTTCGGTGCGCCCGTTGACATCGGGGCGCGGCACGGTAACCCGGCGGTCAAAGCGGCCGGCTCTTAAGAGAGCCGGATCCAGCACATCCGGGCGGTTGGTAGCGGCAATGAGAATAACGCCGTCATTGGGTTCAAAGCCGTCCATTTCTACCAAAAGCTGATTTAATGTTTGCTCGCGCTCATCATGCCCGCCGCCTAGTCCGGCTCCGCGATGGCGACCCACGGCATCTATTTCATCAATAAAGATGATACACGGGGCGCTACGCTTACCTTGTTCAAAGAGGTCGCGCACGCGGGCCGCGCCCACGCCGACAAACATTTCCACAAAATCGGATCCGGAAATGGAAAAGAAGGGCACACCGGCCTCGCCGGCAATGGCTTTGGCTAAAAGGGTTTTGCCTGTTCCTGGCGGGCCCATAAGGAGCACACCTTTGGGAATACGGCCGCCGAGTTTAGTGAATTTTTTGGGATCTTTCAAAAAATCCACTATTTCATCGAGCTCTTCTTTGGCCTCTTCAACTCCGGCCACATCGGCAAAAGTAACTTTATCCTTGCCTTCATTTAAGTGCGCCCGACTCTTGCCAAAATTCATTGTTCCGCCAATGCCGTTTTGAAATTGGCGGATAAAAATAATAAAAATAACGAGCAGCAAAACCATGGGCAGCCAGGTGATGAACATCGACTGCACAAAGGAGGTATCTTCATCATCGGTGAATTTATAAGCTACTTTGGCTTCATCGAGTTTTTTGGCCACTTCATCGGAAAAATAGCCGACAGCCTCAAAAGAGCCCTCTTTGGTTTGCCAGAAATAGTGATTTTTATTCTTTATTTCCACTTCGGCCAATTGATTGGCATTAATCTGCTCTAAAAACTGACTAAAGGGTACTTCCTGCACTGCTCCTTGCTTTTTTTGCTGAAAAAACGAATAAAAGCCTAAAAAGGAGAGTATTAGTATTGTCCAAACAAGAAAAGTCTTAGGAACCTGTTTCACGCTTATTATCCTTTCGCCGGCTGGTAAAAGCCGCCTCGGTCATTCTATACACTCTTTAGTTAGCGTCAACTGCTCTAAATGTACTATTTTATATTATAATCATGGAGCTTGTATAAGAGAGCCCTGTGGCTTAAATCTAGCAATTTCGCAGCTTTAGTGCGATTACCATCAGTTTTTTTGAGCGCTTTTATAATTAGCTCGCGCTCCAATCTGGCTGTGGCTTCTTTAATGGAAAAAACTTCCGGATCGGAACTTAAAAGCGGCGCGCTTTCTTCCTCTTTGGGATCATATTTCTCCGGCAAAATATCGGCTTCAATAAGCGGCGTATCGGAAAGCACCACTGCCCGTTCCACACTGTTTTCCAGTTCGCGCACATTGCCGGGCCAGGAGTAATTAACCATAAGCTCCATTGCCTCCGGCGTAAAGCCGCTGATATTTTTTTCATGGCGCCGATTGCTTAGAGCCACAAAGTGGGCAGCTAAAAGCGGAATATCTTCCCGTCGCTCTCTTAAAGGGGGAATAGCCACTTGCAAAACATTTAAACGATAGAATAAATCTTCTCTAAAACGGCCCTCGTGCACTGCCTCGGCAATATTCACCGCACTGGCGGCCACCACCCGCACATCAAGTTTAATATCTTTATTATCACCGATACGCCGAATTTCCTCCTCTTGCAAAAAGCGCAGTAATTTCACTTGCAAAGAAAGAGGCAATTCGGCTACTTCATCCAAGAATAGTGTGCCACCATCGGCTTCTTCAATAAGGCCCTTTTTATCGCGATGGGCATCGGTAAAGGCCCCTTTAATATGGCCAAATAATTCGCTTTCCAAAAGATTTTCCGGAATGGCCCCGCAATTTATGGCAATAAAAGGTGCGCCGGCACGCGGCGAGAGGTCATGGAGAAGCCTGGCCACTATCTCTTTACCGGTACCGGACTCGCCCTGAATCAGCACAGTACTCTTATAAGGTGCTATTTTTATTACCATATTAAGTAATTTCTGCACCTTTTCATTGGCACCGATAAAGCGCGCTCTGGCAATCTCCGGCGGCGACATAGGCCCTTTTAGTTGCTTGTTTTCGGCCTCTAAAATAGCTGTTTTTTCGGCTAGTTTTACCCGCTCTTCGGCCAGGCGAATTTTCAGCACCACTTCGTCTTTTTTAAAGGGCTTCGAGATATAATCAATAGCTCCCAGTTTAAGGGCTTCGATGGCTGTATCATGGTCCACAAAGGCACTCATCATGATAACCGGGATATTTATATGCTCCTCTTTGATTTTTTTGAGCAATGTAAGCCCGTCCATGGAGGGCATACGCACATCAGAAAGCATAATAGTAAACCGCTTGGTTTTTAAGGCTTTTATAGCCATTTCGCCGCCCAAGGCCACGGTTACTTCATAGCCTTCATGGGCGAGCATTAAAGCCAGCATTTCCCGCATACTCTCTTCGTCGTCAACTACCAGGATTTGTTTCTTCTCGGCCATTTTTTCTGCCTAAAACCTTTCCGATCTTCTCTAACACGTCTTCAAAACTTTATCAATTAAAGGCCGAGTATTGCTATGATAACAGGCGTAAAATGATGATAGTTGCGCTGTTCTCGGGATATGTGGTAATTTCTCTCTTGTTTGTTTTTATTCTTAAACAAACAGGGAGGTTACCATGTTAAAAGCACTAGCCATGAGTATTCTAATCAGCAGTTTAACTCTCGCTCAGGCCGAAGGCGAGGGGGCGGAAGCACCGGCCACACAAGAAGCAACCATAGAGCACGCCGAAGAAGCTCAGGAAGCCCTAACAAAAGAAGAAAACGGCCTGCCGGCAAAAGATGAAGCAGACAAAGATGAAAACACTCAAGTAGAAAATAAGGCGGAACCTCTGGCCAAACCGGCAATAGCTGCCGAACCAAGCCCAAAAGAGATAAATAAAGACGAATTGCAAGGCCAAAAAGCCAAAGCCGTATCTGTTCCCAAGAGCAAACCGTTAACCGCTCCCGGTATGTTAGCCTATAAACCTGGCGCCGCGGCAGCTATTTCTGTCGGCGCCACTTTGCTGGGGCTTATAGCCTTTTCGCCGATGATGATCCTCCCGGCCAGAGAAGGTTATGACAAATATAACTACGGGCGCAATTTTGCCTATTACTCCGGCCTCTTTTTTATCGGCGCCACTTTAGGTTTCGGCCCGCTTTTTGGCCAATTCCTGGCTATCGGTAAATATGCCAATTACGGCATGGCTATAGCCCGCACAGCTGTAGCTATTATCCCGCCGCTCCTGGCCGGTTATATCTATGTACTGGCTGATAAAAATTACGATGGCCAGGGTTTCTTTGCCACTGTCGGGATTGGGGCTATTGTTTCTTTCTCGGCCGCTTTTGTTTGGGGCATTGTGGATATGGCCATGACTAAGCGCAATTTAACTAACCATGTCAAAAAATATAAACAGCAGCGGCACATAAGCGTGGCCCCCTACGTTAACCATGAAGGCGGCGGCATTATGCTGGGCGGCCGTTTCTAAAAGATATGATTAACAAAGTATTTTAGAAGGATTACCAATGTTTAACAAACTACTTACTCTGCTCTTTTTATCTTTTATTCTGGCAACTGCGCCGGCTTTTGCCGAGAGCAACTCGGCCGTAAATGAAAACGAAAACAGTGTTAATAATGCCGCTTACGTTGCTCCTGCGGCTTCTAACACAGCTAAACCGGGAAAACTCGCTTACCATCCGGGCATTGCTACAGGTATTTCTGCCGGTTCATTGCTCCTGGGCATTATCACGCCAACGGCTTTAATTCTGGCTTCGCAACTGGCTTTTGCCGCCGGAGTAGCCGGTTATGCCGTTAAAGGCGGCGTAGCCAAAGATATGGCGGTTGTCCAGGAAGGTATTGCTTTTCTCTCCAATAATAAGCACATCGGCGCTCTTTTTTATACCGGGCTTATTCTCATGGGCGCCACTCTGGGTTTTGCTCCTGTTTTGGGGCAATTCGTAGCTCTCGGCAAAGCGGCAAAATATGCTTTTATTATGTCTTTAAGCCGCACTGTGCTCACAGTTGGCCTGCCGTTTTTAAGCGGCCTTATCATCTGTGCCAAAGAAAAAGCCATGGATAAAGCCTCTTTCCTCATTGCTACTAACTACTCGCTTTACTTTTTAGTACCGATAATGGCTGTCTGGGGTATTGTCGATATTGCTCTTACTCCCATGATTTTAAAAAGAGCAGTAAAGAAATATGAAGGAGCCGATAAAAAATTAGTGGACCTTAAAATGGCGCCGTTCTTTATGGAAAACGGCGGCGGCGTTATGCTGGGGGCCCGTTTCTGATTTTATACTTTTTTAAAAAAACTTAAAAAATAATCATATAAAACAATGGAGGATTAAAATGATTAAGACAACTATTTTAGCTATTTTAATAGGCTCTTTCAGCCTGGGGCAAACAGTTACAGCCGCAGATAAAGCGGTCACCAAAGACCACGCCGCCGCCGCGCATGACGCGCTTGAAGCGGAAGAAGAGGGCCGTGCTCTCGGCGCTAATGAAAGCGACACTGCCGCCCCCGCAGTCTCTGGAGCGGAGGAGGACGAAGCGGAAGGAGAAGCCCAAGAAGATGAAAACGGGCAAAATTTAAGTGCCGGTGCAGCAAGTGAAGAAGATAACGGTAATAAGGCGCTGGAGGATTCCGCCGCTATAAGCCAAGATACAGCAGAAAATGACGGTGTCGCCACACAAAATCCGGATGCTCTCCCTGTACCAAAACCCGGAAGACTGGCCTATAAACCCCGCGCGGCAGTGGGTATTGCCGTTGGCGCAACTCTATTGGGAACAGCCATTTCCGCCAGTATGATGTCGGCAGCTATGACGGCTATATCTACCGGGCTTGTGGGCGGCGTTATGCTGGGGGCTATTTTCCGTGCTCCAGAAGTAGGTGTATATGCCGCAGAGCTTATTGCCAAAGAAAAAAAGGTAGGCGCTTTATATTACGGCGGTCTTATTTTAGTTGGTGCCACATTGGGCTTCGGCCCGGTTTTGGGGCACTTCCTGGCTCTTGGCAAATCGGCTAAATATGCCATTATCAGCTCCTGCATCCGCACTGTCGTCTCTATTGCCTTCCCCTTGCTGATTGCCCTAAGGAGCGTGCAAGATAACGGAACCGAAGATGATAAATATTTAGCTTTTATGGTCAGCAGTTATATGAATGCCCTTATCATTCTGCCGACTATGGCTATTTGGGGACTGGTGGATTTGGTACTTACACGCCGCATCATCACCAAGCAGGTGAAAAAATACGAAAATCAAAAGCAAAAAATGCAAATCTCCGTTGCCCCGGCCATGCTCCCAAACGGCGGTGGCATTATGCTTGGCGGCCGTTTCTAATTAGCACTTACGTTTGACACACCTTTTCTTAGGTGCTAGAATTGCGCCGTCTGCTAAACGGAGTTGGCAGCTTATTTTGGGATAAAATATGAGAATTAATTACGCTGGTACTAGCCATGTAGGCATGAAACGCGGCCACAATGAGGATAATTTTTTCCTTCTGCCGGAATACAACCTCTTTGTTGTTGCCGACGGCATGGGTGGCCATTCTTCTGGCGAAGTAGCTTCGCAAATAGCCATTGAATCACTAGCCAATTTTATTATGGATAGTGCCAAAAACGATGAAATTACTTGGCCTTACAAAGAAGACCGTTCCAAGACGATGGAAGAAAACCGCCTTATAAACGGCATAAAACTGGCCAACCGCCGCATCTTTGAAACCAACCGCAACGATGGCCGTTTTCGCGGCATGGGCACCACTATTGTCTCCTTTATGCCAACACGCGAGGGAGCCATGTTTGGCCATGTGGGCGACTCCCGCGGCTATATGATTAGAGATAACCAAATAAAGCAAATCACCGAAGATCACTCGCTATTAAATGATTATCTCAAAGTACATCAGCTCACACCGGAAGAAATTGCCGCTTTTCCGCATAAAAATGTCATTGTGCGGGCACTTGGCATGAAAGAGACTGTCGATGTAGATATCACCAAAGTGCAGCCGCGCCCTTATGACCGCTTTTTAATTTGCTCCGACGGCCTCTCCGGCATGGTGCCCGATGATCTCATTTTAAAAACGGCCCTCGCTGCCGGCGAAGACTTGGAACTCTGCTGCCGTGAGCTCATCAATAGAGCCAACGAAAACGGCGGCCAAGACAATATCTCCGTTATTGTTGTACAATACTTACCCTGACATTTTTGTCGCACTTTGCAATTTTCTTCCCTAATCTTGCCATTTAAAAAGTTGTATGCTAGAAGGCGGTCTGCTTGCGCTTTTTGGCCTCATTGCAAGCCGTTATAAAGCTAAAAGCACCATGTTACCGCTCTCCGTCCTAGGCCTTTGGCCCGGGTAAAAAGTTGGTATGTTTTTTGCAACGAATTTGAGAGTGGTATCCGGCCAATTCAATGGCCAAAGGAGAAATATTTTATGGTGAGAGAGTGCACCATTCGTGAAAAAATAGGTTGTGTCGGCATCGGGCTGCACACCGGTAAATCCATTAGATTAGAGATACTTCCCGCCCCGGCTGGCCACGGCATCACTTTTGAGCGCACCGATATTAAAGATCCTCTGGTTATGCCGGCTCGCTACGACCTCGTTACCCGCACCGAACTGGCTACCACCATCGGCCAGGGGGAAAATGCCATAAAAACTATCGAGCACTTAATGGCCGCCTTTATGGGCTTAAGTATCGATAATGCTCGCGTATTAGTCGGCGGGCCGGAAGTTCCCATTATGGACGGCAGCGCCGCTCCTTTCGTTTGTATGTTGCAAGAATCCGGTATAATAAAACAAAAAGCCCAAAAAAAGTTTGCCGTAGTCACCGATAAAGTTACGGTGCGCCTTAATGACAAATGGGCTACCATCTCCCCGGCTTCTACCCTATCTTTAAAATATGTTATTGATTTTCCTCATCCTTTAATCGGCCGGCAAACTTTTGCCGCTGATTTTTCCACTGCCGTTTTCACCGAAGAATTAGCGCGGGCCCGCACTTTCGGCTTTTTAAAAGATATAGAGGCTTTAAAAGAACGCCGTCTGGCTTTGGGCGGTTCTCTTGAAAACGCTGTTGTTATAGATAATTACAATGTTCTTAATCCCGGCGGCTTGCGTTATCCCGATGAATTTGTGCGCCATAAAGCACTGGATGCCGTTGGTGATCTAGCTCTTTTAGGAGCGCCGCTTATTGGGGCTGTCGAAATATATAAAGGCGGCCATGCTCTCCATGCCGAACTTTTACAAGCGCTGGTTAAATCGGGCGCCTTTAGACTCTGGACAGCAAGAGACCAAGCTAGGCCGCAGCCCCGTAGCGAAGAAATCAGGCTTCCGGTTCCTGAAGTTGCTTGGAATTAAAAGCTCTTTTCAAAACTTCTTTTAACTCTTCCATAGTATAGGGTTTGGTTAAAATATCCTTAAAGCCGTATTCTTTATAACTGGCCAGCACCGGATCGTTGGAGTATCCGCTGGCTACAATGGCATAAACATCGGGATCAAGTTGCTTTAATTCGCCGATTGTCTCTTTGCCGCCCATGCCGCCGGTAATGGTTAAATCCAAAATAACCACTGCGAAAGGCTGCTTTTTGGCCTGGGATTCTTTATATATTTTCAGAGCTTCTTCACCGTTCTTGGCGAGGGATGGTTCATAGCCCATAAAAGTAAAGAGTTCGCCAAGCATAGTCAAAATATCTTCGTCATCGTCCATGAGCAAAAGGCGCTTATTGGTGATTTCCACATTATCGGTAACCGATGATTTTTCTTTTACTTTTAGTGGTTGTTCCTCCACATTGCTGGCCGGTAGAAAAACATGAAAAATCGTCCCTCCGCCATCTCGCGGAGCATGATAAACCACACCGCCATGATGTTGCACAATAGAATAAACCACTGTAAGCCCAAGACCGGTGCCTTGTTTTTTCGTGGTATAATAAGGGTGAAAAATATAAGGCGCTTTCTCGGCGGAAATACCACCGCCGCGATCGGCCACCATAATATGGACATAAGTTCCGTCCGGCAGGGAATGTTCCTCATCATAATCTTTTATATCAACTGTTTCGGCTTCGAGATCAATCGTCCCCTGCTGCATCTCCTGAGCGGCATTCAAAAGCAAATTACTAAAAACCTGCACCAGTTGTGTGGGATCTCCCTCCACCAGTTTCAATTTGTTATTGGCCGCAAAATGGTAGGCCATTTTTGAGCCGGCCAAAGCATAAGTTGCAGCTTCGTCTAAAATATTTTTAATGGATAATGTTTCTTTAATGGGAGCGCCGCCTTTGGCAAAAGTCAGGAGTTGCCCGGTTAAATGTTTGGCTTTTATAATAGAGTGATGGGCTACATCCAAAAGCGAGAGTGATTTTTGCGGCTCTTTGGGATAAAGCTCCCGGGCCAAATAAAGATTGCCGGCCACACCGGAAAGGATGTTATTAAAATCGTGAGCTATACCGCCCGCTAAAATACCAATAGATTCAAGACTTTGAATGCGCGCAAGCTCACTTTCCTGGCGCCGTCTCTCGGTTATATCGTGCACCAGGCAGAGGCGAGCCGCATCTTGATTAGGCCCGGAAAAGACAATATCGGTAATGGTTATTTCGCATAGGCAGCTATTGCCGTCACAGCATTTCACCTGGCGCTCCAAAGTCTTGTAAGCTTTGGTGGTTGTAAGGTCATATTCTTCAATAAATTCAGCAATATTATGATCTATAAGCTCTTTTTCGTTCCGCGCGTGGAAAACATTCAAAGAGGCCGAATTGATGCGCCTAATGGTGCCATCGCTGACCACAACCAGAATAGAATCGGGAATCGTTTCCACCAGAGCGCGATAAAGTTCCATATTTTCGCGGAGTTTGCGCTCAACTTGCTCTCTGTAAATAAGGTCGTTGGTGAGGCGCATATTGAGATTATTGAGCTCTCCGGTACGCGCCGCCACCTCTTTTTCCAGGCGCATATTAGCTGTAGCCAGCTCCTCTTTCATTTTAAGTTGCAAGGTTCGCGCATGGCAAATCATCGTCATTGAAGCTATGGTGTGCTCTTCATGGGTATTCCATTGACGCTTATTTTTACTGCCGATAACCACGCCGACATTGGCACTGCTGACGGCATCATAAGCAAAAACGCCCATCATGGATTTGAGTTTTAGTTTGCGTACGGCATCGGCACTGATACGCAGTTCATCCGGCGCATCACCATGAAAAAGCGGCGACTCATCGCCCAAAGCAATAGTACAATAACTACACTCGGCGGAGGGGGGAGAAATAAAGCTTTTAGGGAGAGAAAAAACAGTGTAATTAATCTCTTCCGTTGCCTTGGCGGCCAAACAACGATAATTTTCATCCTCTTTACCGGCCACCAAATAACCGGCTACATCCAAATTAAAAGCCTCAATGAGAACACTTAACAAATTATCGAGCATTTCCTGCGGAGAATCATAAGCCATGGAAGCCCGGCGCCAAATTTCGGCGCGGGTTTTATGATAAGCCTGCTGGATTTCCAAATCGCGGCGCGTTTTTATGAGGTCATTCAGCAAGATATCGAGACCAAACAAAAATTCGCTGTATTCTTCGGTAGCTATAGGGAAAAGATTTAAATGCTCACTATAATTACCGGCCGATATTTGAGCGATAACCCGGCAAATTTTAGTAAGTTGCTCTTTTACTTTTTGCTTATAATCATCAAGTTCCGACATAATCATGCACCTTCAAAAAAAGCCTAGTAGAGCCTATGCAAAGGAAAGCTTTTTGACAATTAAATAGTTGTATAAAGTCCAAATATTGACAGAAGGCCCACTTTCGGGTAGCCATTTATCGGCTTTTTGTGGGGGATTCCATGAGCGGCGCAAAATACAAAAGAGTTCTTTTAAAGCTCTCCGGCGAGGCGCTGGAAGGCGAATTATCAAGCGGTATAGATCCCAGTATGCTAGAGAGAACTTGCCGGCAAATAGTTGAAATTACAGCGCTTGGCACTCAGGTTGGCATAGTGGTCGGCGGCGGCAACCTCTTTCGCGGGGTGAGCACAAGCGCCAAAGACATGGATAGAGCCACTGCCGATTATATGGGGATGCTGGCCACAGTGATGAATGGCCTCGCCATAGCGGACCAGCTCCGGCGCCTGGGGGCTAAAGCCCGGGTGATGTCCAGTTTACATATTCCCCAAGTAGCCGAGCTCTTTATCCGCGAAAAGGCTATAGCCGCTCTTAATGCCGGCGAAGTGGTGATTTTTACCGCCGGCACCGGCAATCCCTATTTTTCCACCGACACCGCCGCCGCTTTGCGTGCCGCTGAAATAAAAGCCGATATTATGTTTAAAGGTACCAAAGTGGATGGCATTTACGACAGCGACCCAGTGAAAAACCCGGCTGCCAAGCGTTTTGCCACCATCACCTATAAAGAAATTTTAGAAAAAAATCTTAAAGTTATGGACTTAACCGCTGTCTCACTTTGCATGGACAGCAAGATGCCCATATCGGTATTTAATATGAAAGAAGATGGCGCCATTAAAGATGTGCTTTGCGGAAAAGACAAAGGCACCACCGTCACAGTTTAAGGAGTTTATAATGATTAACGGTATTTACAGCGATTTTAAATCTTCTATCGAACAAGCCGTCAGGTCCCTTAGAAGCGACCTTTCCAAACTGCGCACTGGCCGGGCTAACCTGGCTATTTTAGACGATGTGCGCGTTGATTATTACGGCACTCCGACACCTATCAACCAAGTGGCTTCCATGGCTGTGAGCGATGCCCGGCTTA
>JAEEML010000126.1 GCA_016283195.1 Deltaproteobacteria bacterium | reverse complement strand
TAGCTCCTTAGCCCGCTCTGATAAAGTAAGCTCTTTAAGCGTCCGCTCGTTAAAGGTGATGATTCCGGAAACTGGCGGCAGGAGCCCGGCCATAGTAGCCAAAAATGTGCTTTTGCCGGCACCGTTGGGGCCGATGAGGGCCACCATTTCGCCAGGCTCTATGTGCGCCTCTGTAATGGAGAGCGCCGGCTTTTGACCATAAAAAACAGCCAGGTTTTTTATATGATAACCGCTATTCATGAGAGTTTAAACGGCACCTTATGCCGCAGAAAAGAGGCTTATCAGTTGCCACCGGTTAAATCGGCGATATCCTGTTTTACTTGGGTGGCTTCTTCGGAATCTGGGGCCAGTTCCAAATACTTTTTAAACATGGCAATAGCTTTGGCATCGCGGCCGAGATCTTTATAAAAATAGCCCAGTTCAAGGTGAGCAGCGGCATTTTTGGGATTGGCCTTTACGGCATTTTCGTAGAGCTTTTGTGCATCATTTAAGCGCTCCATTTGCTTATAAATGGCCGCTAGTTTTACCATTACATCACTGTTATTGGGCACAAGGCGCAGGGCACTTTGGTAAGAAGCGGCGGCCTTGGTGAGGTCATCCAGCTCGCTGTAGGCTTCGGCCAGCATGATGTGCAAGGCGGCATCGGCGGGAGTCAATTTTAATAAGCGACCAATATAAGATGTTGCCTGCTTATAACTCTCCTGCTCCATGGCCAGCTCGGCCATTTTGCGCAGTGCCAACTTATTTTGCCCATCCAGAGAGAGAGCTTTTTCATAATTCTTAAAAGCATCGGCGGTGCGGCCGCTACCAGCCTCACAAATACCCAATATGGTGAAATAGTAGCTGTTTTTACCGTTTATCTGGATAGCCTCGGTGATATAGCGGCGTGCTTTGTTATTATCTTGCTTTAGCCAGCTTTCGGCCAGTGCCAGCAGAATCTCCTCATTGCCGGCATGGTCTTCGTTAAGCGGTGTCAAAATTTCCTGAGCAGCGGCCATTTCGCCGGCAGCCATATACTCTTTGGCCGCGGCCAGTTCCAGCGCCTGATCGCCTTTTTTGAGCTCGGCGGCTCTTTTGTAGAGTTCGGCGGCTTTGGCGTGCTCATTAAGAGCCGCTTTTATTTTGGCCATGGTGGTAACAAAGGACAGATTATTCGGTACTTCTTCTTCCAAGGGTTCCAGTTGTCTTAGGGCATCAGGCAGGCGATTCATCATCAGATGCAGAGAAGCTACTATGGTGCGCAGTTCTACCGGATTTATAACGCTGTAATTGGCCGGAGTTATTTGATTAAATTGTTCCAGAGCTTTTACCGGCATGTGGCGCCCGGTATAATAGGCCAGGCGGCGCATAATGGCTATCGGTCTGCTGCTCCAAGGTTTATTGGTGGGTAAAAGAATGGCATTGTCATCCATGAGCGCGGTTAGCGGTTCATAATGCATAGAGAGAGCTGTTACTTCCGGATATTTATTGAAAATCTTAGTTAAATCGGCAATTTCTGCTTTTGCCGGCTCTGCGCTCAGGCTCTTTAACCAAGCACTTGCCACTTTATAATAGGGCTTTTGCTGATCGGCAGCAGCAACATTGGCCAGCTCTTTTTCGGCGGTATCTTTGTCGCCGCTCAAAAGAATAGTAAACCAGAATTTGGCTTGATATTCCTGTTTTTCCGGTGTTTCTTCTTCTGCTAAACGGGCAAAAGTTTTGATGGCTGTCTCATAATCTCCCAGCCAGCTATATAAATCGCCGGAAACATTTTGCAAGGCCGGTGTATAAGGCTGGATGGTCAGTAAATCATCAATAGTGGCCAGTGCCTCTTTCATTTGCCCTCTGGCAATCAGGCGATTTATATCGCGCATAGTAAGCCAGCCGCGGTCGTTTGGCATGAGCTCTTTTTGCGGCAAAGTAATACCGGAGAGTAAAATATTAGCCTTTACCGGTTGGCGCTCGTTATCCAGGCGGTGAGCCACCAAAACTTTCAGCAAGGTATCCTGTTTGAATTTTGCCGGCAGGGCATTAAAAGCTGCTTGATAACCGGCAGGGCCCTGAGCCGGAGCCCTAAGCAGGTAGGCGATAGCTCCATCGCGGCAATAATCGGGATATTTGCAAAGTGTTTTAAGGGCTTGCAACGCTTTGGGATAAGCCTTTTGTCTTAAATGCATATAGAGAGTAAGTTGATGGGCCAGTTGCCGCCTGTTTGGAGTCTTATTCAGCTTGTTTATGGCTACAAGCGGCGTGCCTTTAGGCGCAAAAACAGCATAAATGGCCTTACCTGTCGGGGTATTATCACTCTTGGTTATTTCTAAGAGCCGAGCTTTGCTCTCACTGTTTTCCAAGAGAACGGCAGAGCGCAAAAGAGCTACTTCCAGCAAGGGCTTAATTTCAGCCGAATCGGCCCCCTCGGTTAAATAATCGCTAATCAGGTTGCCAAGAAGCTCAATATTCCACTTGTTGACATCAGTCATAGTTGGCAGGCCTTGTATTTCGGCCTCCTGCGCCCTGTTTTCACCCGGCGACTTAATGGCCTCGGCCTTTGGCGGTGCTTTTGCTTCGCTAGCGCTATCACTTGTGGTAGCCACGGCCAGAGGCGCTTTTCCCGGTTCGGCTTTAGGTGAATCATCAAGTGACTCATTAAAGAGTTTATAGCCAAAATAGCCATAAGGAGTGAGATATTCCAAAGCCACCCCGCCAATGACTAACAGGGCAATCACCAAAATAAACGGCATGGCTGAT
>JAEEML010000125.1 GCA_016283195.1 Deltaproteobacteria bacterium | reverse complement strand
TCAATAAATTCCATCACAATGACATCATCGCGGCAGAGGTCATCATAAACCTGGGGAATCACCACCCCTTCGCGGCCGATGGCATTTTCGTAAAAGCGCTTTATAGTGGCCACTTCGCGGCGAAAATCCAGCTCCTTTAAAAGCGAATCTTCAAACTCTTTAACCAGGCTGCGCGGAGCGGTAAAGCCGCTGGCTTCCACAATGGCTTCCAAAAGGCGGGCGAGATAATAGAGAATATCAATATCGGCCCGTACTTCGTTTAAAAGCTCCGGGCGCTGAATTTTTACCGCCACCAAATCGCCGTTTTTTAAGCGGGCTTTATGCACCTGGGAGATGGAGGCCGAGGCAATGGGCGTCATGTCAAATTCGCTGAAAATCTCCTCCAGCGGCTTCTTATAGGCTTTTGCCAGCTGCGCCTCGGTATCTTCCTTACTCATCGGTGGACATTGGTCCTGCAATTTGGAGAGCTCGCTGATGACGTCAGGCGAGAGCAAATCGGGGCGAGTAGAGAGAATCTGGCCGAATTTTATAAAAGTTGTGCCAAGGTCTTCCAAAAGCAGGCGAAAACGCTCGGCATAAGAGGTGGAGAGCTTTTCTCTCTGGCCGAAGGTCACCTCCTCGCCGCTACTTTTTTTCCCGCCGGCTTTCTCTAAAACCTGGTGTAATCCGTGTTTGGCAATAACAGCGGTGATGTGGCGCACGCGCTGCCAGCTGCTGGTGGTTTTTGGTGTATCGCTACTCAAAATAGGCCTCCCAAAGGGCTAAATAGCCGCTAGGCATGATGGCCACTTTGGGGCGTAAAAGCAATAGTTTATTGGCGGGAAAACCACCTTCCACAGTTGACAAGTTCTTTCTAAGGCGCTTTATTTGTACTGTTTTTTGGGGCGGAGTGTTTATAAATGCGCAAAAAATTTCTTCTAACTTTTCTCTTGCTGGAATTAGTCTCCTTTTATGTAGCGTCTCAGCTCAGAGCGGCAGAGACAGCGGCAGAAGGAGTAAAAGCTCCTGATTTTACATTGCAATTTGCTGGTAAGAAAGCCAATCAAACTCTCTCTCTTTATGAATCTTATTTGGATAAAGAGGGCGCTTTTAAAGTTCTCGCCATAGCTTTTTTGAGTGCCAGTGATCCGCAAACTTTTAAAGAATTTGAGCTACTAACTGCCCCGGAGGCGGCCAGCGGCGAAAATACACAAGATGCTGTAAGTGATGCTCAGCCGGCTGCCCCCAAGGGGCCCGTAAAAAATTCGGATACCCTTAAAAGTTTAAAACTTTTAACGGCTCTTTATGCGAGCTATCATGAAAAAGGTTTTGAGCTCCTAATTATTTTAGCTGATAAAGACCTCACTAAAGTGGCGGTATTTACTAGTTTAGCCGAAAAGAAAAAATATGCTTTCCCGCTGCTTTGGGATAGGCATGGCATTGCCAAGAGCCGCTATAAAGTGGATGATATGCCGAAAGTTACCCTTATTGGGGCCGATGGCAAGATATTTAAAATGCAAAATGATTTTAATCAGCCTGCCGGCCGCGAACTCAATGCGATGATTCGCAAGAATCTGGGCTTGCCGCTCGATGCCGCTCTGCCACCGGCTCTGGAAGAAATTTTAAAAAATAAATAAATTTCCGCACTGGCCGCCTT
Source organism: Deltaproteobacteria bacterium (assembly GCA_016283195.1). GTDB lineage: Bacteria > JAEEML01 > JAEEML01 > JAEEML01 > JAEEML01 > JAEEML01. The sequence goes on along the minus strand of JAEEML010000125.1, from coordinate 26,314 downwards.
AAATTCGCTATTCGTGATGATAGGGCTCGTTACGCAAAATAGTTTGTGCTCTATAGAGCTGCTCGCTTAAAGTAACGAGCGCCAGGCGGTGGGGCAGAGTCAACTTGCCGAGCGACCAAGTAAAATGCGCTTTGGCGATTATTTCTTTACCCAGGCCAAAAGCCCCGCCGATGACAAAAGTTAAATCATTATAGCCGCTAAGTTCCCACTGCGCGCACTTTTGGCTTAAAGCTAAAGAGGTGAGCTCCTGGCCCCGTTCATCGAGCGCCACCAAAAGCCCCTTGGGCGGAAGAATAGCTAAAATATTTTCTTCTTCATCTTTAATATTAGATGGTTTTACCACATGAAACTGGCTCTGGCGATAGTGATTCAGCCTCTTTATATAATCATCGGCGGCTAGTAGTAGCGGGTCGTTTTTGGCTCTTTTCAGCACACTTACGATATGGTAGCGGGCCATAGATTATTTTGTAGCAGTAGTGTGGGTGGTTATGCGTTTGGCATCTGGCCAAAAACCTTCCAGATCATAACGCGCCCGCTCTTCCGGGGTAAAAACATGAATGATAATATCACCAAAATCCAGGAGCATCCAACCGGTACCTGGGAGCCCCTCGCGGCTCAGTGGCCTTTGCCCGAATTCAGTGGCAAAAAGATCCTCCAGATAGTTGCTAAGGCTAGCAGCTAGGCGGCTGTTTTTGGCACTTATCAGCAATACATAGCTGGTGTAACTGGTAATTTCGGCCACATCCAGCAGCAAAATATCGTCACCGAGCTTTTCTTCGGCCAGGCCGGCAGCTTTAATGGCCATATCCAGGCTACTTATGGCGGAAACTACTTTTTTCTTTTTTGGGCGCCGCCTTTTTACTGGCTCCTCAGCGCTTGCAACTTTTTTTTCTTCTTCAATCATCGTTATCTCGCTTTGGACTGTTTTCATCCTTTTCAGGCATTTCGTCCTGGCGGCGGTATTTGCCACCACGGAAATTTTTAATAATAGTGTATTCTTCTATGGCTTTTTCCGGTGCTTCTATGGCAGAGGTTTTTAGAATATCTGTCAGCTTATGATGCATGGCATATTGCATGATGGTGGGCTGCGGCTTTTTATCCATAATATCGGCCTTTATTTCCAGTGTAGCGGCCAGTAGGGCGGCAGTTTCGCTGTCAATGGTAATAAAGCCTTTAATATCTGTTGGCCAAGATTTTTCGTGCCAGGAAGCTAAATCGGTATTGCTGTCATCGACTAGCGGTTTGGCCGCATTTTCGGGAATTTGCAAGGAAATATTATAACGATAAGCTGTGCGCCCGCTTGCGGTTATGAGCTCCGGCGCGGCCAGTTTTAGAAATTTAAGCCAAGGTTCAAAGCTCTCCCATATAGATTTGGCATATAGTTCACGCAGATTATCAACCGGTTGATTTAAGGCTTCTTTAAGGCGAAAAGGCCCATTTACATAACGCACATAAAGAGTATCGTCTTTTAAAATATATTCCACATCATCGCGGAATTTTTGGCCGTCAAAGCCGCTGCCTTGCATAAAGTGGAAATTTGCGCTGCTATCGACTTTAAGAGTCATTTGCGACTCCTGAGTATAGCGGCGGGTGGCGCGGTTAAAGAGCATATTTAAGTCGGCACTAGCGGAAAAAGAGGGCAGGCGGTGAGCCAGCTCTTCGATACTCATGGAGAGCACGCGCTTTAGCTGCTTAGGATTATTGTTAAGAGTATCGGCTTCCAGTTTTTCCTGCCATGGGTAGCGCACCACATGCGATTTTTCGCCCTTCCAAATGCGTTCGCGGGCGATTTCGTTGCGAGCGGCAATTTCTTTGGATTCACAGCCGGCCCCACAGGTGAAAACAGCAAGTGCGAGGCTAAAAAATTTAATTCGACGACAGAATATTTGGTTGGGCACGGTTTAGCCCTCCTTTTTAGTCCATTCTCTTTATAGTGCCGGCTTAGAGTAAGCAAGCTAAAAGTGCTAATAATTGGCCTTTAAAAGCGCCAATTTGCTTTCGGGCGGCTTTGGAGAAGGATAAAAAACGCCATTTTTGAAAAAAAATGCATTTTTTAGTGTAAAAATGTTAAATTTTACTTAACTTTTTAAAAACTAGATGGTAAGTAGGCACATTATATCGGGCGGCGGCTCGCCCAGAGGAATAAGGAGAAATTAAGATGGCAAAGAAAGTTGCTGAAAAAAAGGTGGAGAAGAAGGTAGCTAAAAAGGTTGAGAAAAAACCGGCTGCTAAAGCTGCTGCCAAGAAAGTAGCCCCCAAAAAAGCTATGACCAAAGGTGAAATCATCGCCAGTTTGTCTGAGACAAACAAGCAAACCAAAAAACAAATCCAAGAGGTTTATGAATCATTGGTTAAGTTGGCTGCCGGCCAAGTTAAAGAGTGTGGGGAGTTCACCCTTCCCGGTCTCGGCAAACTCTGCATTGCCGAGCGCGCTGCCCGCACCGGCCGCAACCCGCGCAACAATGAACCGATTGAAATTCCTGCTAAAAAAATAGTCAAAATGAAACTCTCCAAGTCTTTTTCCGATGAAGTGATTGGCTAATAAAACTTTAGCCCTTTTTGACGAACATAAAAACCCCGTTTGCTTGCCGCAAGCGGGGTTTTTTTTATCTAAAGTCTATATAAGATAAGCATAATAATTTGCCCGATATTGAGCGGCAAAAGATATTTAATGATTATTCTGATATCGGTCGCTATGGTTTGCGGTACATAATTTCTGCCCAAAAATTTTAATAAAAGCGCCAGGATAAATAATTTAGCAAATAAGGCTAAAGAGTTTATTAAAAGCGTAAGAAGCGGAGTTTTTAGGGGTAAGGCCGCTAAAATAAAAGCCTCGGCCGCGCCGCCCATAAAGAGCATGACAAAGAGCAGCATCAAGGTAAAGGTAGTGAGAAAAAAACAGTTTTTTACCAAAAAGCGTTCAAAAAAATCCATATATAAGAGCGGAGATTTAATGGGTAAAGAGCTTTTGAAACCATTTTTAGCCGCGCCGGTTAGTTGCAATAATAGCCACAAAAAAGAAAGCGCGGCAATGGGAGTGCGCCAAATATTCCAGGCCGGCCAGCTCGTTTGGTTCACCTGGCTGGTGAAAATAGTGTCCAGTTCGCTACCGGGAGCGAGGATGAGCGGCGCGGCCACAATGAGGATAAGCAGAATAGCCAGGGCCAGGAGTTGCGCCAATTTATCGGCAATAAAAATGGCCGCGCCTTTTTGCAAGCTGAGCCAAACGGCTATATAATTGAGAAAAAGTCCACAGAATATTGTTATTAGCAAAAATGGCAGCTCAAAGGGGCCCATGAATTTGGCTTCCGGTAGAGGCCAAAACGGTAAAATAAGTAAAGCCAGAGCGCCAAAGGTACAAACTGAGCCGCTAAGCGGGAGCAAAGTTATAAGCGGGGAATGGCTTTGCTCATTTTGAACGCGCCCAAAAGCTTCTTTAAGATCTTTAAAGGATGGCAGCTGCCACTTAAAAAGGCGGGTAAAAATCAGTAGAGCCGGCCCGATAAAACCAAAGATCAATAGGCCTAAGATGGCTAAAGTATGTAAGAGAATCGTTAGATAAGACATAAGACACCCCTAACGATTAAGCTCTTGGCTTAAGAGTACAAAAGAGGCCAAAATTTGGCTGATATCGGCCAGCGGAGCCTCGCGGCAGAGCTCTTCCAGCATAGCAATTTTAAATATAGTGGCGCCGCGTAAACTCAGGCCGCCGATAGCTCCATCGGCAGTAATAGCTAAATTAACGGTAAAGGGGCCGCCGGCTCCCTCTATTGTTTCACTATAAAAGCCGCTTTTTAAGTCGTATGCGACAACTTCCTGGCCCTTTATGGCATTGTATGTTCCGCTGCCGATGACTTTTACAGCCAGGTGGCTGATGATATTTAATGATTCGCGTATTATTTCAAAATGGCGCAATAGGCGGCTAAAGGCGCTTTTAAAGGGCATTTCTAGGGTCTTTAATTCCAGCTCGCCATAGGCAAGATAAGGATGACAAGAGCGGCGGTCGGTTTGATAGAGACCATATTTTTTAGCGAGCTCTTCGCTTAGAATGCCACAAGTGGAAAGCCGTGATTTTAAAAGAAAATTTTTTTCTGAAGCCTGGCATGTTTTATTTAAAACTTTCTGGTATTCTCCGGCTGCGCTTAAAAGTGCCTCTATCCAGCTTTCCTTAGGCGGAGCAGCGAGGCCGCCCAGGCGCAAAAATGGGCCCTTTAAACTGTCCGGGGCAACATTTTGTGCTGCGGTTAAGAGTTTTGCGGCACTAAGGCGTAAAAGAGCTGCGCTTTCAGTGAGCGTATTTAGCTCAAGAACCAGGCTTATAGCGCTATTTAGGGTTATTACCCTGTTAAGTTCCAAAAGAATTGTTCTTATATAAGCGGCTTCCGCGGGAATTTTTATGCCGGTCGCTTCTTCTTGAAGGAGCAAAAAAGCACTCTCCGCTTCGAGAGCTGTCGGCAAGGCCAATTCATTCAAAGCCATGAGAACTTTTTGCGGTAACATGCCTATAATATTAGAGCTATTGAATAATTCACCGGCCGGTTTTAACCGGAGATTGCTGACTTTTGTGTCGTGGCAGTTTATGGAAATGGTAAAAGGCCAAGGCAGATTGTGATCTTCCGGGGTTAGGAGAAGATCGGCCGGTTTAGCTGCTGGCGCTGGCGCACTGCCATGAGGAGCTTCCTCCAGGCGCTTGGCTGCCGGCCAAATGTCCGCCAGAGATTTAAGAGCCGTTTCCGGAGCCAAGGGGGTGACAATGGTAACATCCTGAGCACAGAATGTACTGGATAATTGATATATAACTACCTTGGAATATTGATAGTTTTGCGGTAGAGAACTCCAAACTATGTTGCCGACGGTAAAAGTTTTCGGCTCTATGTCAAAGAGGGCGATATTGGCCAGGCGATCAAATCGTAGATCTTGGTCGTTTTGCAAAAAATAAGCTACTTCGGGCAAATCGGCATTTTGGCAGACAAATAGCAGCTTGGAGCCGCAAAAAGTGCCGAATATCTGGCCGAAAAAGCGTCTTTTAAGCCGTTCTTTGATAAAATTCTGCATAGCGAAACTTTACCCAACTATTGTTAGCGCGAATTTTCATGAAAAATGCCTCTTTTGTAGGCGTAAAAAAGCCCCACGAGCGGCAGGCCAAAAAGCGGCAGAGCCACTAAAAAGAGGCCATGTGTTAAATTTTGGTTTTGGGGCGCACTTAAAGCATAATTTATGGCTAAAGCCCAAAGGAGAAATAAAGCAGTATTGCCGAACGTGAGGAATAAGAGAGGTAAAACCCGCGGCATTACCGGGAGATAAAATTCCGGCTCACGGGCTGGTAATTCCTTTGCGGCAGCGGCAGCTTTGGCTACGCGCCTTTGAACGCGCCGCCTAAGTATAAAGAGCACAAGAGCGCTAAAAGCCAAAATTATAACTATATGGCTAATGATAAGCGGGGCTAGCGGCATAAAAATCTCCTATTTTACCCTCTTGTTGGCCTCTCTTAGGCGGTGAGTGAGAACACTCAAAATAGCGCGGGAAATTTCCGGTTTTTCGAGCAAAAGCTCGTTAAAATCCTCACGGGAGATGCGTAGCAATACGCAATCGGTGAGAGCGGTGATAGAGGCGGAGCGCGGCTCGGTATCCAAAATGGCCATTTCGCCGAAACAGCTGCCTTCACCCAGTTCCACAAAGACTTTTTCGCCGCTGTGCACTTTTACCCGGCCATCTATTAAGAGGTACATACAATCGCCCTGATCTCCTTCGTGGATAATTTCTTCGCCGGCATTTTTGTTGCACTCTTCGGCGATACCGGCAATGGGCGAAAGCTCTTCTGTGGAAATTTGATCAAATAAATCAATGCTTTTTAAACAAAGAACTTTTTCTATAAGTGGTATCATCGGTTAAGCTCCGCTTTTAGTGAAAGGGCGTAATTTTTAACCAGAGGCGAACGGTCTGCCAGGGCCACCTCCAAATAATGGGCGGAATTCATGTGGCGCGGCATTCTTGAAAGTGCCCAAAGAGCCGATTGGCGCACCACTTCATCGGCGGCTTTTTGGGCGGCCTCCAGCTGGAGAACAAAAGTGCTGAGTTTTTTGGTGCCGATATAATAGATGGCCACATTTTGCAGCCAGCGGTCACGGCTACTTAGAAAATCTTTCAGCCGCTCATCGGCCGAGCGGCGTCTTATTTGCGGATTTTTGCTCAAAAGAACTTTTAAATCAGTTAGTTCAATAATAGGCAAAATAAGCGCTTTATCGGCTGCTTCCAAAATATTATCCAAAAGTTCAATGGCGTTGGCACGAATATTTTTCTGCGGGGAGCCGAGATTTTGGTAAATAACTTCCCAGGAAGTGCCGGGATAAATAATTTCCAGCAATTTAAAAATGCGCTTTAAATTTAGCTGGCGCCGGTGGCGGAAGGTATCTAAAAAGAGCAAATCGCTCTTGTTACCATCGGTAATGGCTAAATCAAGCTCCATGGCCGCACTTTCCAAAAACTCCCCGACTTCACCGTTAAAAGCCGCCCTTACAGTGGGCATATCAAAGGTGATTTCCTGGTGCCCCAGGAGGAGCAGGCTAAGCGCACGGCTGGCATTAAAGCGCAGAGGCAAAAGCGGCGATAAAAGTTGTTTGCTTACGGCATCGGCACTTTTCTGCCCACCGATCCGCACCAAAATTTTGGGAATATTTTCGCGTACTTTAGGATCTTTTTGCGAATCATCCATAATGGCTATCAGCTCTTCTTCGATAGCGGAACCGTAGCGCACCAAAGCATTTACGGCCATGGCGGCAAAACGGCTGTCTTTGAGCTCTTCAAGCAGGGGTTGCAAAAATTCCTCAGCGTGTAACTTGCCGGCGGCTTCTATGGCGGCACTGCGCACTTCGTGGCTTTCATCTTTCAGCATGGGCAGCAGCGGCTCGTAAAAAGTGGGGACATTTATTTCGCCCAGCACTCTGGCGCCCATTTCGCGCAGTTTTATATCTTGGGCGGCGAGCATATTTTTTAAAGTATCGGCCGAGCGTAAAACGCCGTTTAAACCGCAAAAGCGGATAAGTGAGGAGACAGCACTGGCTTTTACCAGTGGGCTTTCATCATCCAGGAAGATCTCTATTTCCGGGGCGGCCTTTTGTTTTTCTCTGGCCGAGTAAGCTTTAATAGCCGCTGCCCGCACGGCTTCGTTTGGACTTTTAAGTAATTCGCGCAGTTTATCGGCCTGGATCGGTAGAGCGGCTTTAGCGAGATAATCCAGAGCGGCAATTTGCACATTATGGTCGCCGCTGGAGAGCAATTCTATGATTTTATCGTTTATTTCTTTGCCTGTTTGCTCTACGAAAGGCAAAAGTTCAAAAGCGTGGAGCACATAGCCTCTCTTATTGGAAGAGAGAGCATCAAGCACTACTTTTAAAGTATTTTCATCGTTAATTTTGATAGAGGAATCGGAAAAATCGAGCCGCCTTTTGTGCAAAGTATTTAAAAGCGAAGCTACATATTCTTTCTTTAAGCGAATAACGAGCAGAGCCCAGATTAAAAGGAGAGCCATAGCCGGCAGAGAAAAGTATTCCGGCTTTATGTGATAGTTTATGAAACCGGGTAATATAGCTGTGGCCAGGAAGAGCAAAAGGCCAGCGCTACCGGTGGCGGCATGTTTTAAAATACCGTCGATAAAGGCTTTGGCCCGGCCGCGCTGGGCTGCTGGTACCGGTAAATATAAAAGCTGCATGGCCGCATCGTTTACAGTGTAGCGCAGGACATTTTCCGACCCTTTAGCCAGAGTGACAGTGAGGAGGCTGGGAAGCAGAAAAAGAGCCATAGAGCCGCCAAACATGGCACAGGGCAATAGCAAAAGCGCCGGCAGGAGGCCAAAACGCTCGAGAATACGGCTGGTGCAAAAGAGTTGAATAATAGCCGCCAAAATGCCGGTTAAGCCAAAGAAAAGACCGTAATATTGGCTTCTGGCATCGGTCTCGGTGATGATATCACCCAAAATGGCTTTAAATTCATAATCCACCAAAGTGGAAACAATATAAGTGATGACCACAATAACAGCGATGGTTTTTAAATGGCGTGTGGCAAAGATGGGCTCTTTTTCTTTTTTGGGCGGTTCCGGCTGGTTCACCCGGCGGACAGCCTTTTTTTGCCAGGCCTCCTCAAGTTCGTTCTTGGCCCGGCCGCTTATTAAAAAGACCATAACAAAGGCCACCGCCAGAAGGGCGGCAATAACATAAAGCATATTTGGTGTGCCGATTATTTTAACCAAACTTCTAACGCCGAAGCCGGCGATAATATTGGCCAAAACGCCGCCGGATCCAATTACGGCAAAGAGGCGTTTCGCCTGCCTGGTGTGGAAAATCTCATTGGCAATGGACCAAAATTGCACAATTAAAAAAGAGCCCATTATTTCCACTAGGACATAAAAGGCCCATTTAAACCAGTGGTCGCAAATCAGCAAGAGATAACGACTTAATATCATTAAGAAAAATAAGACTATCAGTGTTATTTCGTTAGTGCGGTCGCGGCGCAGTTTGCGCTCAACTCTGGTGTAAAGATACATGATGACGGCTACAACTATAGCCACGGCCATATAAACCAGCGGCAGCTTTTGGCGCCAGCCCGGGATATCCATAAAAATAACATCGCGGGTGATGCGCGCCACAATGAAAGTGCCGGTGGCCGCCTGTAGATATATAAACATTATAGCAGTGATGATAAACTCACCGGGCTCTATTTTAAAAACTGTTTGTAAAAACTCTTTGAACCATTTGCTCATAATAGGCTCTTTCGTGTATGATGACGCCGGGCGCCGCGGCCAATGATATATGGGTAGCCGGTGTGAAGCAAGAGTTCGTTTTGCCTTTGGAGAGAGAAGATGCATTTTGAAAAAAAAGCCCGATTGGTGCCGGCAATTGCATTTATGTTCTTTTTGCCGGCATGTGGTCTTGAGCTGGGGCCGGGGGCTACAAATGAGCCGGCAGCCCATGAACCTGCCACTATAGAGCCTGCTAATACAGATTCTGTTACTATCGAACCTGCTGCCCCCGTTCCGCAGAAACTCACCATTGCCACCTTTAATGTCTTAAAACTTTTTGACAATGTGTGTGATAGCGGCTCCTGTGGGCCCAGCGATTTTGAAACTCAGTATTCATCAACCGAATATAATAAAAAATTAAACAAAGTGGCGGAAGGTATCCGCAAATTAAATGCCGAGGTGGTATTTCTCCAGGAGGTGGAAAGTCCAAAAGCTATAGGTGATTTGCACAGCCGCTTAAAAGATCTATATAGCTCTTATGTTATCGGCGAGGGCATTCATAAAGGCTCTTTAAATACAGCAATTTTATATAACGGTGAGCTGCTTTTCACACTCTTTCATGATGACCTGACAGCCGGAAATAGTTCTATTCCTTATTTCTCGCGGATTTTTATTGAATTACAGCTAGCTGTCGATCCTGTTGCCCAAGAGGCTAAAAAGCCCGATTTAATTGTTTTTTGCGCTCATTTCCGTTCCAAAGCCGGTGCAGATGACGGGGCTAGGCGCCTGGCCGAAGCTAAAACAGCCCATGATTATTTAGTGGAGCGGGCCGGGCAATATCCCGAAGCGCTTATTGTTATGGGCGGCGATTTAAACGATTACCCGGGTAGCGAGCCGCTAAAAGCGCTTGAAGAGGATGGCGAGCTTTTAAGAGTGGCCGCCGAACTCCCGGAAAAAGAGCAAGCCACTTATTATTATGGTGGCGCTACTTATGCTCTGGATCACCTCTTTATGGCCAAGAAAGCCGCCGGTGCTTATATAAGCGGCACAGCGGCGGTTGTTTTTGATGCTGCCGGTAAAAGCGGCTATGCCGGCTCCGACCACGCTGCTTTAAAAGCCGATTTTATGCTGCATCCAGAGGCTTCGGCTCCGTAACTTTGAGGCCAATCAGCGCGCCAAACCAGCCACCAAGAGAAATAAGCGTTAAAATTCCGCTAAATAGCGCGACGCTACCGGTAATAAAGGGCAAGAGGATAAGCAGCCCGGAGGCCACTCCTTTGGCTGTTCTGTAAATAAACATATCAATAACTGCTTTGGCTTTGTACTTTTCTTCAAAAGTAAGAGGCAGATAGAGCATTTCTTTGGCGGCTCTTGTTAGCGAATAATCCAGCCCCTTGGCGAGCACCATAGCTCCGGCCACAATGGTGAGCATAGGCATGGCGATGATGGCAATGGCTGCTACAGTGAGTAAAATAGGTGCCAGCCAGAGCGATTTCATCGCGCCCAGCTTTTTGAGCATAATGGGGGCGAGAACTATTTGGATTAAGAGCGCCAAGCCGTTGATGGACATATAAAAATAGCCAAAAAAGCTGGAGCGGGCATCTTCAGCCGGGATGACATTTTTCACCAGGCCGTTAAATTGGAAATCCAAAAGATTGATGACCAGCTGCATAAAGAGCACCAAAAGAGCCATAAAAAAGAGATATTTGGACTTAAACAGAATAGCTGTGCCGCCGTGCTCGGTGCGCTCCAGCTTGGTGCCGCCGCCGGTGAGACGCTTTTCCGCGCCGCGCTCGCGGGCCAAAAAGAGATAAGCCGAAAGGCCAATGCCGATAGAGGCGCCCCAGAGCAGATTACTGGAGCCCAATACCTGGGACAGCTGGCTCACTGCCAAATTGCCGCAAAGTGAGCCGATGGTGCCGATGGCGGTAAAAAAGCCGTATAATTTGGCGGCGCTTTTATTATTAAAAATAAGGTTGCAATAGCTCCACACCTGCTCCAAAAGAATGACCACATAAATATCTTTTAGGGCAAAGCTCAAAAAGGCACTCGCTTTATAGATGAAGCTTTCCTGGGGAAAATAGTGGCCGGCGGTGATGAGCGCCATAGTGAGGGCCGTGAGCGCGGCGCTGGCGCTATAGAGACGGATAATATCGAATTTATTGAGTAATTTGTTTAAAATGGCTACGGCGGCGGCGCAGACTATGGCCACAAAGAGCCAGGCGTAGGGCAGCCCTTTTTCCGTAAAAGCGCTCAAAAATATGGATTGTGAGATGGGGCGATTGATGGAATAGCCCATCATCAAAAAGTAATCCACCAGACAGATAGAAAAGATGGCCTTATATTGCTCGCGGGGAATATCGGCAACAATAAGACGCCATAAATGGCTGATTTTATCCACTTGTTACCTCGCAGCAGGTTTTAGAAAATATGTAATTAAGCTATAGCGGCCAGGGCGGCTTTTAACTGGGACAGGTGCCCACCTTCCTGCTCGATAAATTCCTCACAGATGGTTTTAATCGCGGCGTTTAAATCACTAACCCCGGCCAAAAAGGTGTAGAGTTTTTGGGTGGTTTCTTCCCGGTCGATGGCATCTTTTAAAATGTCTTTGTCAAATTCATCTTTGCGCACCAAATCTGAGCGGGTGAGCTCCGGCATCAAGGCATCATCTAGCGATAAAACGCGGTCTAAATCGGCCGCTTTTATACTTTTGGTACCCAGAGCGGTTCTAAAACGATTGGCCTGATTAAGCTCATCTGTGGCAAAGCTTTCAGCCAATTGTTGCAAATCCCCATTAGACGACACACGCATAGCCCGGCGATAGAAGCGATAGCCTTCTTCTTCTATTGCAATGGCGTACTCAATGACCTGCCGTAGGGAAATCTCCTGCATTCTTTTCCTCCTGAACGGGTTGGCCCCATAGGGCCATTCTAAACTCCACATTTGCCGCTTTGGCGCACCTCTCACGCCGACGGCTGGTTAAAGCGCCAACAGGCACCATACCAGTTGGCAATAATGCAAGACTCCTTAGCACACTTTCAAGGCAAGTTGGAATAGTGGAAGTTGAAAAATTGCATACTAGTTATTTTTATGCCTTTTGTGCTAGAATAAGCGCCGCCCGCTTTGGGGCGACTCTTATTTAGGAGCAAAAGTGATGAATAGAGTGCTTTCTTCGAAAATCATGCATCTTTCCCTGATGGCTCTTACTGCCTTGCCTCTTGCCTGTGGCGGCGATTCCGCCGGCTGTGCTTTTCCCGGCCAAGTTGCGGATTACGAATATCCCGATCCCGCTCCCAAGGGCGGCGCCATGCGGGATGATATTTTGCGCGTGCGCATTTCCAACAGCCTTTTGGAATTTTTTACCGGCCACATGGGTGAGCTTTTAGGCAGTGCTGCCGGCCAGGTAGTAGAAGAAAACGGAAAAAAATTAGCCCGTTTTGTAGTTAATTCCGGTAGTTTTAGCGGTACTTTCGATCTGGATATTACCAAACTTGATAGCAATACAACCGTTGCTTTTGCGGACGGCAATGGTGATTACCCAGCCAGCTTAAATGTTACTCTTAACGATATGGATTTATATGCCAACTTAAATGTCAGTGACTGCATTATTCACGGCACCGATAACGGCCCATTAGCCCATGTTGACAGTATTGTTTTAGCTATTGATATTGGCGTTAAAACCGGTTCTGCCGGTCTTAAAATTTTGGATCTCAATATAAATGATACCGCCAGTACCCTTAATTTGGGCATTAATAGTATCAGAGGTTCCGTTGATGGCAACGGGGCGGCTTGCGGTGCTTTGCGGGTAGCTTTGGTGGCCGGTAATGTTATTTTAAGCGGCGCCGACATTTTTAAAGATCTCTTTATGCCAAAACTTATCGAACTGGCCAGTGACAAAATTAACGAAGCTATGGGCGAAGTACCGGTGGAATATATTTACGGCTTTAGCCTGCCGGAAATGATTGCTGGTATGGCTAAAATAGATGGTTTAGACAAAATGTGGGCCTATCCCGAAACTTTTGGTCTCCATGTGGCGCCAAATAGGAACCCTCTGCGTATTACTCAGAGCGGCAATAATGCCAGCAGTGCCGGTTTAAGTGTGGTTCTTGATGCCGCTTTCGGCGCGGAAAAATCCAATTGCATTGCCGATATCGAGCCACCGGTTTATGGGGCCATGCACACTACTTTGCCCGATTATAACGGCGTAGTGACCATTATCGGCCAGGATGGTTACCAGCATCCGGAAAATTACGATGCTCTTTTAACTTTGTCGCAAGATTCACTGGCCCAGCTCTTTTTTGGCCTCATTAGAAGCGGCGCTCTTTGTGTGAAAATGGATACCGATTCTCTTTCCGCACTGGTTGGCGGTGTCTTTTCGCCGACAGTCGGCCTTTTTGCCACTTTGGCCCCTGAACTCTCTTATCTTGCGCCTTCTAATGCTCCGGTTATCATTTCTTTAAGACCTTCCAGTGCTCCGGTAGTGGAAATGGGTACCGGTAAACAGATTGTTGATGAAGCTACCGGGGCCGTAAAAAATGACAGCATCGTTTCTATTAGCTTTAATCAGCTGGAACTTTCTTTCTTCCTCTTTACCGAGAATCGCTATGCCCGTATGTTTACACTCCTTATGGATATTCATGCCGGACTTACTGTGGCTTCCACCAACGATGCTCAGCTTGGAGTTATGGTTGATGACCTGGCCATTAAGAATTTTGTGACTGTCTTTAATGATTTGGCCCCGCATGCCAAATTGGATGAGCTTTTGGAGAGTCTCCTCGATATGCTCTTAGGCTCGATTTTAAGCAATAATTTCAATTTTAACGTGAATATTACCGAGGGACTTTCGGCGCTTTTTGGCGAGCATGTTGATCTCTTCTTTAATGATATTCGCCGCGAACCAGCCGAACCAAATCCCGATTTGCCAGGCCACTATCTGGCTATTTATGCCACTTTCTGTGCTGAGGAAGATTTAAATAATAATAAGGACTTAGCTTGCTATAGAGCCGGCCACGGCGGCGCTCTGCCCAATGCTTCCGCTCCGGCGGCGGTGCGGCCGGCGGCCGATAACGGCCTTATAAAAGCCCTTAGTGAAGAGCAGAACATTTACGGCTTTGAACTCGCCGGTAAAACCAGCGGCACTCTGGCTCTTATGACCACCCCAGGTTATGAATATCGCTTCCGGGTTGATAACGGCCCATGGCTCTCTTACCGCCGGCCGGCCGAAAATGGCAAAATGCTCATTAAAAGCGGCCTTTTGCGCTTGCCCGGGCGCCACAATATTGCAGTGGTGGCTCGTATTCCCGGCAGTGCCAGGGAGTTTGCTTTGGATAATTTGAGCATCCTGGTTGATAACGTGCGCCCGGCGGTCTTTAGCGCTATTCAGAATGATGTTTTGCACATTTGGGCTGAGGATATGGGCAGCGCTGCCGACAAATTGAGCTTAAAAGTGCGCTATAATGATGGTACGCACCAGACTTCCTGGCAAGATATCAGCGCTTTTGCGGATCTCTCGGCCAAAGTGGTAACCATGGGCGGCGCTCTTGAAGTAGTTGCCAGCGATGAAGCCGGCAATATTTCTCCGCTAAAAGTCTTTAATAAAGAGGAAGTTGTTCTTTCTACTAATTTAGGCAAGCCTATTTTAACCGAGAAGACTGCCGGGGGCGCTGGTTGCAATGCCGCCGGCGGCGCCAATGTGGCTCTTCTCGTGTTCCTAGCGCTTGGGCTTTTGTGGCGCAAAAAAAGCGTATCTTGTTAAAAAAAATAAAGAATATAGCAAAATACCCAGATGAATGACGCACAACTGAAAGAACTGGAAAGTGATATAGCCCATCTTAAATTTGCTTATGAGCAATATTTTATGGGCCTTGAGCGCCTGGCTCCGCTTGATGAATTCGAAGCGGTGAGCAAAAAGGTGCGGGCGGCTACAGTAGAGCAGATTTCCAATACCGCTCTGCGCTTTCAACGCAATAATTTAGTAGCAAAATTTAATAGTTACCTTGGTTATTGGAATCGCATAATGCGCCAGATTGAAGAAGGCACTTATAAGCGCGATCGTCTGCGTGCTGCCAAGATAACCGCCAGCACCAATAAGCCGCAAGCCCCGCAAGCTGCCCAAGCTCCAAAGGCGCAAGAGACCCAAAATGCGCAATCTTCCCAGGCTATAGCCCCGCCGGCTACTTCGCCGGCCGCTCAGGCCGGAAGGCCTTTGGAATATATATATAACGAATATAAAAACGCTTTGGCCGGGATGGGGCAAAATACTAATCTCTCTTATGAGGCTCTTGCCGGAGCCCTTACCAAGCAGCAAACTTTGCTTAAGAGCAAATATGCCTGTCGCGATGTGAAGTTTCGGGTGGCTGTAGAAAACGGCAAAGTGCAAATAAAAGCTGTGCCGATCAAATGAGCCTCTTTTTGAAAAAACAGGTACTCTTATGGCAATAGAGTGGGTGAAATTGCTTAAGGGAAGCGATATTTATCGTCAGGCGCTTTTGCATGTGGCCGAGAGCCCGGCTTGGCGCCACACCCCAGAAGCCAGGCAACAGGAGGGTTGCACCATTACTAGCATGCGTTTTGCCGAAAAGCGCCTGTGTAAAGCTATTGCCAAAGATATTACTGCCGGCGATTATAATTTTTCTCCTGGCGTTGCCATTCGCATTGTAACCCATGAAAAAGAGCGCACGGTTTACCAATTTAAGCCGGTGGATCGCATAGTGCACCTGGCGATAACCGCCATACTTAATATGTACACAGCCAAAACGCTGGTGCCCAATGTTTATTCTTACCGTGACGGCTATTCTTATGTCGGGGCGGTGCAGGCTCTTGCCAGATATGTGCGCGCTTATCGTAAAAAAGTTACCGATCCCAAACAGCGCGGTCTTTATTTGGTGCGCACCGATATTTCGGCCTATTTTGATTCCATTCCCGTATATGACGGAGCGCCCATTTGGCAGTGGCTTAAGACTCTTCTGGGACCCGGTGAAGTGGAGAGTCATCAGGAGCTTTGGCAGGTTTTTCGGGAGAGTATTCGCCCGGTTATTATTGATATAAACGGCCGGGAAGGGCGCATGGAGCAGGGAATTCCCACCGGTTCGCCGGTGGCCAATGCCGTTGCCAACCTCTATCTTTCGCACTTAGATGCCGCACTCTCCGCTATGCCCGATACCTTTTATGCCCGTTACGGCGACGACATTATCTTTATCAGTCCTGAAGAGGAGCTCACCAAAAAGGCCATTGCCACTATCTCCAGCGGCTTAAATGAACTTGGCCTTTCATTAAATGAAAAAAAGCAGCTCTCTATCTACTTTAACGGTGCCGGCCGCCCTTGTGACTCACCTGCTTTTCCTGGCGCTAACCGCGTGGAATTTTTGGGCTTTTCCATAGATTTTCATGGCACGGTGATGATTCGCCCCAAACGCATGGGCATGCTTTATGCGGCCGCCAAAGAACGTTTAGAGCACATTGTAAAAATGTATCAACGCGAAAAACCTACGCCCGATGAACTGGGCAAAATACTGGCCAGGCATTTAAACTCCATGCTTAATTCCACCTGCCAGCACAGCCACCCTTATGCCGATGCTTTACGCCGCATTGTCACTGACAGGTCGCAGCTAAAGCAGCTGGATTACCGTTTCACCCGTCTTTTGATTAAGCTGGCTACCGGCAATGGTAGCCCGGCCATGATGCGTAAGTATTCGCCCCGCCATGTGCGTGAGGTTTGGGGATATCGTTCTTTAGTTGTTTTGCGCAATCGCTCCTGCCGAAGGAAAAATTAGATGGACAAAGTTAATAATGTAACCGCCTGTCTAAAAAAATTATATCGCGAGCAGGAAAAACGCCCTACCGTTGAGGACGTTTTATTTGGCCACCGCACCCTTTCTTACACTTGGTACCGCCTGCGCCTTTTTGGTGCTTCCAAGGGCATTGGCGTTTTTTTGCATTTTGTGGAACTATTTTTGTTTTTTAATAAATTGCGTCAGGATCAGTTTTTGGAGCTGGCGCTTTTAAGGCTCATAATAGGCCTTTTTGAAGCCTTTTGGTGGGGCGAGCTGGAAGGACTCCGCACCGGTGTGCGCCGCGATTTGGAGCTCTTTCGCCTCACCAGGTGCCAGAGGCGGGTAAATGCCTGGTATAGTTTTGCGGTAATCACCGCCACTGCTATTTTGGCCGTAGCCATCGCCATTTTAATCGGCGGCGAAGCCCTTTATATGGGCAGCGATCGCCAATTCACCGTTTTATATCTCTTTTGTCTGCTCTTTCGCCTGGCCGCCAGTATTTTAAGCCGCACTGTTCATTCGGCTGTTTATGGCTTTAGCCGAGTTTACCGCCCGCTCTGGTCGATTATCGCCGGCGAAGTGTCTTGGCTTTTGACTCTCATCCTCCTGTGGCCCATTTATAATTTAACCGCCATTATTTACGCCACTTTGGTCTCCGCTACTGTTTCGGCTGTCCTCACCATTTATTTTGCTGCTCCGCTTTACGAGCGCCTGCACCTCTCTTTTGAGCAGCAGGACAGCCACTTCCGCGGGCAAAGAGTGAATTTGAATATGCACCTGACTCTGCCGGTGGCCTCCATAAAAAGCCTGAAAAATTGCGGCAAATTAGGGCCGCGCTTTAGCTATTTTTTGAGTGGTCTGGCTTCGGTCTCTATGCGTGTCGGCACTTTGCTGATTATGAGCTTCTTTAATATGGATCGTGGCGGCTTTATTGCCCTTTTTTGGACGGTCTTCTTTTTTGTCACCATCCCTTTGCTTGATATTTCCATTGCCTGGGCCAACCTTTTTTACTTTGATCTAAAGAAATATGGCAGCTCTCTTTTTGGTTTTGCCAAACCTAAAATGGGGCGCTACCTTAATTTTATCAGCTATGAACTGGGCATTGTTACCTGGATTATTTCTATTGGCATCGGCTATTTCTTTTTGCGCGAAGATATGGTCGCCCTGCTTTTGGGGAGCGCCTTTTTCTTTATCCTGCGCTCGCGTCTGGCTGCCGCGCAAATGCGGGCCTTTTGCCAGGAACATTACTTTACCCTCATTTTCAGCACTGTGGCCGTTGGCCTGGCTATGTGGGCTCTTAATAGCTCCGAATTGCTCTTCTTAAGCCGCGATTTAGCCTTCGGCGGCATACTTTTGGGGGCTATTCTTATTTTGGAATTTTCCATGCGTTTTTGGCCAAAAGCTATTAAATGGCACCATGAGTTTGCTTATGCCGATTGGTTAAAACATTTTAAAGATTACCTTGCTGCCTCAAAAAGCGGCGAAGCTTATGTGACCATAATCGATTTTGACAAAAATTATAAATATACCGAGCTCTCTATCCAGCAACTGGCCGAATCTCTTAAAGCGCACGAATTTCTCACTATGGTGACCAAGACAAAAGCTCTCTATTTTAACACTCTCCAGAAGGCCGAAGTACCTTGGAGCAGAGCGCGTCTCTATCTCTTAACGGGCGGCGGAGTGCGCACTTCTTACCAAAAGAAGGTTACAAAGGCCGATTTGGAAAATATTGTTAGCTTGCCCTGGCTTAAAAAGCTGCCCCTGGCTATCGCTACGCCGGAGAAGTTTTCCGCTTACTTAAAGGAGCACTATCCCAAAACCCTGCGCATAAATTTGCGGGCAAAAAAAGCGCCTTTTGTTATGGATTTAGTCTCTCAAGAGCGCCATATAGTGCTGCGCGCCGCTTACCGTTTTTCCTTCTTTAAAAAGCCTGTCCAATGTGGCCGTTATTTAGTTTTGGCCTTTTCTAAGAGCGACGGCATGGAAGAACTTTTGCTCTTGCCTGCCGGCGGGCATAATAGCGATTATTTGGTAAACCATCTAATTGCTTTGGAAAGTTATACAATATTATCACGCTGTTAGCTCCTACTAAAAAAACTTGTTATATTCTGTATCAAATTGTATAATGCGACCGTGGACTTGTACGGGAGGAGACTACCATGTACCACCAAAAAAAGCTGCTATCGTTAGTTGGGGTTCTATTGGCTCTTGAGATGACTGCTTGCGGAACTAAAGTAGTTATTCCAAACGAACCCAGTATCGAAGAGGGTAAAAGCTGTGCTGATGCCCCGAAAGGCTGCTTATCTGGGCTTGTATGCTATGACAAAGTGTGTAGAAAGCCCTGCAGCTCCGATGAAGATTGTGATGTTGTTTCTCAACATTGTGCCGAAGCTGAAGCCATTTGTGTGCCTGGCAAAAGTGTTGTTTGCGGTAACAACAAATTAGAAGATACCGAAGAATGTGATGATGGCAATGAAGTGAGCGGTGATGGTTGTTCGGCTACCTGCCAAAAAGAAGCCGGCTGGAATTGCGATAAGAGCTCACCCACAGTATGCACAACTATTTGCGGAGATGGTATGCGTGTGGGAGCGGAGCTTGGTGAGAATGGTTGCGACGACGGCAATTATATAGTTACCGACAGTTGTCCCTCCGGTGCTAACGGTACTTGTCAAAAAGCTAAATGCGGCGATGGCTTTATTTTAGCTGCGCGCGACGGATCTTCCGATTCCGGTGAAGCTTGCGATGACGGCAATGAAGAGAGCGGCGATGGTTGTTCGGCAACTTGTACTGTTGAGCATGGTTATAGCTGTAAAGATGCCAATAGCGATGGCCAGCTCTCCGAGTGCGCTTGTGCCACTGGTTTTAGCGGCAGCGCCTGTGACAGTTGCACCGATGGCTATTTTGGTGAAGATTGTCTGCCCTGTCCGGGCCTTGGTAGCGAAAAGGGCATTTGCAGCGGTCATGGAACCTGCTCTATGGGCATAAATGGTTCCGGCCTTTGCCAGTGTGCTGAAGGTTTTGTCGGCTTAAATTGTGAAAGCTGCGGCAACGGCCGCGCCGGTGATAATTGCGAATGCGATCCGGCCCATAGCGGTGAAAACTGTGCGGAATGTAATGATAATTATTTTGGTGAAAATTGTGAACCCTGCCCCGGTCTCGGTACAGAAGCCGGTGTTTGCAATGGTCATGGTACTTGTCTCGATGGTCTGAGTAGCCCCGGTACCTGCCAATGTGATAAAGGCTTTCAAGGCGATTTGTGTAATGAATGTACAGCCAACCGCTCCGGCCCCGATTGCACCTGCGCCACCGGTTGGGATGGCCCCAATTGCGATAGGTGTGCCCCCGGCTATTATGGTAGCGATTGTCGGCAAACTTGCCCCGGCTTTGGTACTGAGGCCGGCATTTGCGGCGGGCACGGTGTTTGCAATGATAATCTTGATGGTGACGGCAGCTGTAAATGCGATATTAGCCACGAAAAGGGCGGCTGGAAGGTTGATGCCAACGGCCTCTGTACCGAATGTGCTCCTGGCTGGGCTAGAGACGATGAGGGCCAGTGCAATAAATGCGCTTATGGCTATTATGGCAATACCTGTACTTTGGAATGTCCCGGCGGCATCGGTAATATTTGTAATAATCAAGGTACTTGTGATGCCGACGGCAAATGCCATTGCCAAGATAATGTGCAAGGCGAAGATTGTTCCGGTTGTGACGGTCACTTTACCGGTTATCCGGCTTGTAACAGCTGTGTTTATGGCTGGTATGACAGCGATTGTTCCAAGCCCTGCCCAGGCGGAGCGGATAATGCCTGTAACGGTCACGGCACTTGTGATGTAAACGGCCGCTGTACTTGTAACGGTCACTTTAAAGGCACTGATTGTAACGAATGTAAAGATGGCTTTACTGGTATTAATTGTGACAAATGTCTGCCCGGTTATGCCGGCCCGGATTGTACACCTTGCCCCGGCGGTGTAAATAATGTTTGTAACGGCCATGGTACCTGTAGCGGTGAATTGGCTAATACCTGTGTTTGTAGCGAAGGTTATGCCAAAGATGAGAACGGCTCTTGTACCAAATGTGCTGCCGGTTACCAAGACAACAACGGTGACGGCATTTGTCTCCCGGATTGTTCTGCTAAAGTTTGTGGCTCCAATGCTCATTGCGAAGATACCAGCGGCGAAGCTATTTGTAAGTGTAACAGCGGCTATCAGGATAACGATACCAACGGTTCCTGTTTGCCCACTTGTGCCACAGCCGGTAATTGTAATGGCCACGGTACTTGTAATGATGGCTCCGGTGAAGTGGTTTGTTCCTGTGCCAATGGCTATCAAGGACGCTATTGCGATGCTTGCGCCACCGGCTATCAAGATGTCAATAACGACCAAACTTGTGAACCGAATTGTGACACCGCTAATTTATCGTGTCAGGATAACGCGCACTGTTTTGTAAACGGCACTACCGGCCGTGTTGATTGCGCTTGTGATTCCGGATATCAGGATAACGATGGTAACGGTACCTGTCTCCCGGATTGTAACACCTTTGGCGGCTGCAGCAATCATGGAACTTGCTCTATAGTTAGCGGCAGTGCCAAGTGTGCTTGTAATCCCCACTGGACAGGCGAGCACTGTGCTGCTTGCGAAAGCGGCTATCAAGATAACGATGGCAACGGCAGCTGTGAACCAGCTTGTACATCTTCTACCTGTAACGGCCACGGCACTTGTTCTGATAGCAGCGGCAGTGCCAAGTGTGCTTGTAATTCCCACTGGGCAGCACCGAATTGCGCTGCTTGTGAAAGCGGCTACCAAGATAACGATGGCAACGGTAGCTGTGAACCAGCTTGTACCTCTTCTACCTGTAACAGCCACGGCACTTGCTCTGATGCCAGTGGCTCGGTCACTTGCAGTTGTAATTCTCACTGGGCAGCACCGAATTGCGCAGCTTGTGAAAGCGGCTATCAAGATAACGATGGCAACGGTACTTGTCTCCCGGATTGTAACACCTTTGGTGGCTGCAGCAATCATGGTACTTGCTCTATAGTTGGCGGCAGCGCCAAGTGTGCTTGTAATTCCCACTGGGCAGGCGAGCACTGTGCTGCTTGTGAAAGCGGCTATCAGGATAACGATGGCAACGGCAGCTGTGAACCAGCTTGTACCTCGGCTACCTGTAACGGCCATGGCACTTGCTCGGATTCTTCCGGCACTGCGAAGTGTGTGTCATGTAATAGTAACTTTGATATTACCACAAATTGCCAGTATTGTTTGACTGGCTGGCAGGGCGCTAATTGTGATACCAAAGTTTCAATTGTGGCTCCGACAATTAGCAGCTCCATGCCATTTGAGAACGCTTGTCACAAAGATGTTGTTGGCTGGTTAAACCCGGCAGGTAGTGCCATGCGTGTTAAATTTACGCATAATAATTTGAATACCGCCGGTTACACCTTTAAATGTCGCTCGGCTCCAAAGAGCAGGATTAGCTCTGCTAGCTGGATTGATGCCGAAAGCGGCGGCTATTGTAAACCGAGCAAAGATTCTTCACAGCCGGAAGGTCCTTATACTACTCAGATAAAGGCTGTTTATGGCGCAGCTGAAAGTAGTGTGGCGGAGGTTTCTTACTATGTATCAACCAGCCTTAATGGTGTCTCTTGCTGCTCCAGCTCGGTAAGTGATGCTACTTGGTTTGCAACGGCTAAGAATGTGCTTGATACCAGCGCGAAATTTACCAGCAGCAACCTTACTCTGCCCTATGTAAGCGTTAGCGGCGTGAGTGGTGAAAGTGCTTCGCCCGTCACTTTCCGTAAGAAATTTACTATGAATAGTGATAATACGCTCTTGCTCTTAACTCGCCACACCGCTTCCGGCTATGCTCAGCGCCAAAGTGGTAGCAAAAATACCTGTAGCCCAGGCATGTATGCTTGGTTGGGGCAAATGTGGGAAGTAAAGGGACAGCATTATTATCATTGCAACGAAGTAAAAGAGACAAGATATAATGTCTACTATGATAGTCATTTACACTATAATATTTCTACACAATGTTTTTGGAGATACGAAACTACTGGTGATAAGTATTGCAAGAATTATACATATACTTTCGATGGTACAGATAATTATATCTGGGGGGAACGTAGTTGGTCTTATGGAGCACACCACATTGTTGAAAAATCAACCAATGAATGTATATCTGCAAAAGAGTTTAATGGTCTGATTGTGAAAAACCATATTAATCGTTCGCTTACCTCCTGTGACGCGATGGTCTTTAATGCTCATGGCGATATTGCTTGTCTTTATGCATCTGGAACGAGTGCATCTGTCAAGAAAACAGTTATTCACAACCATGATTATACATTATATAATTCTGTGAGCTTTAGTAAGCGCGGTCAACTATCTCCTGGATTCCGTATTTTGGATAATAGTGATGCTCTCACCGTCAGCAAAGGAAATAACAAAGGGCACGTAAGTCTCTTTAGTGACAAGTGGTGCACTTATAGCTCAGACTATTGTGAAGCTAATATTATTCCTGTTCTATACTAGTTTCTATATTTTGAGTTGAGGTTTTCTTAAATTATGCTATTACTTCTTAGGCTCTTGGTGTTACTAGCTTAGCTAGTTTAGCTGCGGCTAATTGGTGAAAATCGGGTTCTTTCGTACGCGATATGACGGTCACCGTTCCTTCTCCCCTTCACTTCCAAGTCACAAACTCCTAATTACACACCAAGAGCCACTTTTTGCCTTCTATTCCGCAGATTTCGCAAACCGAACTGGCCGAAAAACTGGGTATAAAACGTGATTTAGTAAAATTCTATATCAGGAAACTAAAGAATGAAGGGCTTATTTCTCGCGAGGGGTCGGCGCAAAAAGGGCGCTGGGTGCTCACCGGAAAAGCCTTAGCCGGTGATTAAGCGGGGCTCATCCTTTATAGCCACAAGCAGCATATCGGCAATAGCGCTAATGAGCTCGGCAGCGCCAGGGAAGAGCGTAGCGGAGACGGCATCCATGGCTTTATTTTTTAAAGTGTTTATCTCTTGCAAGGCAGCGCCGGCCGTATCCACGCTGTCAAAGATGGCAATGGCTTCGGCTATCATTTCCTTGGAAGTTTCATTGCGCGGAGTGTCCAAAATAGCCCTTAGGCGGCCATGATCTTTAGTGGCAGACAGGGCATAAAGCGCCAAAAACGAGCGCTTGCCCTCGGCAATATCACTGCCGACAAAAGCGCGCCCTTTTTGGCCGTAGATGTCTAAAAAATCATCCTGAATTTGAAAGAGTATGCCCAAATATTTAGCGGCGTTAGCCAGCGCCTCTTGGATAGCCGGCGCGGCGCCGCAGATTTTAGCCGCCCCCACAATGGGCAGGGCAAAGAGACCGGAAGTTTTGCCTTCCACCATGACGCTATATTGGGCTAGAGTGGGATTTTCGGCCTTTTGCAGAGCAAATTCCAGCTCCTGGCCGTTAATGACTTTTAAAGTCTCCTGCATAAAAAACGAGCTCAGGGCTACTTTTTGCTCGGCTGTAATATCAAGTGTATAGAGCAGGGAAAGCGCATAATAAAACATGGCATCGCCGCAGTTGATGGCCGCCGGCAGGCCATAACGCTTCCACACGGTGGGGGCGCCGCGCCGCTCATCATCGCCGTCTTGCACATCATCGTGCACCAAAGTGGCATTGTGCAGCATTTCGCAGGCAGCGCCAAAGGGCACAAGTTTGGCCGGGTCATTGCCGAGAGCCTGGGCAATTACCAGGGGCAGAAGGGCTCTAAGGCGCTTGCCGCCGGTATTTAGCTGATAGGCGCATTCTTCAAGTAATGAGGAATTTTTTGGGGTTATTTCCTGCGGGCCGGCGGCTAAAAGTTGCATAATAGCCGGCAAATGGCGAGCTCTAAGCTCATCAATGCTTTGGGCAATAGTCATAGCTGGCACCAAATGGGGTAAAAGTGAAATTTATTTAGAGAAAAGGGCTTTTAGGCGCGCTTTGGCCAAGTCAATGTCGTCATCCGGCTCAAATGGGCCGTCGTGGGGCTCAAACATACCGCAAAAGTTGAACTTTTCTTTATCCGGCACATAAAAAGCCACATGCTCTTTGCACTCATTGTGATAATTGGTGTCGTGGTACATGCAATTTTTGCAAGAGTGCATATCGGCACCGCAGTGGGGGCAGGTATCAGCCCGCATGACTTTATCGACCATATTTGTGGAATTTTTACATTTCCAGCAATAAAAGACCCAATCGCTCATAAATTCCTCCGCTTGGGCGCTTAGCACCCAGGCGACTTTATAAGGAATTTTTGCCTAAAGGACAAGGGGAAAAAGCGCCTTATAAGCCCAAAATTGCTTTACGGTGTTTTTTATAAGGCGGCTACTATTTGAGCCGCATAGTGGCGCTGCTTAGTGGATTATGGGGAAGAAATGGGGGGATTCTTGAATGGAGGCGATGTGTGTTCTGACCACATTTTTCGTGTTTATTAGGGATTGCGCGGGCAATTTTTTACTGAGACTATCGAGTTTTGATAGTCTTCTCCAATATTACTGAAAAGGGATGTGGCTTTTCCAAGCCTAAGGAGGAGAGAAGTAATGAAAAAATATGCCAAGATCGTCAGGCAGAAGTTAATTATAAAACATGAGCAGGGTGCTCTCTTTTATTTTGTCGATGAGAGTGTGAATGAGGACGGTTGTAATTGCTCAGCATATGTTGATTTATTCAGCTTGGTTTATTCATGCTTTTGCTCTTTCTCCTGGGTAAATGGGTCTGGCGGTGTTCTTACCTGTACTTGCGGAATGGGTGATTGTGTAGGCTTTGGGCCATACTCTTATGAGATAAAAGGCGAGGTAATTTATTGGGATATCACCAGATATGGTAAAAATGTTTTATTCAAATTTGATCGCCACCAATATATTGAAGAGGTAAAAGCTGTTTTGGAAAGGCTCAAACAACTGTTTTCAGAGCAGAAACGGCTGGAATATGTCGGAAGTGATAAGGGGCTTACGGCCAAATATTTTGCAAAATTATACTTGCCTTTTTCAGAAGGCCCGGACCACAAGGAACAGGGAATAGTTAAGCAAAAAATTATTTTATGCCCGACTGGCCGTTATATTTATGAAGACGAAAATGGTAAAAGAGTATCTTTTAATAAGAAAGATGAATTATTATGGACTTATGTAAACCTTTATGAGCGAAAATTGGTTATGGCGCTTTTGGGCTTCTCTAGCGATAAAGGTACCAAAGAATTAAAGAGAAAATTTAAAAGCTGGATTAAGAGGCGCAAAGATAAAAATGTAAATTGGGAAGAGTGGAATAGAGAGGGTCTTGGTTTTGCCAGAAATATGATAAATAGGATTTTTACGGGGAAGGTTGAGCTTTGGTATAGATATCAAGGCGATAGCAATTACAAAAAAGCCGGCAAGATGGTGCGTATAAAGAGAAAACCGGTAAAACAGTATTGGGAATAACAGCATAATTAATGCTGCCGGTTCTATCACTGTTAAGCTCAAAGCGGTGATTCAGCGTGTCTTTAAAGTGGCTCGGAATGTGGTTTTTATCTTTCAGAAAATTCGTTGGGAAAAGCGTGGTATGTTTTTATCCTTTTTTGGCGCTTTTTTCCCGCTCGATGGCTTCTTTCATCTTTTGGATGCCGGTATCGTTGCCTAAATCCTCAATGGAGAGGTTGCCTTTGGCCACTTGGGTGATGACAGCGATAAAAGCATGACCCATTAATTCGGTTAAAGCCACCGAAGTGGTAGCGGCAATGGCGCCGCCGGCCACACTGCCGACACCGGGAATAAATTTTAAAAGGCTACTGACAATAGTCTTTCCGGCAAAAGTGG
>JAEEML010000124.1 GCA_016283195.1 Deltaproteobacteria bacterium | reverse complement strand
TAATGGCCAGTTTGCCGAGGCGCAAACCGTCCAACAGATTTTCCATGTTATGGGCCAAAGTGGAAATATCAATGGCGCCAAACATACCGGCGAGGCCCTTTAGCGAGTGGGCATTGCGGAAGAGGTCGTTAATCAAATCAGGTGCTATTTTGCCACTTTTTTGGCCATTGTCGAGTTCCAAAAGCAGGCGATTGATATTATCAATAATTTCCTGGGCTTCGCCGATAAATTCCTTCATCGGAGCGCCATCGCCGTTTAGCGGCATAACGGCTTGTCCCACATTGGCTGTGGAAGCATCTTCAGCCGGTGTTTCCGTTTCGGCCGCAGATGAGGCTTCAGTGGCGGCCGATTTGCTTACCTGGCGCACGGTTACATCATCAAAATCAATGAGTTTTTGCAACTCTTCGGCTGTCTTCTGCGTCCCAAGAATAATATCAAAAGATATGAGCTCTGTCGATTCAAACTTTGAGCCCGGCAATTTGGTGATGACTTCGCCATATTGCTTAAGAGCCGAAGTTAATTGTGTGAGCGAGACATCAAAATCGGCAATAGACATGGAAGTGGTGATGGAAAGGATATTGAGCCCTTTTCTCAGACACTCCATGAGGCGGTGCTCTTCATATTCGGTAAAGCTGTTAAATACTGCGGCCGGCAAATCCAATTTGGCGGCCAAATCGCCGTGATTGGCATCCTGATTTTGAATAATCAGGCGATCCATTCTGAGCATTAGTTGCTCAACTCTGGCATCGTCATTGGTGTCGTCGGAATTGGCAATGAGCTTGGTAAAGAGCTCAATAGCATCGAAAAATGTATCTAAAAGCTCCTGCGAAAGCTCTATTTTTCCTAGGCGCAACGCATCCAGCACATTTTCCAAATTGTGAGCTAAAATAGAGACATAGCGCACATTGAACATACCGGCCAGCCCCTTTAAAGAATGGGCACTGCGGAAGAGATTATTTATCAGCTCCGGGTCGGCATTTTGTTTTTCGCTGGAGTTCAGCACCAGGAGATCACGATTTAAATCATCAATAATTTCCTGCGCTTCGTTAAGAAACTCGCTGTTTTTGGCGATTTCATTATTATTTTTTCCGTTCTTTTTGCTTGAACGTTTTCCGTCGCTATTACTCACCACGATTAGCTCCTTCTTCCACCAAATATTTGTTGATTAACGTTTTGAGGGCCCGTGGATCAAATGGCTTTATTAAATATTCGTTTACGCCAAGAGCCAAACCGCGCTGCCTATCGGTATCGCTGCCTTCAGTTGTAACAATAAACAAAGGGGTGGTTTGATAACGGGGGTGCTGTCTTATGTAACGGATTAGTTCCAGTCCGTTTAAATCCGGCATATTTATATCGGTAATAATAAGGGCAAAATCACCGCTTGGCAAAAGCTTTAAAGCCTCAAAACCATTGGGTGCCTGCACTGCCACAACCCCCTGTACTTCTTCAGCTGTAGAAGCAATGACATTACGCATGGCCGAACTGTCTTCAACAACGAGTACCTTCATTATAACCTCTCGCTCTGCACCTATCGGCTCAGTGTTTACTGGCCTCAAGGAGTTTACGTTCTAAAAGTGTGCGCTCCATAGCCAAACCGGCTTGCAATAAAAATATTTCCAGCCCCTGAGTATTGGTGAGAGGCTGGGATACGGTGTCGCCGTATAAAATCGCCGCCACTTTGTTGGCGGAGACAATAGGCGCGGCAAAAACCTCAATAGGCTTTATACCCCCAAGTTTTTCCAGCAGCAGATTATTAGCTGCCGTATTTGGCAGAATACCACGATATGGGGTGCGGAAGCTAACAATTGTTTTAAATATGGAATCATTATCTATCGGTAGGGTAAGCTTGCGTATTTTTTGAATAAAATTACTATTTTCTTCCTCGCCGTTTATACTTGAAAATCCCCCAAGGCCGATAGCTTCGTTATCGGTAATATAAAAAATTGCCGCCCGCGGGAGAATACTCGCGGCAAAACGCAGAATTAGAAGAGTGATATTTTCTTTGTTTGCCGGGTCATTCAGCTCAAGCATCATAGATTTTAGAGTGGAAATTTCCGGCGAATCGTGCCCGGCTGCCGGAGCCTCTTCTTCGAGCTCTAAAGTCACATCGCTAAGTTCTTCGGAAAGCTCGGCTGTGAGGTCAAAATCATTTTCTGGCTCATCTTTTTGCGTTTTCGGCGCATCTTCGGCCGGTGCTTCTTCCAAAGCTTGATTTTGCGGTTCGGCCGCTGTTTGGGCTTTGGGCTCAGACTCAGGCTCTGAAGGAGCTATGTCCGCTTTGCTTGATTTAGGCAAAAGCGGCTCAATTAACTGCTCTATTTTCTTGAAAAAAGCTGCCATTTCAGAAGAAACGGCATTAGGCAAAATGGCACTCCGGCGCGGCTTGTCTATAAAATGATTGGCGCCGGAGGAGAGAGCCTCCTTCCTGGCATCTTCATTATTGTAATCGGTGACAATAATTATAGGCACGGAAGAATTAAGCTTTTTCAGCTCGGCTAAAACTTCGAGGCCGCCTAAAATGCCGCTGCTGTCCGATCTGGCTATTACCAAATCGGCAATAACGAGAAGCGGTACTTCTTTTGCCAAAGATTCTTTGATTTGATCGATACCAAGCCGCACTGATTTACAAGTAAAAACAGAAAGATTAAGGCTGGTTAGCTCAGACTTAACTTGGCTTAGGTAAGTCTCGTCATCGTCTATGACAATGGTTGTGCATCCTGCGGCATATTTAATATCTGTGGGCTCCTGCTCGGGCTCTTGTTCGGGCTCTTGTTCTGGCTCCTGCTCTTGCTCCGGTTCCTGTTCCTGTTCCTGTTCTGGCTTCTGCTCTTGTTCCGGTTCTTGCTCCGGTTCCTGTTCAGGCTTCTGCTCTTGTTCTGGCTCTTGTTCTGGCTCTTGTTCCGGTTCCTGTTCCGGTTCCTGTTCCGGTTCCTGTTCTGGCTCTTGCTTGGGTTCTTGTTCCGGCTCTTGCTCCGATTTCGGTTTAACAGCCACTTCAGTTTTGGCCAGAGGGCCGTTAGAGGATATCTCTTTAGCTTTAGCTGCCGCTGCTAGGGCATCGCGCACTATATCGCTGACTTCAATAGTTATTGACTGAGCATGTTCATGAAGGCCGATCGGAGCTTTTTCTTCCGGTTGCTTCGGCTCTTGTTCCGGTTCTTGCTCCGGTTCTTGTTTGGGCTCTTGCTCCGGCTCTTGTTCCGGTTTTTGTTCCGGTTCTTGCTCCGGCTCTTGTTCCGGCTCTTGTTCCGGCTCTTGTTCCGGCTCTTGCTCCGGCTCTTGTTCGGGGGCTTTTTCCGGCTCCTTGTTTACAGAGTCGTTGAGATCCGAAAAATCATCATCATCGGTTACTTCGCTGACAAAGGGGTCGTCATAAGCAGGTGTGCTGAGAGAGCCAAACTCTTCTTCCCGCTTCTTTTCTTTGTATTCCAGAAAATCGGAATAAGGATCGGGTTCACTGCGCTTTTTCTCATCGAGAAGGCGCATACCCTCCATAGCTAACCATTGGGGATTTATGCCGTTTTTAAGCACAATCATCGGAGAATTTACCGAGAATATCCGGTAATTATCCATAACACTGTCATCTACTGTGTAATCAAAAGTGCCATCCCATTCAAACATGGGGTAGATGAGGCTCTCCACAGCGTGTTTTAATGTGCTTTCAACCTGGGCCGGATCGATACCGAATTTTTCCCAGAGCCGCGGGGGTTGATAATCCTCGTTTTCCGGATGGTGGCGATGATAATACATCATTTCCTGGTATTGTTGCGGGGAAATAATGCCGTCTTCAAAGAGAACTTCACCTATGGTTGTTTTGACATTGCTGTTGAGCACAGCCGATACTTTGCCGGCCGATAGCAATATTTCACCACTGGCTCCGACTGTATGTAAAACTATAGAGCCGGTTTTATTAGCCATAGAGATGATTTGGAACAACTCACCCAGCGGAATATCTGTCAGACTACCTTCCAAACTCATTTATGACGCTTTCACGCAAAGCACTATGCTGTTAATCGGCCATAAGGCCGCCCCTAAGGGGAAGTATTCTAGTGCACAGGAGCGCTTATGTCTATCATTTATTTTCAATAATCTGGGCAATGAAGCGGTTAGGGAAAAATATTTCTACTGATTTTCTGCGGAAGATTCTTGAAATTGTACTTTTGTGCCCAAAATGGCACTGGCCGTGTTAATGGCCTGCTCGGCACATTTGGGGGATTTTTGGGCGAAAGCTAAAATTGGCCCCACCGTACGCAAATCGCCGATGCGTTTCATATTGTCCAGGATGGCTTTGGCCCGCTGGCGATTTTTCAGACGCTGACAATTGGCATTGCTGAGCTCTTCCAAAACAGGAGCGAGGGTGAGATCGGATTTAGCCATAAAGCCGATATCTTTGCCGATAAGTCTCTGGATGGCCTGTAAGGCATAGGCTTGGCAACCGTTTTGTTTGGCGGCAAATTTTAGCAGCGCCCCCAGAGGCCGCACATCGGCTGTACCAGTTTCCCGGAGTCTGTCGATGAGACGCATAGCATGGCGGCGATTGGTGGCCGTGTTACAGGTGATACCTTCCAAATCTTCAATAGCCAGTTTTATGTTGTCAACATCACTGCTGGCTCCCAGTTTGGCTATTTGCGCGGTTAAAGCCCGGCGGGCCAATTTATTGTTATTGCCGTTTTCCAGCTGAGAAATAAGCGGATCTATGGCTTTTGCGCCAAGATATTTATCAATGAGAGAAGCCGCCTGGGTAATAATGATGACTTGCTGCTTTTCGTTTTCCTGCAATTCTTCATATGAGTGGGCCACGTTATCGAGGAGGAGCTCGTTACTGGCGAGAGCCAGCTCCGTTTGTAGTGCTTTTTCGTAATGAATAAAGGCAGTTTTAATTTCTTGGAAAGTTTGTTCGCGCTGGCTTAATGCCATGTGCAGGTGGCCGGCCAAAAGGTGAGTTTTGGCATTACCCGGAGCCACTGTCTGCAAAAACTCCACTTCGCTTTTCAGTTCCTCAAAGCGCCCGATTTTTAAAAGGGCTTCGGCAAGAACGATGTGCATATCAATGAGAGCGCGTTTTTCGGTATCGGAATAAGTGGCGATACTGGAAATAGTATGCAGAGCCGTATCCAGTTGGCCGGCCTCTATAAATTGTTCAAGTGCTCTTAATTGCAAGCGAAAAACCATTGTTTTATCTGATAGATCTTGAGGCTTTAGATCTGCCAGAATTAAAGCTGAGCGCTCAGACTCATGACGCTCCAAAAGGCGGGTGGCAATTTCCACTTGCAAAATAAAACGGCGTGATGTGTCGGTTTCCACGCGATTGGGAATTTGATTAAGGAGCGATTGCGCTCTTTCGATTTGTCCGCGGCCAATGGCCGATTCGACCTGTGACCATTGATAATTGTTGCGGACTCTGGGCACAATAAAAGTGGAAATGGCGGCAACAAGCAGAATAAGTGCTGAAATCAAAAGAACTTTTAGACGTCGTGGCGTAATAATTTCCGAATCTACCTCGGCCAGGTGCTTACCGCCGTAAGGCATGGTTAAAAGTGCCGGGGCAGTGAGGCGGCGCTGAATATTGCCTGCTCCGGAAACATCATCTTCGGTCTGAGTGATCTTATTGTGGGGGGCGCAGTAAACGGTAACCGGTTCCGGAATGCCCTTTAAATTAAATTCACCGATTCTTTCGGTGCGAATTTCTGTCTTATTCATCGAGAGATAGACCGATTCGGTTAAATACACCTCCTGAGCCGGAGTGATATTTTCCACTCTGGAAGCAATATTTACCGCTTCTCCATAAACATCGCCGCGTGAGAGAATCACCTCGCCGACATTAATAGCCACGCGAATATTTATGTGATTTTGCGAATCTTTGTCGCTATTGTACCTGTAAAGAGCATCCTGAATGGTGGTGCCGCAAAGAACAGCTGCCGTCGGTGAGTAAAAAACCACCAGAAAGGCATCGCCTATCGTTTTGACAAGGCGCCCGCGAAAATGGCGGATAATAGGCATCAGCAGGTTGGCATGTTTGCTTAAAAGGTCGCGAGCTTCTTCTCTGGAAGAGGCGGAAGTTTTTTCGGTATAGCCTTGAATGTCGGTAAACATGATGGCTAAATTGGCCGTTTTCATTATAAAAACTCCATAATATTACCTAGCGACAACTCGCCGGTTGTTTGCTTTTTAAAACATGTTGAATGCCGCGAACCACGGCGGCTATAGCCAATGGGTCGCCTATTTTATGATCAAAAAGGGGCCCTAAGTCTTTGAGTAATTCATCGGCAGCGGTGTAACGCTCTGTGCTCCAGGGAGTCAGATTATGACGCAGCCAGCCATGCAGGCCGCCGGCCGGCAGATTCGGCGCAATGGCGCGCTCGATTACCATGTTCAACTCGGGGGAAATTTCCGGGCGCAACTTTATCGCTTGGGTGTGGCTACCGGCCAAGATGGCATCCCAGGTGGCATTATAATTTTTGCCTTTATAAGCTGGGCGCCCGGTTATCAGCTGATAAAATATGGTGCCCAGAGCAAAAATATCAGTGGCCGACAAAACCTCCTGGCCGGTGATTTGTTCCGGCGCCATATAAGAGGCTTTGCCCATAACGGCGTGCTCATCGCGCTGCAGGAGGCCGATGCTCTGTGAAACACCGAAATCGCCCAGAAAAATCTCGCCCATATCGGAAATAAAAATATTAGCCGGTGTCACATCGCAGTGCACAATATTAAGCGGTGTGCCGCTTGGGGACTTGGCGTTGTGAGCATAAGAAAGGGCTTCGGCGATGGTATAGGCAATGAAACAGCAAAAATCAACGGGCAGGGTAATACTAAACTGCTGACACCAGTAGGTGAGCTTTTCCAAATCCATGCCGCTGATAAAATCCATGAGAATATAGTATCTTCCGGCAATTATGCCCGTTTCCAAAACAGGTATAATTGCATGGTGTTTGAGCATCCTGGTTAAATCAGCCTCAGCCAGGAAAAGATCTGTATATTCGGAATTATCCTGAAATTCCGGCAAGATGCGCTTTATTGCCAAGTTACGACCGACAAAGGGGCCGCTTTCGGCTGAGGCTTTATAGACCTCAGCCATTCCGCCTTTGCCGATAAATTCAATGAGTCTATATTTGCCGAAAAGTTCTTCGCCCATCTCAGCCGCCCGACCTAAAAGTAACATAGGGGAGTGGCTCTGTATAGATAAAAATTGTGTAAAATAGCTTCCATAGATCGCCGCTTGGCATTATAATGCGGCCTCGAGTCTTGGGCCACTTGACAATATAATGTGGCTCTGGTAGCGGTTAGAGCTGCTGTACTCTGTAGTGCGGAGGGTTTATATGGCCACTATGACGGAGCATGGTGCCACGCTTTTAAAAGAACACAGGCTGGGAGATGCCGAACAAATTCGGCAACTTGAGCAGAAGTATAAGGCTGACCGCAATTATTTTAAACCACTGGCTGAGGCTTATTTGGCGGCCGGAAAGCCCGGTAAAGTCATCAAATTGATTGGCAACCAGGGCGCGCTCACCAAAGATCCGGAAGTCCGCTTTCTTCTAGGCTGTGCCTATTTTGATACTTTTAGAAATAACGAAGCCAAACAAATACTTACCTCTTTGGGGGACCGTTTGCATAAAAATAGCGCGGCCCTTAGAATGCTTGGTGAACTGGCTCTGGAAGAAAATAAAAAAGAGAATGCTCTAAGCTACTTAAAAGAGGCTTATGCGCTTGATAATAAAGATCGCCAGACGGTGGAACTTTTGCGCGGCTTGGGTGAAAATATTGCGGAAATTTCGGCAGATAGCGCCAATGCTTTTCATTCTATTGTCCCAGAAAAGCCTGAACGCGAAACTTTGCCCTCGGCACTTTTGCAAGTTGCTATAGCTGCGCTTTGTTGCAGCGCGCTTTTCGGTATTTACAAGTGGCGGGCCGATGTGGCTTATGAAGCGGCCAGCCTGGTTATGCAAGCGCGGCCGTCGGCAGTGGCCGGTGATGTTCCTGCTGTCAGTTATTCTATTGAAACTTATGAAAAAGTTCTCGCTCTTGACAGCAAAAATGATTATGCCCTAAGCGGGCTTTCCGAAGCCCATGCCATGCTCTTTTTTGAACATGGTATGCAAGCTCACCGGACGCGTGCCGAATATTATCTTAAAGAATGTCGCCGCCGGGGTATCGAAAAAGCCGAAACATATATGGCCGAGGGTCTCCTGGGCCTAGCTGACGGGCGCTATAAAGATGTTAAACAACTGGCTTCTGGCCTTATCAAAAAGGGTGCGCAGGATGAGCGCTTGCTCTATTTGGCCGGTATGTCCGAGCGTATGCTTGGCGGCCTTGATGTTGGCCTTGCCGAGCTCAAAAAAGCCGTGGATATTTCTTCGCGTACACCTCTTTATACTCTCTCTCTCGGAGATGCTTATTATCTCGATGGCGATGAAAGAAACGCCCGTTTTTATTGGGAAAAAGCAGGTGTAATGAACCCTGGCCATCCTATAGCCAAGGCCAGAGCTTTAATAGCGGCTACTCGCCAGAATAAAGATGCTACGGAAATTGAAAATGGCCTTAGCAAAGTGGAAAAAATAGCTGCTAATTTGACTGCTCCCAAAGATCAAGCGGCTATTGCTCTGGCTTGGGCTGAACTTTATTTGCGTGAAAATGAATTTAAAAAAGCCGAGCAGAAGATCGATGCCGCTTTAGAACTTTATCCCACAGATCCCATCCTGATGGATGCTCGCGGACGGATTTTAATAGCCGCCGGCGAGGCCAGCCGCGGTATGGCCAATCTGGAAAGTGCCCTGGTTATTTATCCTGATTCAAAGCGCATTATTTTGGATATTGTCGATGCCAATATTCAGGCTGGTAATTATGAAAAAGCTCTTTCCAATTTGAAGCGCCTGGCAGCAAAAGAAGAAGGTGTAAGCAAAGAATATCATTTGAAATATGGCGATATTTTGCTAAAAATGGCTCTGGCTTCCGGCGACAAAAAACCGGCTTATTTTGACGAAGCTGAGGGAGCCTATAACCGCGCTATTACCATCAATTCTTCTTATGCCGAAGGCTATTATTCATTAGGCTTTTTAAAACAGGAACAAGCTAAGTATCAGGACGCCGTCGGTTATTATCAAAAGGCGGCCGAAATTCGCGAGCGCTATCCGGAAGTATATCGGCAAATGGGCATAATGTATGTAAAATTGGGCGATATTGATACAGCTAACCAATGGTTTACCGATGCCGAAAATATGTTTATTACCAACCGTCGGACCGCGCCTAATACCATGCGCGAGTTTTATAAGGTGACTGTTGATACTTTTGCCGCCGCCGGTGCCCGCGCCAAAAAATACGAAAAAATCTGGTCGCAAAAGCAAGCGGCCTATTTAAAAAGATAATTTTTTGGGGATATGTTATGAGTAAAGTGCATTTTAAATACGGTAAGTTCTTGATTAAATGTGCCTTGGCGGGCTTTTTACTTTCTCCTTTGCACGCTCAGGCTGCCGAGGATACCGAAGAAACCATAAAAACCGAGAGAAGGGCGGTTGAATCCAAATTTGGGATGAATATTTCTCTCGAAACCTCTCATCCTATTCCTTTTAAATTTCAGGAACCGCTTACTGCCGATACTGCCAAAATAACTTGGGGCAATCTCGATTCCATGAGTAAAGCCAAGGTTTTTGACGGTGGGCAACTCAATTTGGGAACCCAATTTTTAAAGGCCTATACCGAGTTGGCTTTGCAAATTGGTGTGCGCATGGCTATAGGCAATCTTTATGATGGCTCGGCCATTGGTACCGGTGTTAAGCCCGATGCTATCAATAATTACAAAGCGACAATCATTCCTATTCGCTTTTATGCTCGTTTTGCTCCCTTTAAACTGCGCGTGCAACCTTATGCCGGCGCTTTTATTGGCGTAAATGCCGGTAGTATATCGTACTTAAACGGGCCGAACGAAGTTCATAAAGAGTCGCTGGCCCAAGTGGCTGCCGGTTTAAGAGTCGGTCTTGATTTTCTGCTGGCCGGCGGTTTTGGTTTGGGCCTCTACGGTGAGGGCGAATTGTCCAGCAAAACAGCTGTTAAAGATTCGGCTGTAGTTAGTACTTCCGGGGTTAGATTTGGTCTTAGCATATTTTATCGCATAAAGATAAAACCTTCTAAAATCGAGAAGGTTGATAGCTCCGAAGAGCGTTTGCCGGAAGCATATAAAAATATGTTAGACCAGGAGCGCGCTAAAAACGAGGACGATGAAAAAGCCCGTCAGGATGGCGAAACCCGCATTCAATTAGCTTTTGATGAAATTCGCCTGGGCGATGATATGCGCCATGATAAACGGTGCGGCGATGCTGTTGAGCACTACCGCAAAGGATTATCTTATTTGCCTAAAACTAAAGAAGCGGCTAAGAATGTAGGAGTGCCGGTGCGTCTCGATTGGGCCGGCTGTTTGGTTGAACTCGATAAAATGGATGAAGCCGTGGCGATACTTAGAGAGGCTTATGAGATTGATCCTGATAATATGCAGGTAGTTAATGCCCTCGAAGCTATCGGTGCGGAAGCTGCTGATTCACGTGACGGAGCCAATAATGATGAAGGGCGTGCTCCGGTGTATAGCGATGATTACGGTGAAGAATCGCCGATTGAATCGCTTTAAAGGGGATTTTTGATACTCACACTTCTTATTTTAAGGGGAAGAAAATGAAAAAAATTACCTGTTTAGCTCTTTTGTTTGCTATGGCTTTAGCTGGCTGTGTGAGCGTGGCTACGGTTGACCGCTATGCTGCTGAGAAGAACATCTCTGCCTTGCAAAAGATAATGGTTGATGACAGAAATGATGCGGCCATTAGGCGAGCAGCAACTATTAAACTTGGAAAATTCCATGAGAATTCTGCTAAAGCCTATCTGGTGCAACTTATTAAAGGCGATGCCCTCGGTAAGGAGGATCGCTCAGAGCAAGCCAGAAAAGAACAACAAGTATTGGCTGTAAAACTCCTTTCAGCTTATGGAGCAGATAATGCCGAGGATATTATAAATGCGCTAAAAGCCGTTGAGCCGGTATCTTTACGCTCGGAACTTGCTGTGCAGGTAACAGCTGATTTGGGTGTGAATTACAGCATTTTCATTTACGAGATTGCCAAGGAACCGGAATTACCAGCTGCTCAGGCGCAGATGGTGCTTAATTATTTGGCACCCATGGCCGACAGAAATGTACGGATGTGTTTCTATTATTATGATGTTGTCGATTTTTTGAATAAATCCAGTGACAACGAAAAGAAGGCAGTGGCCGAATCGGTAGTGAGTATCCTGCCGGTGTGTAGCAACCGCCATTTTGACCAAAAAGCTTGGCTCGTAGAGCCGCGCTTTATGGCCGCTTATGAGCAAGCTCAAAGTGCCAGAGTACCGTTTGATGAGAAGCTCTCGCGCGGGGAAGCGGTTACTTTGTCTGATGCCGAACCTTCGATGAAGCATTTGCGGGAAGCCTTGAAAATTGATCCGCCCAACCCACTGGCTCGTTATTCTATGGCCCGCATTTATCAGGCTATGGGCATGAACGAAGAGGCCGGCGAGTGGATTAAATCTGTATTTCCCACAGCTCCGGATTGGGGTATTGCTTATGGACTCCTTTGCGACCTTGAATATAAGCGCGGTAAAATGCGTCTTGCTACCGATGCTTGCAAAGTGGCTGTGGAAAAAGCGCCGAATGTGGCTTGGCATTACTATTTGCCAGGCTATATTTTCAAACGCCGCGGTAAATTCCAGGAAGCATACAATGCTTTTACCTATGCTACCAATATCGATCCTAAGAATTACGATCTTCTCTTAAAAGATGATCTCACCTACTTGCGCAAAGTACTAAAAATAAATTAAAACAAAATCTAACAGTTTTAGCATTAAACTGCTAAGACGTTATAAACAGCACAGCCATTAAAGGAGGATACTATGGCCGGTGAGATGTTCCCTTATTCCTTGGAGCAATTGACATCATGGGTATTTGGCGAGTTAAAATCGCGGCATACCATTTTTGGAGTGCCCGAAGATATCTTTTTTAGGCCCAAAGGTGATGAACCCTATGCCAGAAAACTCTACGGAAAGCATTTGGAAACTCCTATCGGTGTAGCCGCCGGGCCGCAAACGCAACTGGCGCAAAATATTATCACCGCTTATCTTTGCGGTGCGCGTTTTATTGAACTAAAAACTGTGCAAATTCTTGATGAATTAAATGTTTCTAAGCCCTGTATTGATGTAGAAGATGTGGGCTATAACTGCGAATGGTCGCAAGAACTCCGCTTAAAACAATCTTTTGAGGAATATTTAAAAGCCTATCTGATTATTGAGGCTCTGCGGGAAGAACTCAAATTCCCCAAATATAACGACGGGCCCGGCTTTATTTTCAATATGAGTGTGGGCTACAATTTGGATGGCATTAAGTCCAATAAAATTAAAGACTTTTTTGCCAAAATGAAAGATAGCACCGAAAAGCGCCGGGAAATTTTGGCCGCACTTTCTGCCGAGTGGCGGCAAAAACTGGAGCGCGATATTCCGGCTATGCTGAGCGATAATATCACTCTTTCGACCATGCACGGCTGCCCGCCGGATGAAATTGAGCGCATTGCTCTTTATCTCATTGAAGATTTAGGCCTTAATACCACTATTAAACTTAATCCGACCCTTTTGGGGCCGACTCTATTGCGCCAGATTCTCAACAAAGATTTGGGCTATGGGGCCGATATTCATGTGCCGGACAGCGCTTTTGGCCATGACCCAACAATGGAAGCGGCAGTGCCGATGATTAGCCGTCTGATGGCGGCGGCCGAGAAGAAGGGCGTTTTCTTTGGCCTTAAACTCACCAACACTTTGGAGACAGTCAATCAGCGCAAAGTTTTGCCGGAAAATGAAGCTATGCACTATATGTCCGGCCGGGCGCTCCATCCGCTTTCTGTGAATCTCGGCTATGAAATCCGCAAGCAGCTGGGCTTTAAACTGCCCATATCTTTTGCCGGCGGTGCCGATGCCTTTAATATTGTTCATTTAATTGAAAGCGGCTTCTCACCGGTTACCATGAGTTCCGATCTCTTGCGCCCGGGTGGCTATGGCCGCCTTGGTCAATATCTGGAAGCTCTTGGCGAAGCGGGCAAAATTGAGCCTTCTATGGAAAAACTGGCTGCTTATGCCGAAGCAGTGCGTCATGATGAGCGCTATAAAAAGCCCGTAGTGCCGCCAAATACCAAGACAAATCGCCCGCTCGGCCGCTTTGATTGCATAAAAGCGCCTTGTCAGGATACTTGCCCGGCACACCAAAATGTGCCTGATTACCTCTACTTAACAGCTGCCGGCCGCTATGATGACGCTATGGCTGTTATTTTGGGCGAAAACGCACTGCCTTCCATTATCGGCTCTATTTGCGACCATCCATGTACCGCCAAATGTACGCGCAACAAAATGGATCGCCCGCTGGCTATTCGCGAGATTAAGCGCTTTGTTACCGAGCATGCCGAACGCAAAATTGGCGAGAAAAAAGCTGCTAACGGCAAGAGTGTGGCCGTTATCGGTGCCGGCCCTGGCGGCATGGCAGCTGCTTATTATCTCACTCTGGCCGGTTTTAGTGTCTCGGTTATTGATCAGGGCGAAATCGCCGGCGGTATTCCGGCCAAGACTATTCCCAGCTACAGGCTGCCGGATAGTGCCATTAGCCAGGATGTGGATATGCTCACCAAGTTGGGCGTAAAATTTATCTATGGCGTGAATGTTGGTCAGGATAAGACCTTGAGCCAATTGAAAAATGAATATGATTACATATACATAAGCGTTGGTGCTCAGCATTCCCGCCGCCTGGGCCTTGCCAATGAAGATGCCAAAGGTATCTATGGTTGCCTGGATTTCTTAAAACTGGCCAAAGCGGGCAAACTTGGTGACCTGGGGCAAAATGTGGCAGTTATCGGTGGCGGTAATTCGGCTATGGATGCCGTGCGCACGGCCTGGCGCGTGGCTAAAGAGGGAGCTAATGTCTCCCTTATTTATCGCCGCACCAAAGAGCAGATGCCGGCCGATCCTGAGGAAATCGAAGCCGTTATCGAAGAAGGCATTCATATTTGTGAGCTGCGTTTGCAAAAAGCCATTGAAGTGGATGAAAACGGCCATTTAAAAGCTCTGGTCGTAAGCCGCATGGAACTTGGTGCTAAAGATGCTTCCGGCCGCGCGAGACCTGTAGAAATACCAGGTTCCGAAGAGCGTATTCCTCTGGATACATTGATAGTGGCCGTGAGCCAGGATTTGGACGATGGCGTGCTTAAAGGCAGCCAAGTGGCTCTTGGCAAGAAGGGCACCATTGAGGTTAATGAAAACGGCGAGACAGCTATGAGTGGCGTCTATGCCGGCGGTGATGCCGTACGCGGCGCTGCTACCGCTATTCGTGCCGTGGCCGATGCCCGCGCCGCCGCTATGGTGATTGCCGGGGCTGCCGGAGCGGAATTCCCGCTCAGCCGCGAATTTGCCAAAAAGATCGATTTTGCTGCTGCTATGGCACGCAAGAGCTATCGCAATTATGGCGATAAAGTGCCGGTTTTGCCTATTGAAAAACGCCACTCCTTTGAGCGGGTTATTACCTCTCTTGATGAGGCGGCGGCGCGGGCCGAGGCTTCCCGCTGCCTAGACTGCGATGAGATTTGCTCTCTTTGCGATACCGTTTGCCCCAATAGAGCCAATATTACCTACTTTGTGGAACCGGAAACCATTACTGTGCCGAAGCTCAAAATCGAGGGCGGTAAAGTTGTTTCCGAAACTAAGAGCCAAGTTGCTGTGACCCAGCATTTTCAAACTCTGAATTTGGCCGATTGTTGCAACGAGTGCGGTAATTGCAAGAGTTTTTGCCCAACCGCCGGCGCGCCTTATCAAGATAAACCGCGCCTTTGCTTCTCCGATGAAGCTTTTGCAGCCGAAGAGCGAGGCTATAGATTAAGTCGCAAAAAAGATGGTGGCTTTGTGGTGGAGGCTAAAAACAAAAAGGGCACCGATCGCCTGGAAGTAAATGGCGACAAGCTAAAATATAGCTGCTCCGCTATGGTTGCTGAGATGAAAAAAGTTGGTTCCGAACTGGTTGTTTCCAACTTTGAACTTAAGGAGCCTACTTGTTGCTGCGATTCCATGCTCTTAAAAGCCGCCGACCTCTATATTCTGGGCAAGAATCTCCTGGCTTCGGCAAATTATTTGCCTTTCCCCACTATTTGATATCATTTCCCTGACAATTTGCTGATTACTTAATGACAAGTTCTGCTTGTTTGGAGTAATCTATAAACGCGTTTAGTGTTGTAAACGCTCATTTGCGATGCGGGATTGAAGCTATGGTAGTAAGAAATGACAGTGTGAGCCGCTTTTTCGGGCGGGTGATAATACTTCTTCTTTTGGTCGCCGCCTATTTTGGTGCTGCTTTAATACCTCATTTTATTGACTATTTAAACATTAGGCAAATGGCTATAACTACCTTTGGCCAGCGCCTTATGCCCAATTTTAATAATGACCGCCGCGTTGTTCTCGTGAACAAGCTGATTGAGGAAGTAGAAAAAGAGACAGGTGTGGAGCTTGACCCCAAAAATGTGACTTTTAAAGTGACAAAATCCGAAGAGTATCTGGAGATAGAATACACCATCGAAGCTAAATTACTTTTTATTGATAAATACTTGGCAGTGCCGGTTTCTATTTATTTGGAATAGAAGCGGTTTTGATTGCTAGGAGTGTGCCGATGAGCAGAAAATACCAGTTGCAGCTTGCTGCGCTGCTATTCTTTTTTGGAATAACCAGCCCGATTATAGCCGAAGAAAATGTGTCTGAGGCGGCTACGCCTGATGCCGCCAGTGAAGCACCGTCATCTTTAGCCGCTTTGGGAAATGCTTCAACCGATGAAGCTTTTGACGATGAATTTGATGCAGATGAGAGCGAGGC
This sequence comes from Deltaproteobacteria bacterium, assembly GCA_016283195.1. Classification (GTDB taxonomy): domain Bacteria; phylum JAEEML01; class JAEEML01; order JAEEML01; family JAEEML01; genus JAEEML01. The sequence continues at coordinate 22,328 of JAEEML010000124.1, read as the reverse complement.
CCAAAAAGCAAACGCACTTCCGGCAGATTATTCCATAAAATTAAAGGATTTAGAGCAGCGAGTTAATCAGCTTAAAGAGCGTATTCACCAATCAAAAGCCCGCTTGGTGCAATTGCAGGAAGTGGTAATCAATGGCGCTATTAACGGCGCCAGAGCCAAAATAATTCACCGCAACGAACTTGGACATCAGTATATTATTGAGCGTATTCAGTATTCGCTTGATAGCCAGCCAATTTACAATAAAGTACAAAATAACGGCGACTTAACTAAAAACAAAGAGTTTGTTGTCTTTGAGGATAATTTGACGCCCGGTAGCCATCTGCTCTCTGTTTATATTGAGCTCAGGGGCGATGGTAAAATGTTCCAATATTTGAATGATTATGAATTTCAAATTAAATCCAGCAACACCTTCAGTGCCGATGAAGGCAAGCTGACAACAGTGGTTATTGTGCCGTATTTAAAGGGAAATCCTACATATTCCATGGAGGACAGGCCCACTGTGCGTTATGATGTTGAGCGCAAAAAAGCTCTTCGCGACGAGTTTGAGCAGAGTACAGCGCTTACCTCGGAGAATAAAGATTCCAAATCCGGGGGAATGAGCAGTGCTGCCAAAGCTGAGGCGGCGAACCGTTAATTCAGAGGCTTTATTGTGAATTTAAATTTTTATAAATGGCTTAAGCCGCTTATAATAATTTGCTTTTTGTGCACCGAGCTGAGCCCGCTTTGGGCTGCGCGGCCGGAAGAGTTGCCGCCTGACCATGAGCAACAGCTTTGGCTGCGTGAGCAAGAGCTCGATGTTGCCTGGACCGGTTTGAGCACCGCTTATGAAAAAAGCCGCAAACCGGAGGCCTTATCTACGCGCGCTCCCTTGAAAGACCGGGTGACCAATGCGGAGATAATGTTTTTGCTCAATAGCTATAACGAGGCCTCGCTCCTCTTAAGTGATTTGCTTGATGATGTAAAAGCTAATGATACCAAGAGCTTATCCAAAGTCTATTATTATCTTGGCGAGTCTAATTTCCAAATTAAGAATTATTCTTTGGCCAAGCGCTATTTTGGCGAATTAGTGGAATTAAAAGATCGCAAATACATTGGCGATGCTTTGATGCGCCTTATCCAAATAGGTGATTTACAAAATGATTTAGATAATGTGGATCGCTATATTGAAATAATGTCCTCTTTAACCGGAGGCTCTGTTCCTCTGGAAGTCGGTTATGTTTATGCTAAATCACTGATTCGCCAGGGTGAGCCGCAGAAAGTAATTGATATTTTAGGCAATATGGACCTTTCCTCGCTGGAAGGAGTGAAGGCCGATTATTTTGTGGCCGTAGCTCTGGTAATGGTTAAAAAATATGAGGAATCGATAGAACGTTTCCGCGGGGTGGTAGTGCGGGCTGTGGAATGGCAGCATAATCCCAAATTAACCGCAGACGAAAAGGAAAATTTGCAAGATATAATAGATTTGAGTCACATGGCAATTGGCCGTGTTTATTATGAAATGGAAGATTTTACCGCTGCTCTCGATGCTTATCAAAATATCTCGCATCACTCCAAGCAATTTGAGCAGATGCTCTATGATGTTACTTGGACTTATGTGCGCCGGGCGCAGAATCCCGACCTCACCGAAAAAGAAAAAGAGAATAATTACCGCCTGGCTATATCTATGCTCGACTTGCTTTTGGGCGCGGAGGACAATACTGTTTTGGCCGCCGAAGCTCGCCTCTTGGAAGGCAACCTCATGTTGCGCATGAATGATGAAAACGGGGCGGAAGAACAATTTGATTCTATAATTAACCGCTATGGTAAAATAGTTGATAGTATTACGGCTATTACCAAAGGCTATTCCTCACCAAAGGCATATTTTAAACAAATTTTGGCTACCAGGAAGAAAGGCGAACTAGGCTGGGAAAACATTATGCCCACCGAAGTAGCTGTATGGGCCGGGGAAGACAAAAACGTTGTTGCCGCTCTCAGCACTTTACATGAGGTTGATCGCAGCCGCCAATGGATTGATGAAGGTATTCAATTAATGGATACCATGCTGAACTCTCTGGATACCAATAACCGCTTGCAATTTTTGCCGGAACTCGCGGAAATTCAAAAAGAACAAACTGCCATGCGCGCTACTTTTATTCGCCTGGCCGAGCAACTTACTGATATGCAACGCGAGATGGTTTTTGATGATGCTCCGAGTGCTACGCAGGAGGCACTGATAAAAGCACGCAAAGAGCGTGAGGAACTTGAGGTGCTTTTTAAAAAGATTCCGCAAGATGCCGATTCCTATGATAAGCGCAAAAAGCTGATTACCGAATCAATAGAGCAGACCGAGCAGGCGGCCTTTCGTCTGGGAGTGGAAGTTACCTCATTAAATCAACAACTTGATGCCATGGAAAAGTGGTTTAACAGCAATCGTGAGCAGCTTAAACTTTCCGAAGCCGAGATTAAAGAAGTAAAAGAGAAGATGCTTAGCGAGCGCCAGGTAATCCAAGAACTAGATGCCATGCAAAAATCGCTTAATAGTAAACTTAAACGCGATCGCATGATTATAAAGATTTTAAACGAAGAAGAGCAGCGGGATCAGGTTATCCGCGAGCGCTATTTAAAGGCAGTGAATAAAGAGGGTGAGCTGCTCAAAAAGGCCATGGCCGAGCAAACTGCCGGTGAAGCTTCGCCCTATGAGGCCATTGTGCGCTATATGGCAACTCTTGAGAAAGGCTCAAAAGAGTGGAATGCAGCTTATGACCGCCTCTTCTTTATGGTGGCCTATGCCCAAAAGCGGCTGAATGATTTAACCGGCGATATTTCAACTTTAAAATCACAGATTTCCATTGAAACCAAGTGGGCTAATCCCAAAAAACTGCCTGAGGGCGAATTGCCCAAAGCTTACCGCGATTATTTGAAAAAAGTTAATCACCTGGAAACCAGTATAGCTAAATTTGCTGTGCTTGAAGCCGAATTAAAGAAAGATTTAAAGGTGCAGCGGGAAACTTTAGAGCGTATTTCCGGCAAAGCTGTTACTGATAGAATGCTCGAAAAGCAGCTTAATAAAATGGGTAGAGCCAAAATAGCCTTAAGCAATAAGGAAGAAGGCGCGCTTTTGCAAAATCGCCTGCTTTTGGCTAAGCGGAAAATCGATGTAGCCCTTTTGCGCCTTGATATTTATATGGGCAGAGTGCAGATTTTGGTTGAAGCGCAAACCAAAGATATGCGCTCAGAAATTATGGCTCAAAAGCAGATTTTTGAAGGCTATAAAGCTAGCCTCGAAAAGCTGGAGAATGATAACAGCGATCTCTTGGTCGATGTGAGTACAGCTACTTTTGAAAATGTGGAAAAACGCTTTAATTCAGTTATGTTACGAGCTGATGTCGGTATTCTTGATTTAGCTTGGAATCGCAAAGAATCGCGCACGAAGAAAATCACCGATTTAGTGGAAGAACGCAATGTGCGGCTTGAGCTTTTGCGCCAGGAATTCGGTGAAATAGCCGATGAGGAAGAGGAATGATGAAACGTTTTATGACTTCATTTCTCTTTCTATTGCTGCTTCCGCTAATAGCTCATGGCGAGGAAGAGCCGCTCTTAGAAGCTCCCACCGAAATGATCGATGAGTTTTTGAGCGAGAGTGAGCGCTTTAATAAGGAGTCGGAAGAGGCGCGGATGGAAGCCAAGCGCATTGTTTCCGAAGTTTACCATGAGCGCGAAAAAACTATCAACGACGCTTTTGAACGCAGCATCGTGCAAGCGGAGAACGAACAGCGCGATGAACGTAACAAAGCTATTGATAGATTTGAAAAATTTTTAGCTAAATATCCGGCGGATCGCAAATATACGCCCGATGCCATGTTCCGCCTCAGTGAGCTCTATTATGAGCGCTCTTATGATAATTATCTCATAGAGAATGATGCCTATGAGACTGCCATTGCCAAAGGCCAGGAGCTTCCGGCGCCGGTGAAGCACTATGAGGATACTATCGCCTTGATGCAAAAGCTCATTAAGGAGTATCCCGATTATCGCCTCCTGGATGGTTGTTATTATCTTTTGGCCTACTGCCTATCGGAACAGATGGAAGACGACAGAGCAGTTAAAATATACGAGGAGTTGGTGGCTCTCTTGCCGGAGAGCCGTTTTATTCCCGAAGTTTTGACTCGTATCGGTGAGTATTATTTTGAAAATAATAATCTTGAAAAGGCTCTTTCGGCTTATAGCCGGGTGATGGATTATCCGGAAAGCACCATGTATGACAAAGCCTTATATAAATTGGCTTGGACCCATTATCGCATGGCTGATACCGAAACTAACGCTTTTCATTATGACGCAGCTGTGGATAATTTTATAAAACTCATTGATTTTGCTGCCGAGCAGGAAGAGAAGGGCACCGGCAGAGGTTCGGAGCTTAGGCCCGAAGCCATTCAATATGTGGCTATATCCTTTGCCGAAGAGGAATGGGGCTCTCTTAAAAAACTTATAGACTATTTTTCCTCCATTGGCGATCGGGCCTACGCCAGAGAAGTTTATTATGCTCTTGGCGATATTTATTATGACCAAACAAAATACCCAAATGCCATTGAAGTATATGAATATATTCAGGCTCATTATCCTCTGGATCCAGAATCACCTGTGGTGCAGGATAAAATAGTAAAAGCCTATGAAAAACAACGTGATTTTGAGGCGGCGACCAAAGCGCGTGAGGTTTTGGTAAAGAATTATTCACCGGGTAGCGAGTGGTATAATAAGCATCGTTATAACGACCCGGTAATCAGAAAAGCCGAAGAACTCACCAGTATGTCGCTGCTTTCGGCTGCTCAATTTCACCATAATCAGGCCCAGGCTTTTAAAGAGGCCGGGCAGTTGGAGCTGGCCAGCCAGGAATACGGCCTGGCTGCCGATAGTTATGGCGAGTATTTGGAGCGCTTCCCCAGCGATAGACAACTTTATGAATTAAAATTCTATTATGCCGATTGTCTTTACTATTCCTTTAAATATTTGCAAGCGGCCGACCTTTTCTCCTGGGTGCGCGACTCCGATAACGATACTAAATTTCTTGAGCCGGCAGCACTAAGTGCCGTTTTGGCCTATGAAAACGAGCTAAAACTGGAAGAGATAAAAGGCGAGCGGGAGCCCTTAAAAGTGGTGACCAGTACCGACCGTCCGGTGGGAGCCAAAATAGTGCCGAAAAAGCTGGATACTATTTATAAAAAGTTGATTAAATCCAGTGATATATATGTGCGGAAAGTTAAAGATAGCGAGTCGGCTGCCACTACAGAATATAATGCTGCGCAAATATTCTTTGCCCATGACCGCTTCCCTGAGGCCCGCAAGCGTTTTTGGCGGGTTATTGATAATTATCCTGATCACAAAGTAGCTGAATTTGCTGCTAATTTACTTATTGAAAGCTACATGATTGAAGAGAAATGGGTGCTTGTTGAAAGCACAGTTGATGAAATTTTAAAACGCAATTTAACCGCTGTTTCCGCTACTTATAAAGATGAGCTCAAAAAGTATAAAGTCGGCGCTATTTTTATGCATGCTTTGGAGCTCGACAGCGCCGGTCAATATGATGAGGCGGCGGAAGAATATCTGCGCCTGGTTGGCGATATGAAGGGCAATGAGTATGAAGACCGGGCCCTTAATAATGCGGCTATTGCTTATGAAAAAGCCAATCGCTTTGAAACAGCTACGCGCATGTACGAACGCCTTTATAAGGAATATCCCAAATCGCCGCTGGCTGATAACGCTGTTTTCCGCGTTGGTTGGAACTCGGAGCGCTTCTTTGATTTTGAGGGCGCTATTGCTGCCAATATGAACCTGGTGAACAATTACCCCAAGAGTCCCAAACGGGCCGATGCTCTTTATAATGCCGCTATTACCATGGAAAATACCCAGCAATATAAGCGGGCAATTCAGCATTATGAGATGTATTGCAAACTCTTTAAAGATCGCGAAGATGCGGCTGATGCCTATTATCGCGTGGCCGAGCTTTATGAAAAAATCGGCGATATGAAGAAGGTTGTTACCAGTTATCAAGATTTTATAAAGCGCTATTCCCGCACTCCCGACCAGGGCAAGAGAATTGTGCAAGCTCATTTGGGTTTGGCTCTGGCTTATAAAAAGCTGAAACAGCCTGATAAATACAAAAAAGAGTTGCAACTTGTTATTTCTTCTTTTGCCAAACTGACAGAGAAGGAGGCGGCCGTGGCTTTTGCCGCGCAGGCGCAGTTCCTTTTGGTGGAACTCGATAGACCGGCGTATGAGGCTATGAAGATTACCGGCACCGGCGATCAACAAAAGAATATTTTGCTGAAAAAAGCTAAAGTGCGCGGTGAGCTGGAAAAACGCTATAATCAAGTTCTTGAATATAAACATTTGGAATGGGCTTTGGCCGCCATGGTGACTATCGGTATTTTGCGCCAGAACATGGTGGATACAATTGTGGGTGCCGAGTGTCCGACAGACTTTAAAAAATTGGCCCGCCAGAGCGGCATGGATGTGGAAGAACTCTGTATTGAGTATGCCGCCAATTTGCAAGAAACCCTGGCTACTCCAGGTTTGGAGATGGCGGTGGCCGCTTTTCTCGGGGTACTTGAACGGGCGCGTGAATACAAAGTGGCCAATAAGTGGACAAAAGAGGCGCAGGTGCGACTCAATTATTTGAGCCCGGAAGAGTATCCTTTGGAAAAAGAGCCCAAGAGCCTTACTTACTTTGATCCTATGAATATTGATACCGGTATTATTATGGCTAATGGTGAGACGCAATCTCTGGGCCTTATGTTGCAAGAGGGGCGAGCCGAAGCGGCCGAGAAAGCACGTAAGGAGGAGGAAGCCAAAGCTGCGGCGGAAGCGGCCGCCGAAGAAGAAGCCGCCAGAGAAGCAGCGGAGGCGGCCGCACGTGAGGCCGCTCAGGAAATAGCCCAGGAAAAACAAGCGGCCGAAGAAGGTGCGGCTGCTCAAGACAGCCAGGAGCCGGCGCCGGCTCAAGCTGAAGCAGCGCCGATGGCCCCGGTGCCGGCGCCGCCGCCGGCAGCAGAAACGGAACCGCCGGTAGCAGCCGATGTGCCGGCAGAAAGTGCTCCGGAGCCGCCGGCCGAGGAAACACAGCAAGAAGAGCCGCCGCCGGCGGAAAATAAAAATAGCAATCCGCAGCCCTTTATTCCCGGGGCGCCGGATCCCATGGCCGGATCAGGTTCCTCTGCCGGCGCCCCGGCGCCGGTTGCGCCGCCACCGGCCGAAAGTGACAGCAGCTCCGGCGGCGCAAACGGCGATGCTTATGAGCCCAGTTATTTAGATAGCCTGGTGATCCAATGAAGTGGCGTAATTTTGCAAATATGCTTATTTGTGTGAGTTTGGCAGCCTGTATGCCGAAAGCTGCCGAGCCGCTCGCGCCAGCAGCAGCTACCCCGGCAGCAACTGCAGAGGGTGATAGCGGGGCAAAGGAGCCGGAAAATGGCCAAAACGCGGCTACTCCGGCCGGCGCGAGTGGTGAGCTGCCAAGTGCCGCCGAGCCGGGAGCAGAAGGCGGAGCCGCTGACACAGCCACCGATGCCCCCAAAGAGCCGGAAAAGCCCAAGCCGGATATCTATTCACCGGCGCACAGAGCTGCCCAAGAACAAATAAGTTCCGACCCGGACAAAGCTTTGGCTGCTTATCAGGCCATTTTGCGCGAAGAGCCCAATTCCGAAGCCGCTATGCACAATGTGGCGCTTTTATTGCAAAATAAGGGTGACTTCAAAGGGGCGGAGCGCATGCTTTCTACTATGATTTCCGCTTACCCTAAAAACGAGTGGGCCCGCGTTACTCTGGTGGTGCTTTTGAGAGAGCAGAATCGCCTTGATGAAGCTGAGCGAACTATTGAAGACGGCCTTAGAGCTCTGCCGGATTGTCTGGCGCTTTTGAATCAAAAAGCGGCTCTTTATATCAGCATGGGCCGCCTTGATGAGGGTGAAAAAATAGCTCTTTCCATTCTCAAAAAAGATGAAAAAGATATCAATGCCATGCTCAATTTGGGCAAGGTATATTATAAGCAAAAAAAATATGAACTTGCCTCTTTTGCTGCCGACCAGGTAATCAATATCGACCCTAAAAACGCCGCAGCCTTTAATTTGCAAGCTTTTGTGCGTTTGCAAAACGAGCGCTATCCTGAGGCTTTATATGCTCTCAAAGAAGCGGTATTTTTGCAACCTGATAACCCGGCTTTGCTTTTAAATTCCAGCACCTTACTGCGCACACAAGGCGATGCCGAAAAGGCTCTTGAAAATATAAAACTGGCTTATTCCATGCGCCCGGATGATCCCAATATTATTTTGGAACTGGGCAATGCCTACCGTTTTACCGGCGAATATGCCAAAGCGCTGGAAGCTTACCGCAAAGTGCAGGAGAAAGATCCGCAAAACAAGGAAGTTATTTATAATCTTGGCCTTTTGTATTTTGATAATGAAGTTGAAGACTTAACACTTATTCCTAAATCAAATAAGGCCATAGAATATTTGCAAAAATATTTACAAATTGCTTCACCGTCGGCCGCCGAGCGCAAAGTTATAGACGGCTATATAGAATGGGCTAAAAAAGATATTGCCAATGAGGAAAAGCGCTTGGAACGTATGCGTAAGCGTGAAGAACGCGAGCGGCGCATAAAGGCCGAGCAGGAAGAAGAGGCCAGGAAAGCGGCCGAAGCGGCCAAAGAAAATGGCGCTGAGCAGAGCCCGGCCGCCGAAGGTGCCGAAGAAGGCGAGAATAATTCACCCGCTGAAAATGCGGATGCGCCGGAGTAAGTGCTAGGCAAAAGAGGTGTATTTTGAATTGTCCGCATTGTCATAAAGAATTTACCCCGGAGGCATACGGGCTGATAGATTGCCCCTTTTGCGGCAAGCCGGTATTTAATCGCGCGGCGCCGGCTGTGCTTGCCGCAGAGAATACGCCTTCCCCGGCCAATGCGGATCTAAAGCCGGAGGAAAAATTAGCTGCTCCGGCTGTAGATATTACCGAGAATACCGCTGAAGCGGTAACAGCCGCCGAGCCTCAACCGGAGGCAGGTGAAGTAACTAAAGAGGCCGGGCAGAACGTAACCGCCGGGCCAATATCCGAGCAGCATGCGGATATTGAGATGATAACGCCGGAATGGGAAAACAGAGATAAGCCCATCTGGAAACGCTTCCTCCTCACCGCGCGCGATGCTTTTTTTCGCCCCACGCGTTTTTTTGCCACGCTCCCCGATACTTACAGCATGGCACCCTTGCATTACAGCTATATTCTTTGGTTTATCTACTTTGCTTTTACTTTGGGGACGCAGTATTACCTGCTTATCTCCGACCCAGCTGCTTTAACGGCCGCACTGCCCAATGCCGAAGAAGTGATAAAAGAAACTTTCGGCGGCATGGATAAGTTGCAGAATTTTATGCTTTTTCTCTGGGCAATTACCCCATTTTGGGCTCTTTTGCCAACTTATTTGTTAGCTATTGTTTTGCAGAGTTTTTTATGGCTCCTCCGCATAGATAATATGGGCTACTTCCACACTTTGCGGGTGGTGGCTTATTCTTCCACAGTTTTGCTTTTGGCCTTTATTCCTCCGATTTTCGGCACTGCTATTTTGATAATACCGGCAATATTACTTATTGCCATTGTGGCGGCATATCGCATAAATTTTCTTTTGGCCTTGCCGCTCTCTTTGATGACTTTTATCGGCGGCGGCGCTTTGGTTATTAATTTAATGATGGGGCTTACAAGGCTTTTGGCTCTTTAAATACTTTAATTTTTTTGTGGGGAGGGGAAAATGAAGAAATGCTTTTTGTACTTCATTATGAGTGCGCTCTTTTTTAGCTCCGGCTGTAAGAACGAAAGCACCGGTAATTTGCCGGAATTGCAAAAGATTAAAAACACCGAGAGTATAAACCAGCCTATTTTTAATGGTGAGCTTGAGCCAACACTTTATACCAATCTCACTGCTAAACAAATAGACAGCATTGTGGCTATTTACTCAGAATTTGAAAATAATGGGTATTTATATGCCGGCTCTTGCACTGGCACACTTATTTCGCCACATGTGGTGCTGACTGCCGCGCATTGTGTTTATGATGAGAACAAAGAGGTTGATGCGGATAATATTTACGTTATTATTGGCTCAGATTATTCCCAACCTGATAAAATTCTCTATGTGAGCGAAGTATATTTCAAAGATTATCTTAAAGATTTTAACGATGATATTGCCATTTTGATTTTGGAGGAGCCCGAAAATACTACCACCAAAATAGAGATAAAAAGTGGCGGTGTGAGTGATATTATCGGCCATGAAGTGCAATCTGTCGGCTATGGAAAAACCGATCCGGAAGATGAATACAGTAATAATAGCCAGCGCTACTGGGTAACACTTGATTGTTTTGGCTATTTCAGCGGCCAGCTGGCTGTTATCGGTTATGGTAAAAAAGGTACTTTGCAAGGTGATTCCGGCTCACCGCTACTTTATGATTATGGTGACGGCGTGCGGGTAGCCGGTGTGCTTTCCACCGGTGAAAACTATGCTTATGTTTCCAGCTATACACCGGTTGATATCCACGAAGACTGGATAAGAAGCTTTGTCAATGAATATGATAATCCCACTTGCAAAGCTGCCTGTGCCAATAAAGAATGTGGCCAAAGCGGCGCTTGCTTCTGCGGCAATTGCGACTATGGCATGGAATGTAATACTGCCACCAGTAAGTGCGAGAAAAAGCCGGCCGGCAGAGGTGGTGTGTGCATATCATATGAAGCTTGGAATGCGCTGGGCGGCACAAAATGTATAACTAACGCCGATTGTAGCGATGGCAAGATTTGTTATAAAGAAACAATGGGTTCGGTCTGTTTAACCCCATGTAAACCGGAACCTTGTTCCGCTTCTGACAGCAGCTCATATTGTATGCCGGTTCCAAGCAATTTGGAGGGCAGTTATAACTCTTTCTGCGTGGAAAATAATCACACTGAATGTGATATTAATGGAGATTATTGGTGTAATTCAAGTGATGACGGTATTGGCTATTGTGTAGGTGATGAAGAAGAAAAATGCTACAAACTCTGCACTCATGTTGATACTTGCGCTGTTAATGAAGGCTGTATGCCCTATGACAACGGCTGTGAATCTATTTGCGCAGCCAGAAACTGCGGCGAAATTGCGGGTTGCGATTGTGGCGGCTGTGAAGATGGTGCGGAATGTGTTAATAATGTTTGTTTTAAGGAAGAAGCCCAAGACGAGACTACTGATGATGAACCGGAACAAAATAATAACAATAGCCAGATTTGTGCATGTGATATAGATACCGCCTGTTCGAGTGATTGCCCATGTGACCCGGAATGTCCCTGTACCTGTGATGTGAGTAAAAAGTGCGATTGCGCTTGTGATGCCGATTGCCGCGACCCGAATAACAGTAAAAAGAAGGGGTGCAATGCCGGCGGTGAAACGGGGCTAGGCGCTTTACTGGCTCTTATCCTTTTATTTATGAAAAAACGCCAATTTGTCTAAATAGATAAAATACAATAATTTGTTAAATTTTATAGACTTACCTCTTAACCGCTTGGGCGGCAAGTTAGAACATAATGGACTAAAAGTGCATCTTGTGATAGCAAGAGGCGGGTGCCGGGTGGCACCGTTTTGAAAAGGAGATATGATGACTAATTCAGCTGCTATTATGGAACAAACAGAAAAATTTGGCGCTCACAATTATAAACCGTTGCCGGTTGTCCTCACAAAGGGGGAGGGCGTGTGGGTGACCGATGTCGATGGCAAACGTTATCTCGATTTCCTCTCTTGTTACAGTGCTCTTAATCAGGGGCACCGTCATCCAAAAATCATTGCTGCTTTGAAAGACCAGCTGGATAAAATAACCCTTACTTCCCGCGCTTTTTACAATGATAAGCTGGGTGAGTTTTGTGAGAAGGTGGCCGAGCTTTGCGGCATGGAGATGGTTCTGCCCATGAATTCCGGGGCCGAGGCGGTGGAAACAGCGCTCAAACTGGCTCGCAAGTGGGCTTATGAAGTTAAAAAAGTGCCGCACGATAAAGCGGAAATTATTGTTTGCGATGGCAATTTCCACGGGCGCACCATTTCCATTATCAGCTTTTCCAGCGAGCCGGAATATAAAGACCCATTTGCGCCTTTTACGCCCGGTTTTAAATCTATTCCCTATGGTGATTTAGCGGCTTTGGAAAAGACCATTACTCCTAACACCGCCGCCTTTTTGGTGGAGCCTATTCAGGGTGAGGCCGGAGTGGTGGTGCCGCCGGAGGGCTTTTTAGCCGGAGCCAAAAAACTCTGCGAAAAAAATAATGTGCTCTTTATGGCCGATGAAATTCAAAGCGGTTTTGGGCGCAGCGGCAAAGATTTTGCCTGCCAGCACGAAAATGTGCAGCCTGATGTCTTTATTTTAGGTAAAGCGCTGGGCGGCGGTGTCTATCCCGTTTCGGCTGTTGTCTCCAGCCGGGCTATCATGGGGCTTTATCAGCCGGGCGAGCATGGCTCCACTTTTGGTGGCAACCCGCTGGCGGCGGCGGTGGGCCTCGCGGCTATCGAAGTTTTCAAAGAAGAAAAATTAAGCGAGCGCTCAGCAGAACTTGGGGCCTATTTTAAAGAAAAACTCATGGCCATTAAGAGCCCTTATGTGAAATGTATTCGCGGGAAAGGGCTCTTTATCGGCGTGGTTTTGGAAGAAAATGCCGGCGGGGCCAGGCGCTTCTGCGAGGCTTTGCAAAAAGCCGGAATGCTGTGCAAAGAGACTCATGAAAATGTCATTCGCTTTGCGCCGCCGCTCATTATCACCAAAGAGGAGCTCGATTGGGCTCTTGAACGTATTGTGCCGGTATTACAAGGAAATCTATGAACGATAATAGGCAGGTAAATATTGGTGTAAAGCTCTTGCACCCTAGCGCCGGCGTGCCGGAATACAAGACTCTTTTGGCCGCCGGTGCTGATTTAAGGGCCGCCCTTGATGCCCCAATGACTATTGAGCCCGGGGCTACGGCTCTGGTGCCTTGCGGCCTGGCTATCGCTATACCCGCCGGCTATGAAGGGCAGGTGCGCCCGCGTAGTGGCCTGGCCTTGAAGGCGCATCTTACTATCCCCAACAGTCCGGGGACGATAGATGCCGATTATCGCGGAGAAGTTAAGGTTATTTTGCATAATTTTGGCCGTGAACCTTTTGTTGTGGAAAGCGGTATGCGCGTGGCTCAGCTGGTGATTGCGCCGGTTATGAAGGCTGATTTTATTGTTAGTGAGAGCCTTAATGACACAGAGCGCGGTGGCGGCGGATTTGGTTCGACAGGGCGAGAGTGATGAATTTACCACATGTACAGATTATTACCTTTGGTTGCCAGATGAATGTCTGCGACAGCGAGCGCATGGCTGAGATTTTGCAAGCTGCCGGTTACACTGTCTCCCTGGGCGGTGAGGATGATGCCGTAGGTAGCGCCGATGTGCTTATTGTCAACACCTGCAGTGTGCGGGCCAAAGCCGAGCAAAAAGCCCTTTCTCTTATTGGTACCTATGCCAAGCAGGAAAACCCGCCGCTAATTGTCATGGCCGGTTGCATGGCGCAGGTGCATCAGCGCGAGCTGCTGGGTAAAGTGACTGCCGTCAGCCATTTTGTCGGCCCCAATGATTATTACCGCTTGCCGGAGCTTTTGGGCGGCAGCTTAAAAGGGCGCAAAGTGTGGACAAATGAGCCGCAGTGTGGAGAGGCGCATGATTTTATCCCCGCCGCCTGTTCACATACCGGCCCTAGCGCCTTTGTTACGGTAATGAAAGGCTGTGATAATTTTTGTGCTTACTGCGTAGTGCCTTATGCGCGCGGGCCGGAGCGCAGTCGCCCGGCTCAGGATATTTACGACGAAGTTAAGCGCCTCACGGAGCAGGGAGTGCAGGAAGTTTCCCTTTTGGGGCAAAATGTCAATTCCTATAAAGGCAGCGGCAGCGTGGCTACCTTTGCCGACCTTTTGCGCTATGTGGCCGAGGTGCCGGGGCTTAAACGCCTGCGCTTTATGACCAGCCACCCCAAAGATTTAAGCGCGGATATTGTTAAGGCCATAGCTGATGTGCCAAATATTTGTAAGGCTCTGCACTTGCCGGTACAAGCCGGTTCCAACAAGGTTTTAAAAGCTATGGGCCGGGGTTATACGCGGGAACATTATCTGGATTTATTGCAGATGATCCGTTCTTATGTGCCGGATATTGCGCTCACCACTGATATTCTTGTTGGCTTCCCCGGCGAGAGCGAAAGCGATTTTCTGGAAACGGCTTCTCTTGTAGAACTAGCTGATTATACAGATCTTTTTGTTTTTGCTTACTCGCCGAGGCCGCATACTAAAGCTGCAGAACTAGTGGATGATGTGCCGCAAAAAGAGAAGGTGGCCAGGCTCACAAAAATTGTTGAAATTCAAAATATTCATTCTCAAAAGCACATGGAAAAGCTTTTGGGAAAAGAGCTAAAAGTGTTGGTGGAAGGGCCCAGTAAAAGCGATAAAAGCCTTATTACCGGTCGCACCGAAGGCAATAAGCTGGTTCATTTTTCGGCTGATGTTAAGCCGGGGAGTTTGGTAACGGTAAAAATAACCGCTATCGGTACCCACTCACTTAGGGGAGAACTTTGCCATGGCTGACGATGCCGCGCGAAGATTAATTGAATTTGAAGATATGAGCAGTGAACAGGGCTTTCTGCAGCCCATTATGGTCCTCCGGGAGCTGGAAGGCGAAAAACGCTGTTTGCCCATTGGTATATCCATTTTAGCGGCTCTTAGAATTGTCGCCCAAAAAAGCGGCCGAGCTGAGTTGCAAAAACCGTCGGCCATAGATTTGCTTTTGATGGTGCTAAAAGGTTTTGATATTGAGCTGGTTGATTTAGAAATAACTGCCATAAAAAATGCTCTTTATAGCGCCCAAATGACCTTGGTTGGCATGGAAAAACAGCTGGTGTTGCCAATTAAACCCAGTGATTGTGTCTTACTTTCCATGTTAACCGGCAAGCCGTTTTATTGCTATGATGAGGTTTTTAGAGAACTTTACGACCTTACCAATGATGAAGGCGACTTGCCGGTTATTAAAGAGAGCGATCAAAATATCGGGATGCAGATTTTGCCGCTTCTCGCCTCCATGAGTGGCCGTGTGCCTCCGGAAAGCCACGAGGGCGAAGATTGCGCAGCCGAAATGGCCGCGGAGGAAGCCAAAGAAGAGGAAGAAGAAAATGATGAAGATGAGGAGCAGGCTCCCGCAGAGCCGGCTGCTCTCCTGCTTGGCGATGAAAATGTTGATCCGGAGGTTTTAAAAGAGCTTTTGTCTAATTTGGACAAGCGCTATTTCGGCCGCTATAAAATGTAATGGTGCGCCATGAAACGGTTCCTTAAAAGCGGAAAAACAGCTCTTTTGTTTGGGCTTATATCTTTTTTATTTCCGCTTGCTCTTTTAGCTAACGAAAAAGTTGAACGCCTTAACAAAGGAACTATTGACTGGAGTACCAGGCAGCTCAAAGTGGTGGCTAAAGCCTCTCCTTATCCGGACCCGGAATCACCAGCCCAGGCGCGTGAGGGAGCAGAGCTTGCGGCCAAGCAAAAGGCCTGGCGGGCCTATATAGATATGCTTAGCGGCATTCGCTTTAACTCAAACCAGACACTTTTGGCCTATTTGGAAGAGAAGGGGGCGCTAAAATACAAAGTGCGCGGTATTTTACGCAGTTATCGCCAAAGCGGAGTGAAATTTGGGGCTGATAATTCGGCTGAAGTGACAACTTATATGCCGCTCGAAGGGGCATTTTCGGCTATTCTCTATGCCAAATTAGAACCGGGTGAACAAAGAAATACCAAAGTGACGCCGCTAAAGGGGGCGGCCAGCGGTATTATTATCGACGCGCGTGGCACCGGCCTTAAACCGGCGCTCTTGCCCAAAATTCGCTCTCCGCAGGGGGCGGTGCTTTTTGATACCGCCGATTCGGCAGCGCTCATGGAGGTTGGGCCGCTTATTTACATAAAAGAGGTGACGCGCAAATTGGCCCAAAGGGCGGGAGCTAATCCCTGGCACGTTAAAGCTGTAAAAAGCAGCGGCACCTATCCGGTGGATATCGTCCTCTCAGCGGAAGATAGCCAGTTAATCAGCGAAACCAAGCGCCTCAGGCAGCTTTTGTCGGCCGGGGCTCTTGTGGTTTTAGTGGACTAGGTGTGGTGCTATGCCGGTTTTAGGTGATTATACCTTTTATCGCTGCCCAAAATGCGGGGAAGATAACCCGCTGAGCGCCGCCTTTTGCCTCTTTTGCGGCTGTGCCAAAAATGCCGCGCCTTCGGCATCTCCGGAAGAATTAGAGCCGCTCTCCGGGCCGACTTGGAAGATGGCACCATTTGCCGCGCCGCTTTGGGAAAAGCTACGCCAAAAGCGAGCCCATAATGCCACCATGGCTCATCTTAGAGCAGCCATAAATTGCCGGCGAATGCTCAGGCAAAACGGCGGCTTTCAATTTAAAACTCTGGGCACTTTGCCCTTTATGCCGCGTGATTATCAGTTGCAAGCCGTGCGTCAGGTGCTGGGAAGCATGGGCGGGAACGCTATTTTGGCCGATGAAGTCGGTCTTGGCAAAACGGTGGAGGCCGGCCTTATATTAAATGAGCTCTTGGCCCGCAAAATGGTCAAAAAAACGCTTATTATTGTGCCGGCAGCTCTTATGGAGCAATGGCAGAACGAACTGGCGGAAAAATTTGGTCTTGCGGCAGAGATTATTCATGATGTGCCGGAACACTGGCCGGATATAGCTATTATTTCTCACCAGCGAGTGCGCGGAGCACCATATAATACTCTGGCGGCCAGCCAGGCGCTGGATATGGTTATTGTTGACGAAGCCCAGATTTTGCGCAGCAGTAACACCATTTTGTACCGCTTTATGTACAGCTTGCCGCGTCGCTACACACTGCTTTTAACGGCCACACCCTTGCAAAATAATTTGTATGAGCTCTATTCGCTCATTCAGTTGGTGCAACCGGGGCATTTTCGTTCGCGGCGCTTTTTTAAGCGACGCTTTATTGATGAGAATCACTCGGTGCGTAATGCCGATCTTTTGCAAGACAGTTGCCGGCGAGTGATGGTGCGCAATCGGCGCATCTCTACTTTGGTGCCTATCCCCAGCCGCCAGGTGGAAACGGTTACGGTAAAGCTTTCGGCTGCCGAAGAGCGTTTTTATCAATTTATTTTGGAGCTTGCCCGCCTGCTTTACCGCACAGAAGTTTTGGCCGATCGCTTTGGCGGCGATACATTCGAGCGTAGTCGGTGGTTGCTCATTTTGCTGGTTTTGCTCAAAGAATCTACTTCTTCACCGGCGGCTATTTTGGCCACTATGGAAAATTCTTTGCTAAAGCGCATAAAAGATGATGGGCAACTGGCTCTGGCGCGGCGCATTATGGAGCAGGGGGCATCTCTTGGACTCAGCGCCAAAATGAAGGCTCTGCTTAAGCTTTTGTCTTCTTGGGATCCTGCCGATAAGGTGATAATTTATACTGAATATCATGCCACGCTTACCAAACTTGAGCAAATTCTCACTATGGCTGGCTATAAATTTGTCACCTTTAGCGGCGCCCAAACAGAGCGCGTACGCCGGGAGCAGCTGGCGGCTTTTAAAGCCGATGTGCCCATTATGATTAGCACCGAAGTTGGCGGGCAGGGTCTCAACTTGCAATTTTGCCACCGCATTATTAACTATGATTTGCCTTGGAATCCCATGCGGGTGGAACAGCGCATCGGTCGGGTGCATCGTTTGGGGCAGCAAAATATAGTGGAAATATTTAATATTGTGAGTGAAGGCACTTTTGAGAGTTATCTTTTGGCGTTGCTCTGGGCCAAGATAGGCCTCTTTACCAAGGTTGTCGGCGAAATTGATTCTATTTTGAGCTATGTGAAAAATGAGGCCACTATAGAGGGGCGCATAGGGCAGGCTATTTTGGAAAGCGTCGAAGATGAGGAGCTTTTGA
This sequence comes from Deltaproteobacteria bacterium, assembly GCA_016283195.1. Lineage (GTDB taxonomy): Bacteria > JAEEML01 > JAEEML01 > JAEEML01 > JAEEML01 > JAEEML01. The sequence goes on along the minus strand of JAEEML010000124.1, from coordinate 4,379 downwards.
AACGTTTTAAAGAACTGGCCAAGGAGATTGAGGAGGCCCAGCTCTTATTTGACCATGACCGCCAGATGACGGCCACCATTCTTAACTTTTCCGCCGGAGAGCAGCATGAGTGAAAAAAGTGCCCTGCCGCTTTTGGCAGAATACAGTAAGGAGCTTCTTGGATATAACGAGGTGGTTTTAGCTGGCGATGAGCTAAAAATAGCCATTCCGGAGACAGCTACTTTGGCCGGGCGGGCAGCCGGTAGCACCATCACTGTAACTTCTATGGACGAAGCCCATTCCACCAGCCAATTTTCTTGGCTTGTGGAACATATTCTGGAGCATTGCCAGGCAGTGTATAAAGCGCGGCTTTTGGCCAAAAAACGGCGCAATTTGCCGGAAAAATGGCATAACATGAGTGCCGGGAGCGGGCAATTCTTTTTTGTCTGGTGGAATGTATCTATCCGCGCAGTGAATATAGATGAAGAGCTTTGTCTTTTGCCTTTTTGGCTGCCGGAAAGCGGCGAACCACAGCTTTTGCCGCAGCTCACGGCCGATGAAGAGCAGAATTTACTCGCCAGCCTGAGTGAAGGTGCCGTTTTTCCTGCTTGGGATGAGAGCGTGTTACAAAAAGTGGAGAATTTGGCCGAAGCATATTTTAAAGAGGCTCTGGCCGAGAAAATAAATGCGGCCACTTTGGCTATGGAAGAAGAGCGCAAACGCCAACTGGAACAGATAGATACATATTATTTTTTAACCAGTAAGCGCATTGCCGAGCGGGTGGTGGCTGATGCCGCCAGACAGCGCTGGCAGCTGGAAGGGCTGGCCCATGACAAGGCCGGACTTTTGCGCCAGATTAATAAGCGTTATGCGGCGGAAAGTGTTTTGATTCATATTTCCCCGGAAGTGGTGGTGCTCTGTGCCGGTAACTAACGAAAATGCAAGGCCTTTTTTGTGCCTTCTGCCACACTGCGGGCAGTGCGGTTCATTTATGGTGAGCCGCTATTGCGGCCAGTGCGGGGCTGCTGTCCCGGCTTTCCCGGCGCCGCTTGAGCCGCTTTTGTGGCTTAATATGCCGCGCTCCGGCGAGCGGAACTACCGCCTTTTGGGCGCGGAACTGCCGCCGCTTCCCGGCTACTCTGAGCAAGTTTTTGAGGATGATGTTTTTCATGCTTTGCCGCTTTTCGGCGCTTCGGGCCCCACAGGCCGGTTTAAACTTTTGTTGCCGGATTTATTGCGCTGGCCAGGGCTGACAATTTGCACTTATAGCGGCTATCGCATAACTTCTAAAAGTCCTATCTATCCATATTTTATTAGTTTTTTGCAAAACGACGGCAATATTGAAAAAGCTCCGCCGCCTTTAACTGTAAGCCGCACTTTGGAAAAAATGGCTAACCAGCTTTTAGCCGGCGACCAGGCGGCGGCGCTTAATATTTTGTTAAATCGCCTGAGCTCTCCGGAGGAGAGCCTGTACTGGCTTACACCGCAGGCCGCCCAGCTCTTAAGCGACTATTTAATAGAATTTGCCTCTAAAGCCGACGAACTGGGGCGTTATTTAGCGCCGTCGCCTAAATTGATTGGTTTTTCGTCTGCCGAAAAAAAGAATCTTGTAATTGCCAAAAGCGCCGCCTTTAGTCGCTTGTTACCCAGCAAATTAGCGCCGGAAGCAGCAGAATTATATGCTCTCGCCGGCGAGGCCTTTTTGTGGCGAACGGAAGATATGGCGCGTTCATCATGGTATTTAACCATTATGGGTTTTACGGCCGAGATTAATCTACCGGCCGATTTACTGGCCCTTTATCCCTTGAACGATGCCACAACTGTTTTAAAGCTGGCCGGCAATACCTTGGCCGGCGCCGAACTCATGTTGCTAAGGACTATTCTGCCCACAGTAAAATATAATCCGGCAGACCCGCTCTATTTGCTGATAAAACCGCGAGTTTTTGAGCAAGCTGTTGATTTTGCCTACGATGAACATAGCGGCGAACTCTGGTTCTTATATAATAACGGGCAAATTATTAATTATACTTGGAGTAGCAGGCGGCAGCTCTTTTTAGCGCAGCGCACCTGGTATATAGAGGCGCTGCAAAATAGTTTTGGGCACATTAAAAGCAGTAAATCTCCCTCTTTTATTGCGCTTCAACCGCATTTTATTCTCACAAAGGAAGCCGATAAATATTGCTTATATTATCTTAGCGGCCGCCGCCAAAAACGCTATCAATTGCCCATGACCCTGATCTCGCCCAAGCTTTTGGCCTCCGGGCAGGATACTGCCATTTTAATTGATAGTGGCCTGATTATTTATGAATTTGCCCTAACAGCCGGGAAAGAGCCCTATAATTATCGTGAATTAGTGCTTCCTAGCCCTCTTAAAAGCGCAGCTCTTTGTAGCGATGGCCTGATTCTCACCGGGCTGGATTGGGTTATTCATCTCTCTTTAGGCACTGTGTCGTTTCCGGGGCCGCCAACTTTTTGGGATGCCGCTGAAAAAACATCGGCAACTGCACTTGGGGCTATAAAAATTGCTGCCACCGGCGAGCTTTACCAATGTGTTGAATTGGCCTCTTTGGAGCTGCCGTTTCCTCCCTGGCCACCGCGCCTTGGGGAAAGCAAGTTGCAACGGGCTTTTTCTCTGCCGCCTTCTGATGCCGCCTGGCAGGATGAATTAATACAAATCATCTACCGCCGCGACCTTAGCGCTCTAATGGATTTTTGTGTGGCCACTATGGATCGTTCTGCGGGGCTTATTTTGGAGCGCCGCCTCTATTTTCTGGTATTGGAAATAGAAAAGCGCCGCTGGTATATGGCTCTTTTGGCCGTTGAGCATTTCTTTACCGATCGCAGTGCCATACCAAGCCTTTATTTGGAACTTATGAGCACCGTTCACCGCTATCTATGGCAGCGAAATCGCCGGGAATTCCGCGAAAAAATGAGCGAACTTGCCAGCATACAGAGCTCAGGCCGCCGGCCGTTTATGCTTGATACGTTGGCCCTTATTTATCTTTACATCTCTCAGTTGCTCTGGCAGCAGGCCTATGATTTGGCGGAAGAGCTTTTAAATGATCTCACGAGCTGTGACAGCGTGTATAGTTTTTTGCGCCCGGAAGTGGAAAATCTGCTTACGGTGATTGCCGCTATGGCTTATGGTGATAATCTGCCTGTGGCGGTGCCGGAAGAATATTTTATTGCCCGTCTTGGCGCTATTTTACATACTATCGGTGATAAGCAGCTCATGGAACTCTTAAAAGAGGGCGGCGGCTGGTTACTACGGGTTAGAAATATATGAAAAAGTATAGTGCTGGCGAAAAGCTGATTTTGATTTTAGCTACCTTTTTTGGCCTGGGATTTTTGCCCAAAGCCCCAGGAACTTTCGGCACTTTGGGCGGAGTGCTCATCTACTCATTGTGTTCTTTGCTGGCGCCAAACTGGCTTTTATATGTGGTAACTCTTTTGTTTATCGGACTTTCGGTGCTTATTGCCCACAAAGCCGGAAAAATATTTAACGAAACCGATGACGGGCGCATTGTTATCGACGAAGTAGCCGGTTATTTGGTGGCAGCTCTTTTGGTTCCGCAATTTAGCCCGCTCATGGCTCTTTTGCTTTTTGCCGCCTTTCGCCTTTTTGATATTACCAAACCCTGGCCGGCTTCATTTTTCGATAAGAAAGTTAAAAATGGCTTTGGCGTTACTATGGATGATGTGGCCGCCGGGATTTATGCCGGGGCTTTAGTGGCGCTTGGTGCCTACTTTATTAAGTGAGGAGCAAAGATGGAATCTGAAAAACTCATTGAATTACAAGATAATTTATTAAAAAGAGAGGCCGAGCAAAAGAAAATTTTGCTGCACCACCTGGCTGCCGGAGTGCAATTTACTGCTGCTCCATGGCCGGTAATAGATGAAGGCGTAAAAATAGGGCAGGGGACGGTTATCGGCCCCGGGGTTATCCTCGCCGGCAATACGGAAATAGGCGAAAATGTAACCATTGAGGGCTATTCCAGCCTCAAAAATATGGTGGTGGCCGCCGGTACATACATTCGGGCTTTTTCTTATCTTGAGGACGCCAAAGTGGGTGAAAGCTGCCAAATAGGGCCTTATTCACGCCTAAGGCCCGGTGCTGAGTGCGGCGAAAATGTTCATGTGGGCAATTTTGTGGAAATAAAAAACAGCCATTTAGCCGCCGGAGTTAAAGCCAACCACCTCTCTTATTTGGGTGATAGCGATATCGGGGCCAAAACCAATATCGGTGCCGGCACTATTACTTGTAATTATGATGGTGAGAAAAAACATCGCACCTCCATAGGCGCGGGTTGTTTTATCGGCTCTAACAGTACCATTGTGGCTCCGCTGATTATTCATGAAGGCGCTTATATTGGTGCCGGCTCCACACTCACTTCGGAGGT
>JAEEML010000123.1 GCA_016283195.1 Deltaproteobacteria bacterium | reverse complement strand
CCCCGACCTTTTTGACCATCTTGCCGCCACTTTTGGCAAATACGCCAAGCAGATAGTTTTTGAAGTGACCGAGACCGAGGCTATCCATGATTTTACCAAACTGAATCGCCTTTTGGCGCCCCTTAGAGAGGCCGGTTTTGCGATAGCTCTTGACGATCTCGGCTCCGGCTATTCCAGCCTCAACACTCTTATTGAGCTGCGCCCGGATGTGGTGAAACTTGATCTTGAGCTCTTGCAACATCTCGAAGAAGATAGCCCGCGATCACGCCTGATTCGCCATATTTTAGACTATGCTGCCGGCGAAAAGATGCTGGTGGTGGCCGAGGGCATTGAAACCGAACACCAACGCGCTATTGTTACCAAGATGGGGTGCCCGCTCTTACAGGGCTTTTTGGTTGGTAAACCGGCTGCCCCGGCCTGGCAAAACGCGGCACAAATAAATGACCTCCCATAATCCCTGGCCAATAGTCACCATTACTAATCTAACAACCGCCGGTGAAGGCCTGGCATACCTGGCAGACGGACGGCCACTTATAGTCAAAGGAGCCATTCCCAAAGACCAGGTGGAAGTGCAGCTTCTAAAGCGGGGGCCAAAGCAGGATATCGGGCGCATCAGGCGCCTTCTTGTTCCCTCGCCGGATCGCTGTGATCCCCCTTGTCCGCTGGCCGAAAAATGCGGCGCCTGTCAATTAATGATGATGCGCTATGAAGCCCAGCTTAAATGGAAACGGGACCAGGTTATGGCCGCTCTTGAGAAGTATGATTTATCTCTGCCGGTAGCGTCGGTTCTGGGCATGAAAAATCCCTGGCATTACCGGAATAAAACTCTCTTGCCCTTGGGATACACGGCCGGCGGGCACTATGTAGCCGGTTTTTATGGTGAGCGCTCACACCGCCTCATAGCCCAGGATAATTGCCTTTTATCTACCCCAAAAGCCGCCAAAATAGTTAAAACTATTCTGGCCTTTTTAGAAAAGGGGCAAATTTCGCTTTATAGCGAGCAGACAGGCCGCGGATTAGTGCGCCATCTGCTAATCCGTGAAGCGCGTGGTAGCGGCGAGGTGCTGGTGTCTCTCATTGTTAATGGCCGCCGCTTGCCGCAGAGCGAGCGCCTGGTAGCCGCCTTAAAAGCCCTCGGCGTTAGGAGTATTTCACTCTGTGTCAATACCGCTAAGGGCAACGCGGTTCTTGGCCAGGAACTTATACCGCTTTACGGCCCGCTTTATATTGAGGAAAAAATAGGGGCTTTAAATTTCCGCTTGGGCCCGCGCTCATTTTTCCAGATTAATGGGGAACAAACAGAGGTTTTATACCAGGTAGTGGTTGATTTTGCTGAACTTTCCGGCCGGGAAACGGTTTGGGATCTTTACTGCGGCACGGGCACCATTGCCCTCTTTTTGGCTAGATACGCCAAAGCGGTTCTCGGAGTGGAAATAATCGGTGAAGCCACCGAGAACGCCCGGCAAAATGCCCGTCTTAATAATATTCTTAATGCCGATTTTTATGTCGGTAAAGCGGAAGAAGTTGTGCCTAAAATCCTCGATAAACCGGGAGCGGCGGCTGATGTAGTGGTGGTTGATCCGCCGCGCAAAGGTTGCGACCAGGGACTTTTAGCCACCATTTGCCAAATGGCGCCGGCTAAAATAATATATGTTAGCTGTAATCCGCTAACGCTTGCCCGCGATTTGGCTTTTTTACACCTAAATGGACTGTATCAAATTAAAAAAGTGCAGCCGGTGGATATGTTCCCCATGACCAGCCATGTGGAGACGGTATGCCTTTTGAGCAAGTAAAAAGCTGACTAATTTTTAAAATAGCGAGATTAAGCCACTCTGTTTTTAAAATTCTGGGAGATGGCAGTGAGTATTTATAAGGCCTTTAAAGAGTAAAAATATACGAAAGAAAGCGCTATAATGAAGCTAGTTTTCAAAATTACAAAATATCTATTCGTTTGTTTTGTTTCATTTTTCTTGCTGCATACCGTAATTAATAGTTTTTGGGGCTTATCCGCTAAAGCGCAAAAAGCTGATGTAATTGTCGTATATGGCAATAAAGTCAACAAGGACAAAACCCCTTCCAGAAGATTAGCAGCCAGATTAGATAAAACCATTGCCGTATATAATGCCGGATTGGCTAATTTTATCATTGTTACTGGCGGCATTGACCCTAATGGCCATGATGAGGCGGCCATAATGAAAGATTACCTCATTAAAAAAGGAGAAATTCCCGGCGCCAAAATAGTAGTAGATAATAACGGCATAAATACCGAACATTCTGTCTTATTTGTAAAAAATTTTCTCCGCCAGAATAAGCTGGAAAGCGTCATCAATATTTCACAATATTCCCATCTGATGAGAATACACCTGGCCATGAAAAAAGCCGGCCTCATAAAAATTAACAGCGCCCCTGCTGATTATTATTTTGAGCTGAGAAATATATACACGGCTTTTAGGGAATTTGCCGCATTTTATTATTATTTGCTGAAATATTGATTCTATGTAAGGGCCCTTTTTTTAAAAGGAATAGATTCGCCCAATGCTCTTTCACATTCTTATGAGCCAATAAAGCTAGTTAATTTAAAGTGGAAATTATTGCCTTTTGTTTTGCCGAGGGCGGCTCTTATTTATCAAAGACGCAGCGGAAGCCGTAGTAGCTACAGCCCTTACTGGAGATGCGGCGGTCGGTGATATCACAGATTCCACTTGGCATTTCGTCGCTTGGGCGGAAGAGTCTTTCTACCTAGCTGATATATTTCTGGAATTTACTTTTTTAGCATAAGGCGCAGGCCGTAGCTGCCACCAAATTCGCCGAATTCTGAATCGGAATTAACCATAACCATATATTTTTTCCCATTATTTTCCACAATATAGGAACCGATGGCCTTTTCTTTGAGCTGGGCGGCGCTCATTTCCGCTCCGCTCATAGCGTGGCTAAATTTGCCCCCTTTGGCTTCCAGCGTGTCGATGATTTTCTCCCGAATAGCCACGAACTCTTCTTTAGTGGTGAGGTGGTCGCTATAAAAGCCGACGCTTATCGACCCGCCCGTGGGACCTTCTT
>JAEEML010000122.1 GCA_016283195.1 Deltaproteobacteria bacterium | reverse complement strand
TCCATTTGCTCTTGCTGCGAAGTTAGAGCCTCTTTCAGCTTGCCGATGGCTTCATCGCGCACAGCTATGGCGCTATCGGCCTCTTCTTTAGCCGCATTTAGCTCATCCATTTGCTCTTGCTGCGAAGTTAGAGCCTCTTTCAGCTTGCCGATGGCTTCATCGCGCACTTCAAGAGCACTTTCCAGCTCTTCTTTACTGGCAGAGAGTTCATTAAACTGCTCTTCCTGCGCAGTTATTGCCTCTTTCAGCTTGCCAATGGCTTCATCGCGCACAGCTATGGCACTATCGGCATCTTCTTTGGCGGCAGAGAGTTCCTCAATATTGCTATCGCGCTCACTAATAGCTTCTTGCAATTTGCTTATCGCTTCATCGCGTTCGGCTATAGTGCTGTCCGCTGCCTCTTTGGCTGCAGAAAGCTCCTCAATATTGCTATCGCGTTCACTAATGGCCTCTTTTTGCATAGCCACAGCCTCACGCAATTTTTCTATAGCCTCATCACGAATAGAAATATCGGCCTCTTTCTGCTCTTTCATGGCCGCCATATCATTTTGCCAGCGCTCTACTTCGGCAGCATGAGCATCTTTCAGCCTACCAACCTTGGCTTCGTGTTCTTGGCCGAGCTCCGCCATTTTGGCCTCAAAATCGGCACTCATTTCGTTTAGTTTTTCTTCATGTTGCTGCACCCGCTCATTCATTTCTTTTTCATAAGCGGATTGGGCTGCCAGCATTTTCTCATTCAGCTCATTGATGCTGCTTTCACGCTCAAGCAGAGCCTCTTTTTGCATATCAACGGCTTCTCTCAGCTTATTAATAGCCTCATCGCGCACAGCCACATCATCGGCGGCCTGGCTTTTAAGAGCTTCCATTTCTTGGCGTAGAGCCGAAACTTCAGCTTCATTTTGGGCTTTACATTCATTAAGCTCGCCGGCATGAGCCTCATTCAGCTCGGAAATCTCCGCCTCATGGGCCTCCTTTTGGTTGGATATTGCCTCTTTCAGCTTTTCGATAGCTTCATCGCGCACACTTATAGCGCTATCCGCCTCTTCTTTAGCGGCATTCAGCTCATCTATTTGCTCTTTTTGAGTAGATACTGCCTCTTTCAGCTTTTCGATAGCTTCATCGCGCACCGCTATTTCTTCGGTCGCCCGGCTCTTAGCACCTTCTAAATCTTGCTGCAGGGCAGTAACCTGGGCTTCGCTCTCTGCTTTTAGCTCATTAAGCTCGGTTGCATGAGCAGCACTAAGCTCCGTGAGCTCACTCTCATGCTCGGCTTTAAGATTATTAATCTCAGCTTCATGGGCTGCAGCCACCTCCGCACTCTTAGCTTCATGGGCATCTTTAGCAGCTTGCAATTCACCGGCCATAGCACCTAGTTTTTCGTTTAAATCACCAATATTTACATCGCGCTCGCTAATGGCCTCTTTTTGGATAGCCACCGCCTCTTTGAGCTTTTCTATAGCCTCATCGCGCACCGCTATAGCGCTATCCGCCTCTTCTTTGGCTGCGGAAATTTCGCTAAGCTGCTCTTTTTGCAGAGCCACTGCCTCTTTCAGCTTTTCGATGGCCTCATTGCGCACTTCTATGGCACTATCAGCCTCTTCTTTAGCCGCACCCAAAGCGCCAAGCTGCTCATTTTGGGCAGCCACAGCCTCTTTCAGCTTTTCTATAGCTTCATCGCGCACCGCTATTTCAGCGGCCGCCTGACTTTTGGCGGCATCCAAATCCTGTTGCAAAGCCCCAACCTGGGCCTCATTTTCCGCTTTTAACTCATTTATCTCACCGGCATGCACAGCACTAAGCTCTGTGAGTTCGCTCTCATGCTCGGCTTTAAGATTATTGATCTCGGCTTCATGGGCGGCGGCCGTTTCTGCGTTTTTAGCCTCATGGGCTTCTTTTTCCGCCTGTAATTCGCCGGCCATAGCGCCGATTTTTTCATTTAAATTACCAATATTTGCATCGCGCTCATTAATGGCCTCTTTTTGGATAGCCACCGCCTCTTTGAGCTTTTCTATAGCTTCATCGCGCACCGCTATAGCGCTATCAGCTTCTTCTTTAGCCGCGGAAATCTCGCCAAGTTGCTCCTTCTGAATAGCCACCGCCTCTTTGAGCTTTTCTATAGCTTCATCGCGTACGGCTATAGCGCTATCGGCCTCTTCCTTGGCCGCCCCCAGCGAACCAAGTTGCTCTTTTTGAACAGCCACCGCTTCCTTCAGCTTTTCGATAGCTTCATCGCGTACGGCTATCTCTTCCGCCGCATGGTTTTTGGCCGCCTCCAAATCCTGTTGCAAAGCACCAACCTGCGCCACGCCCTCGGCTTTACATTCATTAAGCTCATCGGCATGAGCAGCGCTAAGCTCGGAAATCTCGGCCTCATGGGCTTCTTTTACCCGCTTAAGCTCATCATTTAATTCGCCTATGCTGGCTTCGCGCTCGCCAATAAGACCATCGCGTTCATCAATAGCCTCTTTTTGCATAGAAACAGCTTCTTTGAGTTTTTCGATAGCGGCATCACGAGCTGCCAAATCCTCTTCGCTTTGATTTTTCACTGTGGAAAGTTCGGTTTGCAAAGAGGAGACCTCGGCGGCATAAGAGACCTTTAAATCCTGCATTTCTTCGGCATGAGTAGCCGAAAGTTTAACCATTTCGGCATCATGCGCGGCATTGATATCGGCTATTTTGGCCTCATAATTCTCGCTTTCCTGGCGAGCACTCTCTTTAGCTTCATTAAGCTCGGCAGAAAGGGCCTCTTTTGATTTATTAAGCTCATCGAGTGAGGTGGAAAGTTCAGCCTTTTGCGTATTAAGGTCGCTTATTTTCTTTTCTAAAGCGGCTTCCTGCTCGGCTTTTTTGGCAAAGGCCTGCTCCACTTTTTTGCCATAAGCGGTAAATTCCTGCTTTTTCTGCTCCATAAACTGCTCATGAGCATGGAGTTTTTGCTCTAAATTTGCCACTTTATCGTCAGCTTCTTTGTGGGCAGTTTTTTCTTTGTTATAAACATCTTCGAGAGCCGAAAGCTCCCCCTCACGCACACCCCAGGCATCTTTAAACCTGGTCACCACCGCTTCACTACGCCTTAGTTTTTCGCGGAAGAATTCTACTTTCTCTTCCAACCCGCCGCGCGCCGATGGCAATGGAGAAGAATCCAGGGCAAAAAGATCATCAAAATTGGTGCGCCCGTTCCACACTCCTCCAGGGGTATAATCGCGTTTTTTCATAATAGGCGGAGGCATGGCTCCGGTGGCCGTACGCTGCAGTGGCGGCAGAGTTCCTGTTGCTGTTCTCTGTAAAGGCGGAGGCATAGCCCCGGTGGCAGTCCGCTGCAATGGCGGTGGAGGTACAGCACCGGCCGGCTTTATCTCTTCCACTTCCAGCTCCTCAATAGGTTCAACGGATTCCAGCTCCAAAGCAGCATCTTTAGCATCTGCGGCCGCTTTGGGCTCTTCCTTGGCCGGTTGGTCCGACTTTTCCAATCCGTCAAACATATCATCCAGTTCAATGTCACCTAAATCACTCATATTCCGCCTCTCTCCTAAAAAAGTAAGCTGAAAAGACTCTAACAGCGATTCAAATTCTGTCAATGATTCTGCCGATTTTTCATGTTACATCGGCAATCATTGCTCCTTTTTTACATGCAATATCAAGTGTTTCCTCAATAAATGGCCAGAGCGCCGGCATATTTTCTTTTACCTCGCTCACCCGTGCCAACACCTGGCTAAGGCGCACTTTTTTTTGCCGCCAAACAGCAAAATCCGTCAGGCGGTGCAACATTAGCGGCTGCAGGCGGTCAAGAGCCCGCACAAAACGGGCTTCCGGCGTCTGCCCCGCCTCAAATTCGTGCCAGCTTTGGGAAAATTTTTCGTTTAAATCTTTTGGTAAAAGGCCAAAAGTTTTGGCAGCCGCCTGCTCTTCACGCTCAAACTTGCCAAGATGGCCGGCCGCGTCATAGGCATAGGTATCACCAGCTTCAATTTCCACCACATCATGAATACTGGCCATAATCATAGCCGCATATTCATCAACCGGCTCTTTGGCATAAGGAGCCAAAAGCGGCACTAGCATTGCCAAATGCCAAGAATGCTCAGCTGTAGTTTCCGGCCTCAGTTCCCCACTGGTTATATTTTGTCTTTTTATTTGTTTAAGCTTATCAAGCTCAAAAGAAAAATTAAGAATTTCCGCTAGATTTTTATCCATTATTTGGCCTTTTCCTCATACGCGACAACGCGGTCGCGCCCCTGAATTTTGGCCTGGTAGAGCGCTTGATCGGCCTGCTCGATAAGGTCCAGATGATTGCGACATTTTTCGCTCAAAGCAGCAATTCCTATACTGACGGTGAGCGGCATATTAAGATTTCTCGATAAAGCGCTGTTTCTGATTTTTTCCTGCAAATCTTTGGCCAGTTTTTCGGCATCTTTGAGCTTGGCAAGTGGCAGCACCAAAACAAGTTCATCACCGCCGAAACGGGCAGCGATATCGTCATGACGCACCCTAGAAAGTATAATATTTGCCGTCTCGCGCAAAAAATCATCACCCGCCAAATGGCCATAATGGTCATTTACCGCCTTAAAATGGTCCAAATCAATAATAGCCAGGCTTAGCGGCTCATGGTGATAACGGGCCTTTAAAAAACACTTTTGATAAGCTTCATCAAAATAGCGGCGATTCATAAGGCCGGTAAGGCCGTCGATAGTAGCCATGCGCTCCAAACGCTCATGCATACGCGCACGCTCAACGGCAATGGCCGCCAAATTAGCCAGAGATTTTAAATCATCAAGCTCCTGCGGCTGAATAAGCCGTTTATTATAGGCATTATCCACAATAATGAGGCCAATGGCGTGCTCCCCTATCAAAAGCGGCACCATGGCAAAATTCAAAAGCTCAATATCGGTGCCGGAGAGCTTCATAGGCGTATCATTTAATAGTTCCGAACGCCCCTGCATCATCACCTGCACAATTTTGGCATCCAGCGGATCGCTCTGATCGCTCTTTAGCGGCAACGGCATAGTAAAATTGCGCAATTTTCTGGTGAGCTCATGGTTATTGTGGTCGGCCAAATCATAGCGCTCCATCAATACATGCAGGTTAAAGCGCTGTAATTCCATCTCGGTCCAAATGCGGTGAGCCTCCTCGGCCGAGCTGGGTCCAATGGCCATTTCACCGCGCAAAAGACGCGCCCCACCGTCATCAAGCAGCAGAAAAGCCCGATTAAAATCAAGCCCGTCGCCAGCGGTAACCCCCGATAAAATAACATAAAGTGTGCGATTTAGTTCCAGCGTTTCCAGCATAGAACGAGTTAGCGTCAGCTGAAAATCCTGTGCTCTTTTCAAAAAATGCTGTTCTCTCTTCATATTAACACTCTGTAAAAATTAGCCTGTTGCCAACAAGAGGCAAAGAAACTACTGTAACCTAGGTTATCACGACTGCCGGAAGGGAGCAAATTCTGGGAGCATAAATAAGGTGTCAGCGCTAAAACAGTTCATATTTTACAGTAGCCTACTCGGCCTATTTTTCACTGCCTGCAGCTCCGGCGGGCGCGCTCCGCTGTGGTACAGCCGCGCCCAAAGCTCACTTTTAAATTATGGCTCCGGCGAACTTATATGGCTCATGGGCCAAGGCGAAGCTGCCCTAAGTGCCACTGCGCAAGAACTCACTCTTGGTGTTTTTACCAGTAATATCGCCGGGTTTGACGGCACAAGCGAGGAGTTGGCAGCCAGTGTCAATGCCATGCCGGCTGCCCAAATAGCCAAAATAGAAAGCTGCCTCGGGCAGATTGATATTGATAATTACGTCACTCTTAAAGAAAAGCGCACTGCCGTACGCCTCACCTGGCCCAAAGAATTACCCTGCCAGGTAAATGCCATCAGCCGGAGCAACATCATCACTGTTGTCTCGCATGCCATTTTCCCTTCCATGCCCAGCGGCATGATAACCGACGAAGGTTTAAAGCTTTTAGCCCACGGCACTTTGCGGATACCTCCGGCGCCTATGAAATTAAAAGTATTTGATATTATTGATAATACTGGTTTTGGTGTAACTACTTCAGCCGGTACAGAGTACCTAAAAGAAGTAATAGGCGCCTATGGTTTTACCCTTATGGAAGAGCCGGATGAAGAGACAGCATTTTTAGCTTGCTCTTTAAAAGCCAACAAACTGGATCCCACATCTTTTCACCGCACATTATACCAGTTAAGTTGCCAAATAGTGACGCGTGAGCGGGAAATTTTGTGGATGGATACCGGCTATGTAATCCCACTCTTGCCATGAAACGGCTTTATTTAGTAGCATAGATGCGGTGTTTGAGGAGGAACGAATGCCAAACAGTTTAAAAAAGTATTGCACGATCGGGTTACTCTTAGCACTTTCCATCGGCCTTAGCGGCTGTAGTCGCATGGTCAAAAAGAAAGCCGGCAATATGCTCTCCGGCTTTGTCGATTCGGTTATGAAGCAGGACGATCCCGATCTGGTACGTGAAGCCATGCCCTCTTATCTATTGATTTTGGATGGCCTTATTGACAGCAATTCCGATAATCCGCAACTTTTGGCCGCCGGTGCCCAGCTCTACTCCGCTTTTGGATCCGGCTTTTTTGAGGATATGAACACTCCGCGGGCCAAAGCCATGGGCCAAAAGGCTAAAAAATATGCTTTTGCCGCTATGGCGCTGGTTAATCCCTCTTTTAAAGAAAATGGCAAGAAATCCTTTGCCGGCTTTGAGCCTATCGCCGCCACTATTACCAAAGAACAACAATCATACTTGGGAACGCTAATCATGGCCTGGGCTTTTTATATTGAAACCCACATGGAAGACAGCGACAATTACGCCGATTTGCCCAAGCTGGATCTTTTGGCTCACCGCTTTTTAGAGCTTGACGAAACTTACGGCGGTGGTATGCCTCACCAAGTAATGGCTCTGCTCTATTCTCTCGTACCTGAGTCCTTGGGCGGCCAGCCGGAGAAAGCCAAAATGCATTTTGAAAAAGCCATTGCCATATCCAAAGGTCACGATTTGGGCGTTTATGTCAGCTATGCCAAACGCTATGCCCGGCCCAAATTTGATCAGGAAATGCATGATAAATTACTAAAATATGTCCTTGATACGCCGGCAGATATCGAGCCCTCGCTCACTCTTATGAACACTATGGCCAAAGCTGATGCCAAAAAACTTTTGGATGAATCAGCGGAATATTTTGAATAGGAGTAAACAATGTATAAGCGTTTATTAACTGTCTCATTACTTGCACTAGCTACTATTCTTGCAGCACCAAGCGAAGCTGCGGCAGCGCCCGTTGTCTTTAAAATTTCTGTACTTACGCCAGACGGCAGTTTACTGAACGAAACAATAAAAGCCGCCGGCAAAGAGGTTTTTGAAAAGACTCAGGGCCGGGCCACTTTTAAAGTTTATCCCGGCGGGGTCATGGGGAATAATATTGTTGTGCAGCGTAAAATCAAAGCCGGCCAGCTCCACGGCGCCTCTTTTACCGCCGGTGACATGAGCGCTATTTACAACGATTTTCAGATTATGAGCCTGCCCATGCTCCTCTCTAACTATGACGAAGTAGATGCCGTGCGAGCCGCTATTGAGCCCAAGCTCTTAAACGGCTGTAAAGAGTATGGCTACCAGTGCTCCATTCTGGTGGATTCCGGCTTTGCTTACATGATGAGCAATGCCAAAGTGACCGAGCTCAGCCAGCTCAAAGGGCGCAAAATCTGGATTCCTCAAGGCGACCCGGTTAGCCAAATCACCATGGAATCTCTAGGTGTGCCGCCTGTTGCCCTGCCGCTGACCGATGTTTTAACTGCTTTGCAAACAGGCCTTTTGGATACCGTCTTCACCAGCTCTGTAGGCGCTCTCGTTTTGCAATGGTGGACCAAAGTATCACATATTTTAGACTTCCCGCTGCTTTATATTTACGGCACCGTGGCCCTTTCGCAAAAATCGCTGGACCGCGTCTCGCCGGAAGATCAAGCCATTATTATGGAAGTATTAAATAAGCACATGCGCAAAGTCGATCAGGCCAACCGCAACGATGCCACCGATGCTTTAAAAACGCTAATAAAACAAGGCATTAGTTTGGAAAAGCTCAGCGACGCCAATGCCAAGGAATTCCGTCGGCAAGCCGATATCGCCATTCAAAAAATCAACGAAAAAAGCCGCTTTAATGATGAGCTTTTAAGTGAAATTCGTTCTATCATCGCCAAAGTGCGGGCCGAAAAAGCCGGAGCTGCCAAATAATCTTCTTTAGGACTTTCCACTATGAAATTCTTAAAAATTCTAGCTAAATTACGCTGGATTTACGGGCGAGTGGAAGATGTGCTCATTGCCGTTTTCATGACCAGCGTAGTCATTATTTCTTTTAGCCAGATTCTCTTCCGCTGGCTACACATCAACGGCCTGGCCTGGGCCGATGGCTTTATGCGCTACAGTGTCCTCTGGATAGCCATGATTGGCGCGGCCATTGCCGCCCGGGAGTATCAACACATCACCGTTGATATTCCCCGTCTCTTGCTCAAAGGCCGGGGGCTTTACCTCTTCCGCGCCATTATTGATTTACTCTCGGCGGCCATTGCCGTCCTGCTCATCATCTCCTCATGGCAAAATTACCAAAATGAGGTAGAAATGCAGCAAATGGCTTTTGCTGGCATCACCACAGCCGAGGCCATTATTATTATGCCTTACTGCTTTGTCGTTATTACTTTGCGCTTTTTGATCTACTGCGCCCGCCATTTGCGCTGCTTCTTACGTCCGGAGCTTATACCGGCTGCTAAAGAGGAAGGAGCCGCCGTATGAGTATCATTTTAGCTTTAGTGGCTATTTTAATCGGTATTCCGCTCTTCATTGCTCTTTCCGGCGGCGCTATTTTTGGCTACCACAGCGGCGGCATGGAAATTTCGCTGGCTGCCGGGGAGATAGCCCGCTTATCGCAAAATAATGTACTTATTTCCATACCGCTCTTTACTTTTGCCGGCTACCTTTTGAGTGAGTCCAAAACTCCGCAGCGTTTGGTGCGCCTCATCAGAGCATCTCTCGGCTGGCTCCCTGGCGGCATGGCCATTGTCACTATTGTAGTCTGCTCTATTTTTACCGCTTTAACCGGCGCTTCCGGCGTCACCATTGTGGCCATGGGCGGCCTTTTATACCCGGCTCTTAGAAAAGATAACTATCCGGAATCATTCTCTTTAGGTCTTGTCACCACCTCTGGTAGCCTGGGTCTTCTCTTCCCGCCGGCCCTGCCCCTTATTCTCTATGCCATCGCCGCCGATGTGGGCGTGAGCGATATTTTTGCCGCCGGGATTTTGCCTGGTTTCTTAATGCTCATTGTACTGGGCACTTACAGCATTTACCAAGGCACTAAAATCAAGCAGGAAAAAGTGCCCTTTTCCTGGAAAGAGCTAAAAGATGCCTTTTTGGGGATTATCTTTGAATTTCCGCTGCCTTTTGTGGTGCTGGGCGGTATTTTCTCCGGCCTCCTTGCCGTCTCCGAAGCAGCAGCTATCACCGCCTGCTACTGCCTCATAATAGAAGTTTTTGTTTACCGCGATATTTCCTTCAAAAAGCTGGGACAAGTAACGGTTAAAGCCATGACTATGGTAGGCGCTATCCTCATTATTATGGGCGCGAGTTATGCTTTTTCCAATGTGCTCATCGACCAGGATGTGCCGAGCCGCTTATTTGAGGTTACTTCACAATTTATTCACAATAAAATCACCTTCCTCATTTTGCTTAACTGCTTTTTGCTTTTGGTTGGCTGTATGCTGGATGTTTATTCGGCTATTATGCTGGTGGTGCCGCTCATTCTGCCACTGGCCGCCGAATATGGCATTGACCCGGTGCACCTCGGCATCATCTTTTTGGCCAACTTGCAAATCGGCTATTGCACTCCGCCGGTTGGCATGAATCTCTTTATCGCCAGTTATCGCTTTAAAGAACCGATGATCAAATTGGCCCTCACTACCTTGCCGTTTTTAGGGCTTTTAATTATCTCGCTTTTGGTTATCACTTATTGGCCGAGCCTTTCGCTTTGGCTACCGGGGCTCATCGGCGGGGGAAATTAGAATAAAAGCGCTATTTCCTACCAAGTAAGTATGATTTATCTGGTATTTTATTATATAGCGTGCTAGATCAGCCAGTGAATTTGCTGCCGATTATTAGCAGCTGTAACTAACTAATTTTAAGGAGATAATAGTATGCGTGGAAGAGTTCTTATTATAGCCGGTTCCGATTCCGGCGGCGGCGCCGGCCTCCAGGCCGATATCAAAACAGTAACCGCTCTCGGCGGCTTTGCCATGACGGCCATCACTGCCATCACCGCCCAAAATTCCCATGGTTCCAAGGGACTACATGAGATTCCGGCCGATTTTGTGGCCCTGCAGGCCAAAACGGTGCTGGAAGATCTTGGGGCCGATTGCATCAAAACCGGTATGCTCAAAAATAAAGCCATTGTGGAAGCTGTGGCCGCCGTTCTTAGCGAAAATGCTCCCAATATTCCTCTGGTTTTGGATCCAGTTATGGTGTGTAAACCGGGTGTAAAAGTGCTTGATGACGATGCCATTGACGCTGTGCGCACTCTGCTTTTACCAAAAGCCACTCTGCTCACTCCCAACATCAAAGAGGCCGAGGTTTTGACCGGCAAAGTCATTAAAGACAGCGATGATATGAGCCATGCCGCCGAGGAGCTCTTTAAACTTGGTGCCAAGAATATTCTCTTAAAAGGCGGCCACTTAAGCGCCGACCAAGTGACAGATATTCTCTATACCAAGACGGGTGTGCACACCATCACCCATAAGCGCATAGATACCCATTGTGTCCATGGGGCCGGTTGTAGCACTGCCTCGGCCTGCGCCGCCGGCATCGCGCAAAATATGCCCCTGCTCCATGTTTGTCAAAGAGCGCTTGAGTTTGTCCATCGGGCCATAGCCACCGCCCCGCACTACGGCACAGGCGTCAAAGGGGCCATCAATCATGTGCACGCCATCCCAGAATATAAGTGGCAAGAATTAGCCTAATGCCCTTTTACCGCCCTAATCATCTCTAACCTCTGTTTCAAAAAGCGTGCACCTTTTTTGGTGCAAAAATGTGCAGGTTTGCACGTTTTTCGGTGCAAAAATGTGTGAGCAAACCTGCCCCTATATGCCATCGGTCATTATAAATCCTTTATCTCCTCCCGCAGTTGACAAAAAAGCGACTTTACTATACTAGGCACACACGGCGGAAGGTAGCCGCCATAAAATTAGGAGTCCTGCTATGAAATATTTAAAGAAATCAACTATGGCTTTCATTTTTGCCTCTGCCCTTCTTCCGGCTTGTGGCGAGTCCAATAAATGTAATGTAGAGACTGATTGTAATGTTCCCGAAAGCCTGGGCACCTGCCAAGGAACCAAACAATGTCAAGAACTTTGCGGCATGGCCCCGGAAAAAGAAAATGTCAAATACGAGTGTTGGAAAAAAGCGCTCAAGGGTTATTGGTTAACAGAAGTATCCGACAGTAATTCCGATACCTGACCTTGGACACCATATTATTCTCTTGCGGTATTAAGATGACTAAGATACTTTTTGTCTGTCACGGCAATATTTGCCGCAGCCCCATGGCTGAATTTGTCATGAAAGATCTGGTGCAAAAACGGGGACTTACCGCCGATTTTGTTATTGCCTCAGCCGCCACCAGCACCGAAGAATTGGGTAATCCCGTTTATCCGCCGGTGCGCCGCCTTTTAGAAGAACACGGCATCAGCTGCGAAGGCAAACGGGCGCGGCAAATAACCAAAAATGATTACCGGGCCTTTGACCTGATAATCGGCATGGATATGGCCAATATCCGCAATATGCGCCGGGTGTTTGATGATGACCCGGAAAACAAAGTGCACCTGCTTCTGGATTATACCGACACCCCCGGCGAAGTGGCCGACCCGTGGTATAGCGATGATTTTGCCCGCACCTGGCGAGAAGTACAGGCTGGTTGCCAGGGGCTTTTAGAGAATATTTTAAGCCATTGAGGTTTTTTATGAGAATAGACGAGAAAGTATCATTCTTTGTTATCTGTGCGTTATTTTTAGCTTTTCCTGCTCTAGCCGGCGCAGAGGAAGAAGATCTCACCTCCCCGGTTGGCTATTGGCAAACAGTTACCAAGGATGAAGCCCCGGGCATTATCAAGGTCACCATGCAGGATGGCAAAATATCCGGGCAAATCGTCAAGATTTTATCTAATGAAAATTCCAATCCGCTCTGCGAAAAATGTGAGGGAGCGCTCAAAAATGTGCCCATTGTCGGCCTCAAAATAGTGGAAAACCTCGCCCCCATAGATAAAGACACCTGGGGTAATGGGCAACTTTTAGACACCGGCAGCGGCAAATATTACAAAGTAAAAGTTATGCTCATCGACGGTGGCAAGCGCCTTAAATTACGCGGTTATATTGGCGCTCCGCTCTTTGGCCGGACTCAATATTGTGTCCGCGCCAGCGCGCCGTAAAACAAGCGCTGCACCTGCTACACCTTTTAGACTCTAATATTACCATTGTGACGCCGATCACTTACATTATTTTTTCCTTTATTTTCACTGCGTTATAAAAACACTTGACATCAAAAAAAAAAAAATAGAACTGCCGCGCCCCTACAACCAGGTGGCTTAAATATTGGCAATTTCGCCAATGAATTTTACTTTTTATAAGGAGAAAAAAGGTTATGAAGAAAACATCCGGCAAATTGGCGCTATTTTGCGCTTTAACTCTGGCTCTTACAGCTTGCGGCGAAAAGGAAAAATCGCCGGCAGAAAATAATGGAGCGAGCAGCAAAACCGAACAAAAAGGCAATAACAACAATAACAACAATAATAATAATAACAACAATAATAATACCAATTGTCCGCAAGGTACCGGCTGGAGCGGCGCTAACTGTGACATTTGCAGCGGCAATTTCTGGGGAGCCAATTGCGACAAAGCGCCAACTTGTAAAAACGGCACTCCCAGCCTGGGCGTAGATGGCAACGGCAAATGCACTGGCGCCTGTACCGGCAATTTCAGCGGGCAAAATTGCGATACATGCGCTGATAGCTGGCAAGGTGCTAACTGCGATGAGCCAACCGGCTGCCCAACCGGCTTTACCGGTGAAAATTGCGACGAATGTTCCAGCGGCTTTTATGGCGACGATTGTCAGCCCTGCCCGGAAAGCTGCGGCCATGGCACTTGCGATGAAGGCAAAGATGGCGACGGCACCTGCATATGCGAAGAAGATACCGGCTGGGAAGGCGATGCCTGCGATGTTTGCAACGCGCATTGGACCGGCTATTATTGCAATAGCTGTGCCGAAGGGCGCACCGGTGATGACTGCTCTTCCTGTAAAGATGGCCGCTCCGGCGCAGACTGCACCTGCACCAACTCGCTGATGACCGGCGAGAATTGCAATGAGTGCATAAATGGCGGCTTTGGAGAAAGTTGCCAGACCTACGGCTCGGTAAAAGACAACCGGGATAATATTACTTACAAAACTGTCATCATAGATGGCCTGGAATGGATGGCCGAGAATTATCGCCACGTAGTTGGCACAGAAGACACAGATTATTATCATTCTAACGGTAAGGCCAATAACGACAGCGAATATGGTCTCCTTTATACCTGGACCATAGCCACCGGCGATGATTTCTGCCCCAGCGGCTGGCGGCTGCCGAGCAAAGATGAATACGATAATTTGCAGCAAACAGCTGGTAATGATGACCAAACTCGTTCCGACAATTTAAGAGATACAAACTGGGAAGATGGGAAAAATACTTATGGCTTTTCGGCTCTGCCCGCCGGTTCATACAACGAAATTCAATATAACACCACCACCGCCTCTTTTTGGTCGGCCACTAAGGCCGGTGGCGCTGGTGGCTATGCTTTCACCATATCTTATAATATTACCAATATTGATGCTAAAGCCAGCGAGTGGCCAAGATCCGTGCGTTGTGTAAGGGATGCCTCCAACTAATCCATGTTACCATAAAAAACAGCTGCCACTTTTTCACCAAAACATGCTATATAGCGGCATTCGCGGCTTAGGCCAGCACTCTGCCGCTTGAACTATAATCAATAAGAGGGCTTTACCGGAGGCACCAATTGCCCATCTGGCAAACAAAAGAAACTCATCGTGAGCCACTTTCGCGCAGGAGGCTTATCGGCAGTGTTTTATTGACCTGCCTACTCTCTCTTCTGGCTCTCTTTTTGGCCATGACCTGCGGAGCCACTACCTTTAGCAGCGACACTTATAACGGTTCACTCCTCTGGCTACGCGCCCCACGCGCCCTTTTGGGCTATGCCACCGGCGGCGCCCTGGCCATCAGCGGTGTGGCTTTTCAGGCTCTGTTGCGCAATCCTCTGGCCGACCCTTACGTCATGGGCGTCTCGGCCGGCGCCGCCCTAGGCGGCACTATTGCCATTATCTTTACCGGCAGTATTTTCCTCATCCCGCTCTGCTCCTTTGGCGGCGCCTTATTAACCATTATTTTCACTATGTGGCTGGCCCGGCGCTTTCCGCAAAATTCGGCGCTCACCATGCTTTTAACCGGCGTAGTCATCAATGCCTTTGCCTCGAGCCTCATCACCGTGCTAAAAGTGGCGGCCTCGGCCACCAAGGCGCAGGAGCTCCTCTTTTGGCTGATGGGCTCTTTGGGCTACCCGGCCTGGAATGAGTCCATATTGGCTCTAGTGCTCGTCCTTAGCGGCGCTCTATTGCTCACTTTGCTGGCTCCCAAACTCAACACTCTGGCTCTGGGAGAAAAGGTGGCCAGCACCCTGGGCATAAATGTGGAACGCCTGCGCTGGGTCATATACCTCGCCGCCTCGCTTATCGTGGCTGCCGTGGTCTCCATCGTGGGCATGATTGGCTTTATCGGCCTGGTGGTGCCCCATATTCTACGCCTCATCATCGGGCCGGACCACCGCCTGCTCCTCCCCTGCTCTTTCTTTGGCGGCGCCACCCTTTTATTATTGGCCGACACCGCCGCCCGCCTGGGCTTTGGCTTATTTGACACCAGCCTGCCAGTGGGAGTAATAACCTCATTCTTTGGCGGGCCGTTTTTCCTGTGGCTGCTGGCCCGTTCTAAAACAACTGTTGGTAACTAACTTATGGATATTTTTTATAATTACACTAATTTCCCCAAAAACTGCGGTTCTCTGGCTCTGGCTATTGGCACTTTCGACGGCGTGCACAAAGGTCACCGGAAACTCATCGCCCACATTGTTGATAAAGCGCATGTCGGCCAAATGATAAGCGCCGTTTTGACTTTTCACCCCCACCCAGCCACCTTGGGGAAAAAAAGCTTTCCCCTCCTAATGCCCCTGGAAAAAAGGCTGGAAACACTAGCCGCTCTGGGGGTGCAAAAAACGCTGGTACAAGAGCTCAGCCCTGATTTTACCGCCCTCACCCCGGCAGAGTTTTTCGAGAAAATACTCTTGCCTATGGGGGTTAAGGATATAGCTGTCGGGCGTGATTTCTCCTTTGGCCATGAGCGCTCCGGCAATTTTGCCACATTAAAGGATTTAGCCGAAAAGCATAATATTTCTGCCCACTTATTAGAAGACATAACAACTGCCGACGGCCTTTCGATTTCCTCTACCCGCATCCGCTCACTGCTTTCAGCCGGAGATATCAAGGTAGCCAATGAACTTTTAGGCCATAATTACACACTATATGGCGAAGTAGTACCCGGAGCACAAAGAGGACGCCAGCTGGGTTACCCCACAGCCAATATTGCCACTCATGAGCTCCTGCCGCTGGCTGGCGTCTATGGCGGCTTTCTTAGCCTTAATAATATCCGCTACTTAGCAGCAGTCCACATCGGAGCGCCAGCCACTTTTGGCGCTACTTTGCCCACTGTTGAGGCCTACCTGCCACACTATAGCGGCGGTGAATTTTACGGCCAAAAAGTGGCGCTGGAGCTCACACTATTTGTGCGCGAAAGCCGCCGTTTTTCCGGCCCGGCGGCCATTATAGCGGCTATGCAAGATGATGTGGCATATATTGAAAGGGAGCTAAAAATAGCGGATCCAAGCGCTTAAATCACCATATTCATGGCGGCGCGCACCTCATCAAGAGTGGCTTTGGCTATAGCCCGCGCCCGCTCGGCACCATCAAGAAGCACTTTTCTTATATAATCAGGATTCTTTTCCAGCTCGGCTCTTTTGGCTCTAAGTGGGCGTAATTCTTCATTAAGTGCTGCTGTGAGCTCTTTTTTGAGCATACCACCGCCGCCATCACCAATGCGCTCGGCCACCGCTTCTGGGGTTTCTTTGGTGCAAAGAGCTATCAGTTGCAATAAATTGGCCACCTCCGGGCGTGTTTCCGGCTCATAGGTAATGTGACGATCGGAATCGGTTTTGGCCTTTTTAATGAGCGCCGCTGTCTCATCTTCCGTTGCCGAGAGCATAATGGCATTACCGCGACTCTTGCTCATTTTTTGGCTGCCATCCAGCCCCAAAATGCTGGGAGTCTTAGATAAAAGTGCTTCCGGCTCGGGGAAAATGGGCTTTTCAGGCGAAAACTTATTGTTAAAACGCCGGGCAATAGTTTGGGTAATCTCAATGTGCGGCAACTGATCCTTACCCACCGGCACCACCGTGCCCTTGCAAAAGAGGATATCGCAAGCCTGATGAATAGGATAAGTGTACATACCGGCATTGACATTCTTTAGCCCCGCCGACTGAATTTCCTCCTTTACCGTGGGATTGCGGCTGAGCTCGGCATTGCTCACCAAAGTAAGGAAAGGCAGCATCAGCTGATTGGCTTCCGGAATATAACTATGCGGAAATATTATAACATCTTCACCAGGTTCTATCCCGGCTGCCAGGTAATCAATAACCAGCTCTTTGGTATTTTGGCTAATTTTATCAAAAGCGTCGTGATCGGTCAGTACCTGATAATCGGCAATGAGAATCATCGTCGGTACGCCCAATTTAGAAAGGCGCACTCTATTCTGCAAAGAGCCGAAGTAGTGCCCAATATGCAGGCGCCCAGTGGGCCTATCCCCGGTAAGCACGCGGTATTTTTTAGGATTTACCAAAATATCTTTTTCTATCTTGGCACTGCGTTCAATAGCTGCTTCATAAGAAGAGTGGGAAGTTTTTTCTACATCTGTCATCATTTAACCCCTTTGGCGGACTCCTCCGCACACTCGCGCTTTCGTATCAAATAGGCGGGCCGGCGTCAACACACAGGCCTCTTTAAAGCGGCAAAAGGCTCTGATTATCTTATTAGACATTATTGTCAACGCTCTATTCATCTATTATAATACGGCACCGTGCGGGCTTGTCCCGGAAGGAGGTTATCAATGGGAAAACAGCGGCTATTGTTAAACAGCTCTTTGGTAGCAACTTTTCTACTTTTGCTTAATGCCTGTGGCAATAGTGTCACTCCCGGGAAAGATGGTTCCGGCGCCACCCTTGAAGGTTATGCCTGCTCAGATCCCAAAGAGTGTGCCTCCGGACTAAGTTGTTACATGGAGCGCTGCCACAAAGTATGCAATACCAACAAAGATTGCGCCAGTAATCAACATTGCAATGATGCCAAAGTGTGTGCCGAGGGCACCTATGTTGTCTGTGGCAACGGCATTAAAGAACCGACCGAAGATTGCGACGACGAAAACAATACTCCGGGCGATGGTTGCAGTGCCAGTTGCGCTATTGAAACAGGCTGGAATTGCAAAGAAAACAGCGATGGCAAATCGATATGCACTCCGATATGCGGCGATAAATTCCAAGTAGTAGGCAAGGAAGAGTGCGATGACGGCAATAATAACGACCTCAGCAAAGAATGCCTGACAACTTGCAAACTAAACGTTTGCGGTGACGGCCATCTTCTTGCTGGCAAAGAAGCCTGCGATGACGGCAATAAAAACGACCATGACGGTTGCAATGCCCAGTGCCAGGTTGAAGAGACCCATAATTGCACTAATACTCCCGGCGAAAAATCGGTTTGCACACCCAAAAACGATAATCCCGGCGATGAGCCCAAATGCGGCAACGGCGTAAGAGAATCCGGCGAAGCTTGTGATGACGGCAACTCCGATAACGAGGATGGTTGCAGCGCCGGTTGCACTGTTGAAGATAGTTACACTTGCCAGGGCGAAATCGGCGAAAAATCGGTTTGCACGCCGAGCGTTTTACCGCCAAGCTGCGACCAAACCCGCTGGCTCGATGATTGCTCAAATTGCCGTTCCGGTTTCTATGGCGATAATTGCCAAGACACCTGTCCGGACTGCGGCGCGCATGGCTCCTGCAGCGATGGTCTCGGCGGCACAGGCCTGTGTGAATGTAATGGCAACTGGGACGGCGACTTATGCAATATTTGCAAAAGCGGCTGGGAAGGTGCCGACTGCAACACGGTAACCTCTGTAATCGTAAACGCCCCGACCATAAATGCCGATAAGCCCTTTAACAATGCCTGCAACAAAGATGTTGTCGGCTGGAAAGATCAAGCTGGTAATGACACTGCTGTTGCTTTCGAACACGATATGCTGGAAAGTCGCGCTTATTCTTATGAGTGCCGCAGCGCCCCGGCAGGCAAAATCGATGATGCCAAATGGGCTCCGTCCGGCCGCGGCAGTTGCACACTGGTGCAGGATAGCAACGTAAAAAACGGCAAGTATATCACCCAAATCAGAGCAAAACATATTAACAGCGGCTCTCTGAGCTCTGTAGCCTCAGTGAGCTACTATATTACAAGCAGCCTGGACGGCGTGAAATGCTGCACCAGTAAAATTAGTGATGATGTTTGGTTTGAAAAAGCCAAAACAGTACTCAGCACCAGTGCAAAATTCGTCAGCAGCAACCTCACTCTGCCCTATGTGAGCATCGAAGGCGTCGAAGGCGAAAGAGCTGCTCCTGTCTCCCTGCGCAAAAAATTCACCATGAATAATGATAATACTCTGCTGCTCTTAACCCGCCACACCGCTTCAGGCTATGCTCAGCGCAACGGCGGCAGCAAAGATACCTGTAGCCCCGGTATGTATGCTTGGCTTGGCAGAATGATTGAACCCACAGGTGAACATTATTATCACTGTAACGAAGTCGGGGAACATCGCAATAATGTTCCATATACCAGAAAAGGCGGCGACAGCAATTATAACATTACTACCAATTGTGAGTGGGAGTACAACTCTTCCGGCAAAAAATATTGCCAGAAATATAGGTATATTTTTAAAGGTGTACAAGGCTCCAATACCGGCAACACCTATACAATTGAAAAAACCGCGGCCTGCGTACATGAAACAATATTCAAAGGCCTGTTTGTAAAGAGCCACACCAATCGTGAGCTAACTGCCTGTGATGCTATGGTTTTCAATGCCTACGGCGATATTGCCTGCCTTAAAGCTTCCGGCTCCTCTGTCACCGTCGATAAAACTGTTCTTAACAAACACAATTATACTATACATGGCGGAATTGGCTTATGGCAAAAAGGCCAAATGAGCCCCGGCTTCCGTATTTTAGACGGCAATGATAACATTACCCAGTGCACAGGTTGCCAATCACACAAAAGCCTCTTTAGCGACAAATATTGGTTTAACTTAATGTAAATCCGCCTGTTATAACTGGCCATAATTCGTAACATATAATTGACATAATTCTTCATCTGGCGCACAATTCCTCCGGCTTTCGGTGTTACCGGCTCTGGCCGGCTTAGGCTGCGGCCGATTTTTAAAAGGTAGTTTCCGCGAGTACGCGCGACCTCTCCCCTCTGCCACGACTTCCAAGTCAACCACTCTTAATTACACACCGGGAGCCGTTTTTTATCTTTGAGTTTAAATTTTAGATTTTAAAAAGCAATAAAGCCTAAAATAGAGCCCGGGAATTTGTCGGTAACCACAAAAAAGCCATGCCCCGGCCAGATGGCCACCCCTTCCCAGTTGCGCGTAACATTATTATCCAAAAGCTCAAACTGCAGCGGTCTTTCATCGGCCAGGGATATTTTCTCCCCGCTAAGGTGCATTTTCACTAAACGCTCCACATGCTCATATTTGGCATGGCTCTCCCCCTGGCCGTATT
>JAEEML010000019.1 GCA_016283195.1 Deltaproteobacteria bacterium | reverse complement strand
GTGACGTTTTTCGGAATTGTATTCAACGTGAGAAGTAGCGATGGTAACGGTTTTCATATCGTTACGGAAGCCCTGGCTGGCAGAGGCTTTGGCCACTTCGGCGTAGGTAACGGCTTTGGCCATACCGCGATCGGCGGAAACTTTGGTCAGAGCGGAAGTCAATGTGGTTTTACCGTGGTCGATGTGGCCGATGGTACCAACGTTGACGTGAATTTTTGTGCTTTCATACTTTTCTTTTGCCATTGCACTTTTCCTTTCAAAATCCACCACTTACAAACTTGTGGTCGTTATTTCTTTGCCAGCTCGTTGCATCCTTGCAAACGAGTTAGCGGTTTATACACCAAAAACAGTTTAAAAAGCAAGCAAAATCTTAGTACCCTCCAAGTTTTGCTATCATATTTTGTTCAATATTAGCCGGAACGCGCTCATAATAATCAAATTGCATACTATATGAGGCCCGCCCCTGGGTAAGAGAGCGGAGTCCGGTAGCATAACCAAACATCTCGGCCAAAGGCACCTTGGCTTTGATAATTTGCAACACACCACGCGGAGTAATGGCTATTACTTTACCGCGGCGCTTATTGATATCACCAACTATATCGCCCATATATTCGCCGGGAGCAACAATCTCGGTATCCATAATGGGCTCAAGTATAGTCGGCGAAGCAGCCTTAACGGCATCTCTAAAAGCTATGGAGGAAGCCGCATGGAAGGCTAAATCGCTGGAATCAACTTCATTAAAAGAACCGCCCAGAAGAGTTGTTTTAATGTTAATCATTTGATAACCGGCCAGCGTGCCGTATTCCATCTCGGAAAGAGCGCCGGATTTAACCGCCTCGGTATAAATAGGCGGTACTTCACTATCTTTACAAGCGCGGACAAATTCCGAACCATCTTTTTCGCTCGGTTCAACGCGCAAAATAACATGGCCGTATTGCCCTTTGCCGGTACCGGTCTGACGGATAAACTGTCCTTCCGCCTGGGCGGCGGCGGTAACAGTCTCACGGTAGCTGACCTGCGGCTTGCCGACTTTAGCAGAAACACCAAATTCGCGTTTCAAGCGATCGACAATAATATCCAGATGGAGCTCACCCATGCCACTAATAAGAAGCTGGCCGGTTTCTTTGTCGCGGCGGGTGCTAAAAGTGGGATCTTCAAACTCCAGCTTTTGCAAAGCGTCGTTCATTTTGTCTTCATCGGCTTTGCTCTTCGGCTCCAAAGCTACAGAAATAACCGGCTCGGGAAATTCCATGCCGGCAATAACCACTTGCTGCTTAAGATCGCAAATGGTATCGCCGGTGCGCACACTTCTAAGGCCAACGGCGGCACAAATATTACCGGCACCGCTTTCGGCAATTTCTTCGCGGCGGGCGGCATGCATATGCAGGAGCTTGCCGAGGCGCTCGCGTTTATCCAAGGTGGCGTTGTAAATAGTCATGCCATCACGCAGCACACCGGAATAAATGCGAATGTAGGCCAGCTGTCCGGCAAATGGATCGGTGGCAATCTTAAAGACGAGCCCCACCAGCGGCGCATCATTATCGGCTTTAATCTCTACCTCTTTACCCGTCTTGGTGTGGCGTCCGATAACCGGCGGCACATCAAGAGGAGAAGGCAGATAATCAATAACGCCATCAAGAAGCGGTTGCACGCCCTTATTTTTAAAAGAAGAGCCGCAAAAGACCGGAAAGATCTCCCGCTTCAAAGTGCCGATTCTGAGAGCTGCTCTAATCTGCTCCGGGGTTATTTCTTCGCCGCCAAGATAGGCTTCCATCAGAGCATCATCATATTCGGCCGCCGCCTCCAGAAGGTTCTGGCGGTATTCCTCGGCCAAATCGGCATACTCTTCCGGAATAGCTACCTCATCAAAGGTGGCGCCCAGTGTTTCGCCATTATAGCGAATAGCTTTCATGGTGATGAGATCAATCACACCTTCAAAGGTATCTTCTTTGCCGAGAGGCAATTCTACCGGCACACCATGGGCCCCGAGGCGCTCTTTAAGGCTTTCAACGGCTCCCAAAAAGTCAGCCCCGGTGCGATCCATCTTATTAACAAAGACGATACGCGGCACACCGTAGCGTTCAGCCTGGTGCCAGATGGTTTCACTTTGCGGCTCCACACCACCAACGGCACAGAGAACCACAATAACGCCATCAAGAACACGCATTGAGCGCTCAACTTCGGCAGTAAAATCCACATGTCCGGGAGTGTCGATAACGTTTATGCGATAATTTTTCCAAATGGCGGTAGTAGAGGCCGAGGTAATGGTAATGCCCCGCTCCTGCTCCTGTTCCATCCAGTCCATTTGCGTGGAGCCGTCATCGACCTCACCGATGCGGTGAGTTATACCTGTATAGTAGAGGATACGTTCGGTGGTGGTGGTTTTACCTGCATCTATATGGGCCGCAAGTCCGATATTACGGATCTTGTCCAAGGGATAATCAACCGATGTATTAGCCATCTGCATTTCTCCACATGAGGCCCAACAGCCACAGGTTATCAAAGATCAAAAGCTCAGCGAGCTCAAAACACCATTAAGCAAAAAAGAAAAACTACCAGCGATAGTGAGCAAAAGCTTTATTAGCTTCGGCCATACGGTGAGTATCATCGCGTTTTTTCACCGCGCTACCACGCCCGGCGGCAGCATCAATGAGCTCAGCAGCAAGACGCTCGGCCATGGTCTTCTCGTTGCGATCACGGGAATAACCGATGAGCCAGCGCATAGCTAATGCTTCGCGGCGAGCAGCACCGACTTCCACCGGAACCTGATAAGTAGCACCACCGACACGGCGGCTCTTAACTTCCAGTTGCGGTTTCACGTTGTCCATAGCCTTTTTGAAGACTTTCAAAGGCTCTTCTTTGGTGCGCTCACCAACAAGTTCCAGAGCGCTATACAGAATGTGCTCGGCAGTGCTCTTTTTGCCGCGTTCCATCAGGCCGTTGACAAATTTAGCCACTAATTTATCACCAAACTTGGGATCCGGATTGATCTTTCTTTTAACAACTTCTCTACGTCTTGGCATAATATCCTCCGCCCTCTAACTTATTTCGGGCGCTTGGCACCGTATTTACTACGGGACTGTTTACGGCCCTCAACACCGGTGGTATCGAGAGAACCGCGAACGATGTGATAACGAACACCGGGGAGGTCTTTAACACGGCCACCACGGATGAGCACCACGGAGTGTTCCTGCAAATTGTGGCCCACACCGGGGATATAAGTAGTAATTTCCAAACCGTTAACCAGTCTCACACGAGCGACTTTACGCAAAGCGGAGTTAGGTTTTTTAGGGGTGGTGGTGTAAACACGCACGCACACACCGCGTTTTTGGGGGCAACGCTTCAAAGCCGGAGCGTTGTTTTTGGCCTTCTTTTGTTCCCGTCCTTTACGAACGAGCTGGTTTATAGTAGGCATCCGAATCTCCTTACATCGATAAACTACAAGTCCAAGGGCCACCAGAGGCCCCTCTAGGGTGCGGCATGATAACGAGATATTTTTCTCTTGTCAAGGAAAATATTTAAATTGCGTAACAAATCAGGCAGCAATTCACGGCTGCAGCGTATTTTTCGGC
This sequence comes from Deltaproteobacteria bacterium, assembly GCA_016283195.1. GTDB lineage: Bacteria > JAEEML01 > JAEEML01 > JAEEML01 > JAEEML01 > JAEEML01. Next base: position 7,729 of record JAEEML010000019.1, on the reverse strand, counting down.
CAGTTCGCCTATATATTTGGCACAGGCCAAGGTATTTACTTTATCACCGTCATAACCGTTAACAATAGCCAAAAGGCGGCGGGTAGAAAGGCCAAGTTTGGTGCGCTCGTTGTCGCTCGTCGGCGTGCCGATACCGCCCATAGAGTCGCGATAAACGGGCAGGCCGGCAATGTTGAGCGCGCCGCGGCCGATGCCCTCATAAGGCTCGCCCTCGCGGCCGATGCCCAAAGTTATGGTGGGGCCGGAAATTTTATCAAAATCAAAGCCGCCGATACTGTAGCCGTAGGCAATGGAAGCGAGGTTTATCAAATCCACCAGAGTATCTATCTGGTAAAGTTCCTTACCTTGCAGAGTGCGGCGCACCAGTGCTTCACCGGATGGGCGGTAGCGGCTCGGATCTTTACCGCAGCGCTTATAGGCCCGGCGGGTAGCCATAATGGCCGGCAGTTCTTTTAAAGAATCGGGCGTATATTTGGCCCGATAATCGGCAACAAAAGCGTTTATCTCCGCCCAAAGAGGGGCAGAGTAGGCGCTATTTACCACTTCGGCATAAAAAGCGGCGCCAACATATTCCGGGCAGCGCGCTTTTATTTCCTCGCCTATTGTTATGTTTTTACCGGCTATCACCGCCATTTTACCACCGCTCTTCCAGCTCGAGGCGCGCGACCTCGGTTAAATTTTCAATACTTTCGAGAGAGTCCGGTTGCGGACGAAAATAATTATTCCAAAGACTTTTGAGCCGCTGCAGAGATTTTTCCAGCCGCGCTTTAGTAATAATCCCCTGCTCTTCCGCATGCACCAGGGCCTCAAAAGCCGCCGGGACATCACTGATACCGCCGCAAAGTGTTAAAAGATCCAAATCAGCCAAAACTGCGCCGATGGCCCGCTTTTCAAGAGGAATTTCCGAAAGTGCGCCCATATCAAGAGCATCGCTCGCCACCGGGCCATTAAAGCCAATCTCTTCGCGGAGGCGGCCGATAATAGTGGGAGAAAGGGTAGCCGGCCGCACGCCATCAAGCGCCGGCACCAAAAGATGAGCACTCATCATCAGGGCCACACCGGCGGCGGCTGCCGCTTTAAAAGGCGGCCAGTGTATAGCGCGGATTTCGTCCAGATTAAGAGCGATAATAGGTAATTCTTTGTGGCTGTCTTTGCTGCTGTCACCATGACCTGGAAAGTGCTTGGCACAAGCAGCAATACCGCCGGCCTGCAACCCTTTGATAAAAGCACAGCTTAAAAGCGCCACTTTTTCCGGGCTATTTCCAAAAGATCTGTCACCAATAACCGGATTATCCGGGTTGGAATTGACATCGGCAACAGGTGCAAAATCTATATGGTAGCCAAGCGCTCTAAGCTCCAAAGCCATGGCCTTGCCCACCAGTTCCATAAGTTCGGAGTCGTTTTTTTGCGCCAGAACACCCATCGGCGGGTAAACAGTAAGCGGCGCTTTTATGCGCTGCACCCGGCCGCCCTCCTGATCGACAGAAAACAGACAGCCGCCGCTCCATTCGGTAAACTGGCGGTGATTTTCGGCCAGTTGTTCCAAATCCTTGGTATTATCGGCAAATTCAATAATATTACGGCACATACCGCTTTGCAAAACCTCGCGTACTTCGGCGCCCGGTTCCATGCCGTGATAACGGCCAATGAGCATATAGCCGATAGCCCGGCGCACATCTTCTTTGGTACTTACTTTAAACATTTTTTTACTTCTCCGCGGCCAACTGGGGCCAGAGTCTAACTAGCACAATGACGCTCGGCCCGCAATCGCGGCGTGAACTTTAAAAAAGTTACTTTAGGCAAGTCATTATTTGGTTTTTTTAAAAAATTATGCATAAAATTGTACCAAATCTTGACGTTTTCACCCACTTTTGGTACCACAGGGCACCGGGTGTATAAAACCCGGCTTTTTGTCAGCTTTATATTGTCCTAAAAAGGACTCAAGGAGCTTATATAGTGGCGAGCCGCTTTTTTACTGTCATGATTGTACCCGAACGCTCTTCAACCACCAAGAGTTTTAAGGTAAAAAGACAAACTATCATCAATCTCGGTTTACTGTCTTTTACAGTAATTGCCGTTATTTCCATATTTACATTTCATTACTTCAGCACCGTAAAAGAGCTGCGGGAAACTCGCGATATTCGCACAGAAAAGCGCCAACTGGAATCGCAGCTCATCACCATGCGTTCCAAAGTTTCGCGCATTGAGCGCCTTTTAGAGCGCATTGAGCAATTTGATGTTAAAGTACGGGCCATTACTCAGCTAAACGACAGCGAGCGCAACCTGGCCATGGGCCCTCTCGGCACTTTGGAAAGCGGCGAGCGCCCCTCCGTGCTCTTTGCCAGCGGTGAGCGCATTGATTCTGTCAATGAGCCGCTTGATTCCGCCCTCACCACCCGCATTCTTTCCGCTAAAATCGATGCTCTCGAAGAGCGGGCGGTTACCGATGAAGATAAGCTGAGCTCATTAAGCCGTTATCTCGATTATCAAAAGGTGCTTCTGCGCTCCACTCCTTCTATTTGGCCAGTCCATTCGCGCATGAAGACTTCGGCTTTCGGTATTCGCCGCGACCCATATACCCGCGAGCGGGTTATGCATAAGGGCCTCGATATCGGCGCTCCCGAGGGCAGCGAAATTTTTGCTCCCGCCGATGGCACCGTTATTTGGGTGGGCACCCGTGGCGGCTACGGCATGACCGTTATTGTCGATCACGGCTTTGGCATTCAGAGCCACTTTGCGCATATGTCCGGCTATAGCGTAAAACTGGGCGATAAAGTTAAACGCGGCTCGCTCATCGGCATGGTAGGCAATACCGGCCGTTCCACCGGCCCGCACCTGCACTATGAAGTGCGCCTGAACGGCATTCCCCAAGACCCGACCAAATATATGCTTAACTAGCACACTTGATCTTCTTTCTTTTCATGTTAAAGTAGCGCCGCTTTTATTTTGGGAAATTGTTTCCCTATGGAGATTTATATGGTTGCAAGCGAATATCTGGTTAAAGACATAAACCTGGCCGATTTTGGCCGCAAAGAGATAGCTCTCGCCGAATGCGAAATGCCCGGCCTCATGGCAACGCGCAAGAAATATAGCGCAGATAAGCCCCTCAAAGGGGCGCGCATCATGGGCTCCCTGCACATGACCATTCAAACGGCTGTTTTAATTGAAACATTAAAAGAACTTGGCGCCGATATCCGCTGGGTATCATGTAATATTTATTCCACGCAGGATCACGCGGCGGCCGCTATTGCCGCCGGCGGTGTGCCCGTTTTTGCCTATAAGGGCGAAACTTTAGATGAATACTGGCAATTTACCTTAAAAGCGCTCACCTGGCCGGAGGGGAAGGGACCCCATCTGGTGGTGGATGACGGCGGCGATGCCACGCTCCTTATTCAACGCGGCTACAAAGCCGAAGAAAATAGCGCTATTTTAGATGAGCCGACGGAAAATCATGAGCTCAAAATAGTCAATAAAGTGCTCAAGGGGCGGCTAGCTGAAGACCCCACCTTCTTCCACCGCCTGGTAAAAGAGTTTAAGGGCGTTTCCGAAGAGACAACTACCGGCGTGCACCGCCTCTATCAGCTGGAAAAGGCCGGCGAGCTGCTCTTCCCGGCCATCAATGTCAACGACTCGGTAACTAAGTCCAAATTCGACAACATCTACGGTTGCCGCGAATCACTAGTGGACGGTATCCGCCGGGCCACCGACCTCATGCTAGCCGGTAAAGTGGCTATGGTCTGCGGCTATGGCGATGTGGGTAAAGGTTCGGCCCAGTCGCTCGCCGGTAGCCATGTGCGGGTTATGGTCTCCGAAGTTGACCCCATTTGCGCCCTCCAGGCCTGCATGGCCGGCTATAAAGTTTGCACCGTGGAAGATGCGCTCCCCGATGCCGATATTTTTGTCACCACCACCGGTTGCTGCCATGTCATCACCATCGAACACATGGCTAAGATGAAAGACAAAGCCGTTGTTTGCAATATCGGCCACTTTGATAACGAGATTGAAGTGGATAAATTGCAAAACTTCCCGGGCATTAAGCACACCAATATCAAGCCGCAAGTGGATATGTTTACCTTCCCCGACGGCCACTCAATTATTCTTTTGGCCCTGGGGCGCCTTGTCAATCTGGGCTGCGCCACCGGGCACCCCAGCTTTGTTATGTCTAATAGCTTTACCAACCAAACTTTGGCTCAGCTTTCGCTCTGGCAGACAAAGCGCGAAATTGGCGTTTATACACTCCCCAAAGAGCTCGACGAAGAGGTGGCTCGCCTCCATCTGGACCACCTGGGAGCTAAACTCACGAAGCTCACGCAGGAACAGGCCGACTATATCGGCGTGCCTAAAGACGGGCCTTTTAAAGCGGATTATTACCGCTACTAAAAGGGGGCGCTATGGCCAAAATTCTGCCCTTTATTTTGCCGGCTTTTCTCTTTATGGCTGCCTGTTTTGGCGGCAAAGGCCACGTTGTCACCTATATTGCCCTCAATATGGCCGCTACCGGTGAGGAAAGTGCGCCGGCCGAAAGCCGGGCCGATGATGCCGCCACCCTGACGCCCCTTGTTTTAAACGATATAAAAGTGCACCCGCTCTATAACCGCTCGGCTATTGTCACTTTAAATAAAGATGGCTCAGCCACTTTTCTCGCCGATGAAGAGTGGGCTGCTATGCCTGGCGAACTTATGGCCTATGCGCTGAAAGAGGCGCTTTACGCCGAGGGCATAAACCTCATATTGCCCGGCGAAAATCCGCCCAAAGAGGCTAAAAATATTAATCTTTTTATCTCCGATCTCTCCTGGCAAAAAGAGGAGGAGTGCCACCTGAATCTGGCTTTTACCATCGCATCTGAGAGCGGCTTTAATTATGTAAAACGCTACCACGAAGCTTGCCCGGAAGGGATAAAAGAGGCCAAAGATGGGGCCATAGCTCTCGGCGCTTTGGTGCGGGGAGCTATAAAAACTGCGGCCAAAGAGCTAAAAAGCGGGATAAAATAAGCTCCTCACCCCGGCCCCTCAGATGCTAATAATGACCACGGCAGCTAATCCTCCCAGGCCCGATCGTCCCAGAGTAGTTTCATATATCGGCTTCCTCAATAAGCTCATGCTCGTGAAGCTCCGCTTTGCCGGAATCAATATCGGCCACAACTTTTTTGAGATAATTCATGTTGGATTCAGAATAAAAAGGATCCAGCGAAACATCAAAGGGAATACGTTTTTCCCTGGTCATTTTTTTGGCAAAAATGGTAAAAGCTGTGGTCATGGTCATACCCAAATCCCGGCAAATAGCCTCCATGCGCTGTTTTAAATCTGTATCCATTCTGAAATTCACCAAAGTTTGACTCATAAAGCACCTGTCAATATGGCGTCTTTATGTTTAATACGGTTTTGCAGTACTAAACAGGCCCAGTGCCAAGAGGAAGATAAGGGGGGCCAGCGCAACTTGGGGGCAAATTGGCGCCCGCCGCAGGCGGGCGATCGCGCTATTTTTAGTCCGGGCGCCGCTGGGCAGTTATATTAGTCTTATTGTGTTAACAATAAGACTCCCCTTGCAAGGGGAGCGAAAGTTTTTGGACCTAGCTAATTTCTCAAAGGTAGGGGTACATGAAGCTTTACTTTCTGGATTTTTGCATATTCTTGCTTGTTGTATTACTTGCTCCAATAATCTCTTTGGCTAAAGAATGCCCCGAAGGTTATAGTGGTAGAAAATGCAAAAAATGCGCTGAAAACTATCAAGATAATGATAACAACGGCTCTTGTTTACCTGCCTGTACAATAAAAACGTGTCACGGCAACCTAACTTGCAATGATAATAGTGGAGAAGCACTCTGTCTTTGCCCAGGAGAATTACATCGTATCGATATTTCACCATTTTGTTCCAGCGGGCTAATGGAAAGTCCTTGCAGTATTGATGACGATTGTCAAGGAAACCTTATTTGCACTAATAACCAATGCATTTGCCCAAACGATTGGCACAGTTTTACCGTATTGCCTTTCTGTGCTGAGGGATTAGAAGGTAATTTTTGCGGAACAGACAACGATTGCAATACAGATAAAAACGGCGAAAAATTGATATGTAAAAACGAAAAATGCATTTCACCCAAGAAAGAAACTTTCAAAAATTTTTGCTTGCTACTCATTATAATTGTTAGTGTTATAAGTGGCTTGTGCTTTGTAGTAGGTCATTATATTTTTAAACTTGGGTTTATAGATATTTTTCACAGAATTTCTGATGCTGACTCAATAATCAGCAGGATATTTTTTATAATTATTGCGCTAAATTACATAATTGGGTCACTTGTATTTATTCTGGTTGCAATAGCCTTAATAATTCCAATTATCATGATCTTGCCAACTAGAGTGGATAATAAGGTTGAAAAAATCAAACGTGTAATAATAATAGAAGAAATTAGTTAACTATGCGGCAAATAGTAGATATTTACGTACTTAACTGTAAGGGAGTATCTCAATGAAAGTCTATGTCATCAGAATGCGCTATCAAAACCAAGACCTTCGTCTTAAAAAATGTCAACCTGGTAATTCCGATTTTGTTACTATCGGCTGGCTTGATGCCAACGCTTGGACGAACTGCCTGATACCAAGCGGTTCAGGAAATAAATCATTGAATCAGGATTGGAAAAACATCCTTGAATATAAAAAATCTGCCAATCTGCGCTCAACTACCAGTTGGCATCTTATACTCCATAATATCAAAAAAAATGATCTCATCTGTGTTCCTTTACCGGGAGAATTTATTCTGGCGCAGGTTATAGCTAGCGATAAGCCAATTTTGGAAGCAGATTACACAAATGGACTAATTAAGCTGCCTGTTACTGTACTCGGAATTTTTAAACGAGCAAACTCCTCTCAAATTTTACAGCGCAAAATGAAAGTACAGCAAACAGTGTGCCATGCTGGCAAAGCAGAGATATTATTTGGCTCAGAAAATATTACTGAAATTGTTACTCAACTTAGAACACCAAGTGATTTGCAGATAATTTTAAGTAACAGCGCTAAACAAAGTATTTGTGAGGCTTTATCCTTTAAAAATGGGAAGAGCGCTTTAAACCCACAAAAATTTGAACATCTCCTTGGCTCTCTCATGGAAAAGATGGGGGCAGATATAGATTACCCAGGCAAGGCATATAATGGCAAACGAGGTGACGTCGATGTAATCGCTTCTTTTACAAACCTTAAGCATTGTGTCCACATCCAAGCCAAGCATCACGAAGGTAAAGAAGGAGACGAAGCAATAAACCAGTTAATAGAAGCAAGAAATGGTGAAGACAACCGCAATTTTAACGGAAAAGATGATTACACTCACTCTTGGTGGGCAGTAACAACAGCTCATTTTTCTGACAGTGCATTAAAAAAAGCCGCTGAAAATGGTATTCGTTGCATAGATGTAGATGAACTTGCTGAAATGCTGCTGAATGTCGGGCTAGCCGATCTTTAACTTTTCTATCCTTACTCCTGCAAACAACTGCAGAGCTTAAATCTTCTATATAAACCACCTCATATCCAAAAACTTGGCGGCGGGCGCCATAGTCAACGAGACACTACTGTGCCACTGATTCCGCCAATCTGCCCATTTTAAATGCTCCATGCCACGTTTTGGAGCCCCTCGCTGTTTGTAAAAACGGAGAGGGGCGAGCGGCAAAAATTGCTTCTGATCTTCGTGGTGAGGGAAATTTGTAAAAATGGAGAGAGCAAGATGCCAAATTTCCGCTACTTGC
>JAEEML010000121.1 GCA_016283195.1 Deltaproteobacteria bacterium | reverse complement strand
GATGACGATATCGATAGCTTATTTAGTGAATAACCAGCGGAAAATAGGACTCTAGTACTATGTCGTTTATCAACTATAGCTCCAGAGAAATTAACTGCAAAATTGTTTACTACGGGCCGGGTCTTTGCGGCAAAACCACAAATTTGCAATATATTTATACAAAGACCAACCCGGATGCCAAAGGCAAGATGATTTCCCTCGCTACCGAAACCGAGAGAACTCTCTTCTTTGACTTTTTGCCTCTCTCTTTGGGTGAAGTGCGTGGCTTTAAAACCCGTTTCCACCTCTATACAGTGCCTGGCCAGGTCTTCTACGATGCCTCGCGTAAGCTCATCTTAAAAGGTGTTGACGGCGTGGTTTTTGTGGCCGATAGCCAGGAAGAGCGTATGGAAGCCAACTTGGAATCGGTGGAAAACTTGCGTACCAACTTGGCAGAGCAGGGTTACAATTTGGATACTATCCCATACGTTATCCAATACAATAAGCGTGACCTTAGCAATGCCGCATCTCTTGATGAGCTGCGCAAGCTCTTAAATCCCAAGGGCGTTCCGGATTTTGAAGCTTCGGCTACTACCGGTGTCGGCGTTTTCAATACCTTGAAAGCCATTGCCAAGTTAGTGCTCATTGAGCTCAAAAAAGGCGGCTGATCCTTAAATGCCACCAGCCATCTTACCGCTTATTGCCATTGTGGGCCGCCCCAATGTGGGGAAGAGTACGCTCTTTAATCGCCTTTTAAAGCGCCCGGCTGCTATTGTAGAAGACGAGCCGGGAGTCACTCGCGACCGCCTTTACGGCGAAGTCACTTATGATGATTATCGCTTTATCTTGGTGGATACCGGTGGCCTTGATTTGGAAAATAATCATAGCTATATGCCCTCGCTTCTAAAGCAAGCCGGTCTTGCTATTGATGAAGCCGATGCTGTCATTTTTATGACCGAGGCTAAAAGCGGCCTTAATCCCCAGGATAGCCAGGTAGCCGCCCTTTTGCGCAAGGCCGGAAAACCCACTTTTTTGGCTGTAAATAAGGCTGATTCCGAAAAGAGGCAAATTCTTAGTGCCGAGTTTTATGAACTGGGTTTTAGTGAAGTTTTTCCTATAAGCGCTTCGCATGGCCTAGGTATTGATGATCTTTTTAGCGCCATTTTTGCCTCTCTCAAAATGGAGCCCGATAAGACCCCTTTGGCTGCCGATGAAGCTTTGGATGAGCTTGCCGAAAGAGCTCTTAAAGCCGCCGAAAACGGAGCCGATGAACAAGTGGAAATTCCCGCTGCCGGGCCGCTGAAAATAGCCATTATCGGCCGGCCGAATGTTGGTAAGTCCTCTATTTTAAATGCTCTTTTGGGCGAAGAACGCGCGCTTGTCGCCAATATGCCCGGCACTACGAGAGATGCCATAGATACCGCACTTACTTATAAAGATAGGGATTACATCATCATAGACACAGCCGGCTTGCGCAAAAAAAACAATATTGCGGCCGGTGTGGAGCGCTTTGCCGCCGTTTCGGCTATTAGAGCACTTGAGCGGGCCGATGTGGCCATTATGGTGCTGGATAGCGCCGCCTCTTTTGGTGAGCAGGATATCCGCATTATGTCTCTAGCCGAAGAAAAGGGCTGCGGTTTGGTTATTGCCCTTAATAAGTGGGATTTAGTGCCGGATAAAGCGCGCGATGCCAAAGCTGCCGGCGAATATGTAGGCAAAACTTTCCCCGCTCTAGCTCATGTGCCGGTGGTGACAACTTCGGCTATAACTGGCCGTAATATTTATACTATTTTAGATACAGCCACCAAGGTGGCTAATTTAAGGGCCACCCGCATTCCCACAGCGGAACTAAATCGCCTTTTGGAGCGCCTGGTGGCTCAGCACGCCCCTCCGGCGCTAAAACGGCGGCGGGCCAAGTTTTTCTTTATTACTCAGGTTGGCACTGCCCCGGTGGTTTTTGTCATCAGCGTCTCTAATAAAGAGAGTGTGGATGATAATTACAAACGCTATATTATAAACGCCATTCGTGAACGTTATCATTTGCAAGGAGTACCGATTCGCCTCATCTTGCGCGAGCGGGGCAAACGCTCCGGTTAGCGGTACTTTTTCCTAAAACTTTTCTTTTGTTGCCGATATGTGAGGATTAAATGGCTGTCCAAACTAAAAAAGTGGCAATCCCACTAAAGCAGCAGCTCAGTATGTGGCTGCCTTTTTGCAAAGCCAAACTGGCCGAACAGCTTAGGTCGGTCTTGCCGGTTATTTTATGGTTAATCTTCTTCCAAATGGCCTTTTTGCGCCTGAATATTGCCGAAGGCGGCATTATTGCCATCGGCATGACTCTTGTGGTTTTGGGGCTGGCTTTCTTTCTGGAAGGGCTCCTAATCGGTATCATGCCGCTGGGCGAAATTATCGGTATTAAGCTGCCGGTGAAAGCCAGCATGGTTACCATCATTGTTTTGGCCTTTATTTTGGGCGTTGGGGCCACTTATGCCGAGCCCTCCATTGGCATTTTAAAAGCCAGTGGCTCCTTTATCAAACCCTGGGATGCCCCACTTTTATATTTGCTTTTAAACCGCTATTCCTGGGCTCTCGTTATTTGCGTGGCCGGCGGTGTGGGCCTGGCCGTTGTGGCCGGTATGATGCGCTTTACCTATTCTATCTCTTTGAAACCGTTTATTTATGTAATAATACCACTTTTGCTCATAGTTTCCTGTGCCGGCTTTTTTGATGCCAATATCAATTACCTTTTGGGCCTGGCTTGGGATTGCGGCGGCGTCACCACCGGGCCGGTTACCGTGCCGCTTGTTTTGGCTCTCGGTATCGGTATTTGCCGCTCTGTTGGCGGTGAAGACAATGGCTCTATGGGCTTTGGTGTGGTAACTCTTGCCAGTGCCCTGCCTATTTTGACAGTTCTTGGTTTCGGTATTTATTTTAGCCTTAATTACGGCATTTTGCCGCCTATGTCTTATGATGAATTTTTTAGCCCGGAAAATTACGAAAAAGCTCTCTTTATCGCCGGTTCGCCGGAGGCTCTGGCCGCTCTTAAAAGCCAGGTGGCGACAGGTGCGGCCGCTACAGCTGATTCCTTTAATATTTTGGCTATAATAAGGGACAATTTTTTGAGTGCCGGTCAGGCCATTTTGCCGCTTACTATCTTTTTGCTTTTGGCCTTTTTCCTTATTTTAAGAGAGCGCCTGCCCAAAAAAGATGAAATAATCTGCGGTATTTTTATTGCTATCCTCGGCATGGGACTCTTTAATATTGGCATGGAATTTGGCCTTACAAAAATGGGCAATCAAGTGGGGCGCCGCCTGCCTTCATCTTTTAAAGCTATTGAGCTGACCGATGAAATAGAGCAGGTAACTCCTTTTATTCCCCAAGAAATGGTGCAAAAATCCATTGATGCAAACGGCAGGGTTTCGGAATTTTTCTTCCAAAAAGATGGCAATAAATACAAAGGCATACCCTATAATCCCAGCCACTATAATAAAGCTAATAAAACCTACACTTATGTGCCGGAAATCGGCCCGCTTTACGGTGAAAAGGAAAAATCGCTGCCCGGCTTTGCCATTGTGCTGCTCTTTGCCTTTGTTTTGGGGCTGCTTGCTACTTTGGCTGAGCCGGCTTTAAATGCTCTCGGCATGAAGGTGGAGGAGCTCACTGTCGGTACTTTTAAAAAGAAGACGCTCATTTTTGCCGTAGCCTCCGGTGTTGGTATGGGCCTTTGTTTGGGCGCCGGCAAAATTATATGGAATATTCCGCTTTTATATATGCTGCTCCCTATTTATATTATCCTGGTTATTTTAACTAAATTCAGCGATGAACTCTATGTGAATATTGCCTGGGATTCGGCCGGCGTTACTACCGGGCCGGTTACTGTGCCGCTGGTTTTGGCGATGGGGCTGGGCATTGGTATGCAGATGAATGTGCCGGAAGGTTTTGGTATTTTAACCATGGCTTCGGCCTGCCCCATTTTAACTGTGACTCTAATGGGGCTCATCTCCAATTATAAAGCCAAAAAACGCCTCCTTATGGAACAAAAGGCAGGTGAACTATGAGAGTGCGTGCTATTTCCAAATTTACCGTGGCCGTTTATAAGGTGGTCTCCCCACTGCTTTTGCAAACGTTACAAGAGTGCCACATCAGCGACTATATTTTTCAGCAAGGCAAGGGAGTGGCTTTGAGCGATTCCAAGAGCTTTTTTGGCACTCCCTGGGTAGAAAACAGCCTGGATACTTATCATTTTTATTGTGCGCCTGATGAAGAGGCAGCTCTTTTTGAGACGATTGCTGGTAAAGTGCTCTGGCATCAGGAGGGGCGCGGCTCGGTCTTTGTGGAGCCGGCTATTCTTTTGGAAGCCGATGAGACGCCGGATAATTTTAATGAACTTGATTTAGATTTTTCGGTGCAAAAAACAGCACTTATGGGCATATATGCCATTATTCAGCGCGGGCGCGGTATGGCTCTCGCCCGGCGGGCGGTGGATAGCGGTTCCGGCGTCCCGGCCCTCTATTACGGCACCGGCGGCGGTATTCGCGACCGTATGGGGCTGGTGCGCATCACTATTCCGCCGGAAAAAGAGATGGTCAATGTGGTGGTGGCTGAGCACGATGCCGAAGGCATGATGGAGCTTTTAATTGAGGCCGGCCGCCTCTACCGGCCCGGTATGGGCTTTATTTTCACTTACCCGGTTTCGCGGGCCGATATGGATACCAAAAGCTTCTTTGGCGCCAGCCGGGCCGCCGCCAGCGTGGGCCAGATAGTGAGCGCCATAGATGAAATAAAGGGCAATACCGAGTGGCGCCGGCGCACTCTTCTCGGCCAGAGTCAAGAAGGGCGCACTTATATGAAAAACCTGGAAAATATTATGATTATCTGCAACGACACCATGGCCAAAGATTTGCTCCATGTGGCTATGAATGCCGGTGCCACCGGGGCTACTATCTCCAATTGCCGCCTGGTGAATATGGAGAGCGACGGTAGCCAGAGCAAAAAATCGGTGGAAATATCCGATATGGTAATTGGCGCCAGCCAAAAACGGCCCATCATCAGCGCTTTAATCGAAGCCGGTCTCTTTACCAATCAGATGAACGGCCGCATTATTGTAAAAAAAAGCTGCGCCGCTTATACCTACATTGAAAAACGCAAATAATTTTTAAAAAAAGGAGTTAATTATGGAACACCAGCCTTATGTGTTAAAGGTGCGCTATTATGAGACCGACAAAATGGGCATTGTGCACCATTCTAATTTTATCCGCTGGCTTGAGGAAGCGCGCCTGGACTGGCTGGAGCAGCTCGGTATCAGCTTTGCCGATTTGGAAAAGCGTGGAGTTGTCTCGCCGGTGATGAATGTGGAATGCCGCTATAAAAAGCCGGTTTTTTATGGTGATACTGTAAAAATTGCAACAAAATTAGCTAATTATAATGGCAAAACGTTTGATTTTATCTATAGCATTTATAATGCCCAAAGCGATAAACTTGTGGCCGAAGGGCGCTCAACGCACTGTTTTACCAATTTGGAGGGGCGGGCGGCCGTTGTAACTGAGCTCTTTCCCGAACTGCATGAACTACTTAGCAAAAATGGAGAGTAATAATGAATAAAAATAAATACTTACTAATAGGAGTATTGGCTATTATGACACTGGCCTCCTGCGCCTCCACCGGAGCGCTCACTTACCCTCTAAGCAAAAAAGTGGATGTAAAAGATGATTACCACGGCCAGGTTGTAGCCGACCCGTATCGCTGGCTGGAAGAAGCCGATAGCCAGGAGGTTAAAGAGTGGATAGCGGCGCAAAATGAGCTCACCGGCACCTATCTGGCCAAAATTCCCGGCCGGAAGGCTATGAAAGAGCGCCTGACCGCCATTTGGCAATATGATGCCTACTCGGTGCCAAAGCAGGCCGGGGGGCGCCTCTTCTTTTTTAAGCAAAGCGGTTTGCAGAATCAGCCGCTCTTTATGATGCAAGAAGATGGCAGTAGCGAAGCCGAAGTGCTGATTGATGCCAATACGCTCTCTAAAGACGGTACTGTGGAAATTGCCTCGGTTTTTCCGAACGATGATGGCCGCTATGTGGCTTATGCCACCTCCGGATCCGGCTCAGATTGGCAAACTATCTATATTTACGATGTGGAAAAAAGAGCAAACACCACCGATCGCCTCGATTGGTGCAAATTCTCCGATGTCGCCTGGGCCGATGGCAGTAGCGGTTTTTATTATAACCGCTACGACGACCCGAAAAATGTCTCTAAAGAGCACATGACCGGCGGCAACAAAGTGTGGTACCACGCCCTGGGAACTCTCCAGGCCGAAGACCGCCTCATTTACGAAGAAGAGAATGATCTCAATATGATATATGACCCCATGGTGACCGACGACGGCCGCTATCTGGTGATTCATATCTTTAATGGCACCGACCCGGAAAACAAAGTAATTGTTAAAGATTTGCAAACTGACGCCCCCTTTGTCACCCTCTTTGATAAAGCCGATGCCATGTATCAGGTGGTGGCTAACGAAGGCCATAAGTTTATTCTGCACAGCAACTTAAACGCTCCCAAAGGGCGCATTATTGCCAAAGAGCTTGGAAGTAACGAAATAAGCGAATTGGTGCCGGAGCAAACGGCTGTTTTAGACGGCGTAAAGAGGAGCAAAGACCGCCTGGTGGCCGCTTATATGGAAGATGCTGCCCACCGCCTCAAAGTATTTGCTCTGGATGGCCGCCTGATTGATAAAGTGGCTTTGCCAGGCTTGGGCTCCATCAGCGGATTAAAGACCAGCTTTAAAGAGAGCACTGTCTATTTTGGCTTTGAGAGCTTTTTGAGCCCCAGGACGGTTTATCGTTTTGATAGCGGGAATTTAGCCAGCCAGCCGGCAGTAGTGTGGCCCATCAATTTGCCTGTTGATACCAGCGCTTTTGAGACTAAGCAGTATTTTGTAACTTCCAAAGACGGCACCCGCGTGCCCATTTTTGTAACCGCAAAAAAGGACCTAGCTAAAAACGGCAAAAATCCTGCTATTTTATATGGTTACGGCGGCTTTAACATCAATCTCACCCCATTTTTCAAAGTGCACCGCCTCTACTGGCTGGAGCAGGGCGGCGTTTATGTGGTGGCCAATTTAAGAGGCGGCACCGAATACGGCGAGGAGTGGCATAAAGCCGGTATGCTGGGTAATAAACAGAATGTTTTCGATGACTTTATTGCTGCGGCCAAATATCTCATAGCCGAAAAATTTACCTCACCGGAGAAACTGGCCATCAATGGCGGCTCCAACGGCGGCCTTTTAGTGACCGCCACCTTGTTGCAAGCGCCGGAACTCTTTGGCGCTGCCGTGGCCCAGGTGCCGGTAACCGATATGTTGCGTTATCACCGCTTTACCGTGGGGCGCTTCTGGGTGGGCGAATATGGTAATGCCGAAGAAAATAGCGAGCACTTTAAATTTATGTATGCCTATTCGCCGCTCCATAATGTGCCAAGTAGCATAAAAGCGCCGCCCACTCTCATCACCACTGCCGATACCGACGACCGCGTGGTTCCGGCCCACTCCTTTAAATTTGCCGCTACTTTGCAAGCAGCGCAAAAGGGCAAAAATCCGGTGCTACTGCGCATAGACAGCAAAGCTGGCCATGGCCATGGCAAGCCCACCGATAAGCAAATAGAAGAAATGGTGGATATTTATTCCTTCATTATGAAAAATCTAAAAATGCCCTAAATCATCATTTGCCATACTTTTGCTAATAAGCATAATTTTCTTATAATTACCGATAGTTTTATGAATATAATTTATTTGTATTATTTTGTATGACGACAAAAATGTCATAGTAAGTTTTTTTAATGCCAACCCGGCGCCGAGGTGCAAAAAATATTGTATTTGCCGCCTGGAGCACCTTAAAAAAAAGGTTTAAACCATGACAAAAATGTCACAATTTTGTTGACTGTATTTTTGTTTGTAACTAGTTGATAATATAGAATTATTTTTTTATTTTTAATTTTAAAAAAAACTTGATTTTAATAATCTCAACTATTAAAAGATGAGATAACGAATGTCGCAAATTTTTTAACGCGGCGACAAAGAAAGGAACTAAAATGAAGAAGTTGAAAATGACACTCTTAGCTACTCTTGTTAGTGCTCTTGCTCTCACCGCTTGTGGAGAGAAAGACAAAACTAGCGATGGCGACAACAAAGGCAACAAACAAGAGCAACCCAAAGATAACAAAACCTGCGAAAATGCCTGGAGCGGTGATAAATGCGATATTTGCAAAGATACCGAAGGCTATGGCCCCGATTGTACTCCTTATGCCGAAGTTAAAGATAAAGACGGCAAATCTTATAAAACCGCCGCTATTCAAACCAGCGCCAAGAAAGTTAAAAAAGATAATATCGTTGTTGGTGACCTCATCTGGATGTCCGAAAACTATAGTGTGGCTGTAGAGGGTGCCAAATCGGTTGGCGGCGATACCAAAAACGATGCCATTTACGGCAAACTTTATACTTTTGAGATGGCCAGTAAAGCCGGCTTCTGCCCCGAAGGCTGGCGCCTCCCCACTGCCCAAGAATTTGCTGCGCTTTTGAAATCTGCCGGCGATAATGGGGCCGATACCAAGAATCCGGCTTTCCTCGCCCTCATTGCCAAATCCGACCTCTGGTATGCTCCTGCTTGGGAAGGCGCTACCGGTACCGATGATGAATATCTCACCACCGATTTCCGTGGCAAAGGCGGCCTGGGCTTTATGGCTCTTCCGGCCGGTGCCTGTGAAGAGACTTGGGGCTGCGGTGTTAAAGAAGATGACGCTGAATCTGATGGGCTTGATTACGAAAATCTTTATGCTTACTTCTGGACTTCAACCGTTTTTGATCCCAATGAAGACGGCGGCGATGCCGATACCGATGATGCCGATACCGATGGCGATGACGGCTCCAGCGATGATATCTCTATAGCCACCCCGCCCCAGGCCATGAGTGTTATTTTGGGCCTGGGCTCCGTTGGCCAATTGGAACTCCTCCAAGATACCTATGCCTCCGTCCGCTGTGTAAAACCGGCTAAATAATATATTTTCGCAAGTACCAGCCATATTTTCATTGCCATTCCCCCCATTCATCTTTATTATCACCTAACTGCTCTCCGTAAGTTGAGGTGAGCCATTCTTTTAACTATGAGGTAAAAAATGAAGGAAAACAGCATATTGCAGCAATTTATCCGCGCTATTCCCAAAACCGATCTCCATGTACATATTGATGGTTCTTTGCGGATATCCACCTTAATAGAGCTTGCCAAAGAGGCTAAAGTGGAGCTGCCTTCATATACCGAAGAGGGCCTAAGAAAAGAGGTTTTTAAAGACCAATATGCCAGCTTAGTTGAATATTTGCGCGGCTTTGATTACACCACCAAAGTTATGCAAAATTTAGAAAATATCGAGCGCATCTCCTATGAAATGGCTCAAGATGCCATAGCTGAGGGCGTGCGCTATATTGAGCCGCGTTTTGCCCCGCAGCTGCATACTTCCAAAGATCGCTCCATTGCCGATGTCTGTGCCGCCGTCCATCGCGGTTTTGAGCGGGCTAAAAGCGAATACAACCGCTCGGAAGCCGTGCTCTCCGGCAACGATATTCCCTTTGAATATGGCATAATTGTCTGCGCTATGCGCTTTTTCACCCCCGCTTCCAGTGAATATTTCGGCAAAATAAGTGAAGTTATGGCTTCAGCCGCCCAAGTGGATATTCAGGCTCAAGCCTCTCTGGAACTGGCCCGGGCGGCGGTGGCGGCCCGCAATAATCTGGGGCTGCCCATTGTGGGCTTTGATTTAGCCGGTGCCGAAAACGGCTGGCCGGCCGGCGACCACTTTGCCGCTTATGCCTATGCCCACAAAAACTTTTTGAAACTCACGGTCCATGCCGGTGAAGCTTATGGGCCGGAATCCATCTTCCAGGCTATTACCGATTTGCACGCCGACCGCATCGGCCACGGCACTTATCTTTTTGATGTGAGTGCCGTTACTACGCCTTCTATCACCGATAAAAGACGCTATGTGGAGGATCTCGCCTCTTATATCGCCCATCGCCGCATTACTATTGAGGTTTGCCTTACTTCCAATATGCAAACCAATCCGGCGCTGACGAACCTTTCGCGTCATCCCTTTAAAGATATGGTGGCCAATAAGCTTTCCACCACCATTTGCACCGATAACCGCCTGGTTTCCAATACCGATGTTTCCAACGAGCTCAGCCTGGCTATCCGCCACTTTAACCTTTCGCCCAATGATATTAAAAATATTGTGGTTTACGGCTTTAAGCGCAGCTTCTACCCGGGCTCATATAAAGAAAAACGGGAATATGTACATAAAGCTATCGATCGCTATGAGCGCCTGGAAAAAGAGATGAATCCCTTTAAAGATTACAAAAATGCCTGACCTATAGCTGCTGTCTTAAGCCCCAAAGCGTTAATTATCTCCGCCATATCAGTCGGCAGCGGCGCCTCAAAATGCATCTTTTCATGAGTAACCGGGTGCAAAAAATCAATGGTATAGGCGTGTAAAAGCGCACGGTTACACGAAATTGCCTCTTCCCCCGGCAGGCTGATAAAGCGCGGGCCGCCGTAAAGTTTATCACCCAAAAGCGGATGGCCGCAAAAGGCGCTATGGACTCTAATTTGGTGGGTGCGGCCGGTGGTGGGCTTGCAGAGAGTGAGCGTGACTCCGCCGGCCGCGGCAAGAGGCACGAACTCGGTAAAAGCCTCTTTGCCATCTTTGCGCACTAGATGGCGCTGGGAACCTGGAGCCTCCCGCCCGATGGGGCCGTCTATAGCGGTCTCTTTTTCCAAAGTGCCGGACATCAGTGCCAAATAGCTCTTTTTTACCAGCCGTTCACGAAACTGAGCAAAAAGGGCATCGGCCGCTTTGGGGCGCCTGGCTATTAGCAGCAGGCCGGTGGTGGTGGCATCCAAACGGTGGACCAGAAAAAATTTATCGCTGGGGTGAAAAAGGCCGCTGCTTTTTAAAAGGCCGACAGCAGTTAGCGCATGGCCGCTACTGCTATCTTCGCAAATAACGCCGAGAGGCTTATTTATCACCAAAAGATATTTATCTTGATATATTATGAAATCATTGGCTTTTTGGGTGACATCGCCAGGCCCCGCCGCCTCTTTCTCAAAGTGTGAATCTATTATTAAACTGTCGCCCGGGTGCACCTCTTTGGCCAAAACGCGGCATATTTTGCCGTTTAATTTAACTTTTCCCAGAGCAATAAGCCGCCGGGCCAGAGAGCGGGAAAGAGCCGCCTCTTCCTGTACGGCTTTATCAAGACGGCGCATATTGTTTTTTTCTTCCATCATCAGCCTCGCCGGCCTTTATTTATGCCGGACATCAAAGAAAATAACTCTTAACTTAGGCTCGCAAGTTATTATCCCGGTGATTAAGCAAGCGGTGGCCAAATAAAAGAGCCGCTAAAAGCCAAAGCAGCGGCGCCGCCTCACCGCCGCTGTTGCAGCCCTTTTTCTTTTGATATCCGCAGGTGTGCACCGTGGTGCAGGTGACGCCGTTTGCGCAGCTGCCGCAATCGCAGCCCTCCACAGATCCGCACTCGTAGGTGCGACAAACAGAGTCGCATATATTGAATTTTAAGCAGCTTTTGGGCTCTTCGCAGGCTGCTTCGCTAGCGCCGTCTTGGCTATAACCCGCGGCTTCTCTGGCCTCATAAGGGCAGGTTGTGGTGCAAATTGCCTCTTCGCCTTCGCTATAGCATATTTGCCCATGGGGGCACTCTTTATTATTGAGGCAGTGTTCCTTCTCGCCAAACTCATCAAGGGGAATATTTCCGTCTAGGCCGCCTTGATAGCTGCAAACCCCGCTTTGGGGTAACCTGGAAAGGCAGCGATTATTTTCACACACAGCATCGCCATCCAGGCCGCAGCCGCCGCAAATACAATCATTAACAGTGCCGCATTCCTTGCCGGCACAGGCCTTAAGACACTCCGGCGGGTCAACTTGATTCATATATTTGGTAATAAAATCCAGATTTTCGCTGATGGGCGCATAGCATGGTTCGGTAGTCATACCGGCATCAGGATCTCCGGCTTCGCTAATGCCCTCACCATGTGAAGCCACCGCTATTACCTTTATGCCATCGCCGTCGTCATAGAGCAGCGGCGAGCCGGAATCGCCCTCGCCAACACCGGTTTTTTTAGCTTTTAACATATAGGTATGGTCTTCCAGCTCCTCTTTAAAGGTCATGGTGGTAAAATAGCGGTCGTGGAATTCATATAGGTCATATAATTCTGTTAATCCAAAGCCGCAGGCCTGCAATTTTTTATCTTTAAGATCTTTGGTGTTTATGCTGTTTATACCGATTTTAATAGTGGTGTTGTCGCCTTCCGTAAGGCGCAATAAGGCCACATCGTGGTTATAGCCGTCGGTCATATAGTTTTTAGTATAGACCTCTTGTACTGCCAGCCTTTTTTCATAATGTAAGTTGTTTTGCCCTATTCTTATTTCGATATCGCCGGCTTCTTTTGTGGGAAAACCGCTGGCCAGCTCAATTACGCAATGGCTGGCTGTTAAGACCAGGTGGGGAGAAATGATGGTGCCGCTGCAAAAGCATTTTCCTGATTTTACGCCGCAAACGGCCACAATGCTGTTTTGCTGGGCCAGGGGCATATCATGGTAAAGAGTGGGGGCCGGGTCGCCGTGAAAAATCGCCGTCGCCGGGGTTTCAATGGTGGCCAGATTAATGCCTGTAACTTCCGTGGTAAGATCTTTATCGTTACAAGAAGTTAAGACGAATATAACCAATAAAATCGCTATTTTTTTCATGCGGCTTCTCTTTGCTAAAGCTTATAAAGTAGAAATTCTATTTCTAAGCTTTACGCATCTTGGCGTTAGCATCCGATTTTTTCTCCTTTTCGGCAAGTCTTTTTTGGTGGAGCTTTAGCGCGGCTAGCTATGGAAATTGGCGCAAGGAACTTGACATAAAATAGTGATAAAACTTAAACTGCAGAGCTGGTATTGCTTTGCTTAGGAGCAGAAAAATGATTAAAAAAAATTTGAAGACCATGGGTAAATACCTCAGCGCTGCCATTTTAACCGCCTCGATGTTTGTTGCTCTGCCGGCCGGGGCCGCCAGTATCTTTCTCAATGGAGTGAATATCGACGGCATAGTCGGTGAGACTTTTAAAAATTGCACTGTCCAGATTGATGGCAAAGGCGATGTCTATATCACAGCCAAGGGTTACCAAATTCAATCAGTCGGTGGCGGTGGTACTGCCACTTCCACACCTGTGCCCACTAACCCCGCTCCGGTAGCTGTGGTTCCTGCCGCACCCGGTGCCGCCCAGGCCCCCGCCGCTCCGGTTGCTCCGCAATCGGCAATTACTCCCACCGGCCCCATCTCAATGCGCTACTGGCTGGTTTCGGAAAATGCCGCTCCCGGGATGAGCCAATATGAAATAGATGTCTATATCAACAATAGCCATGTAAAACGGGTTTCCGGCAAGGAAGCCCAAGTGGTTCTTGATATTACCAATTATATGAAAGCCGGCGAAAATACTGTTTATCTGGTAGCCACCAAAGATACTACCGGCGGCCGTAAAAGCACCTCTCCGCAACACTCTCTCAAAGTAATCATTGGTGAAAGTTCCAAATCGGATTCCAAAGAAGTTTATATAGATAAAGAGGTTCTCTCTTATACAAGAACTGCTGCCGAAGATAGAAACTTCTCGGATATGTTCAAAGTGACTGCCCGCTGATATCAAGGAAATATGGGAATATTCCATGCTTAAATACGCTCTTGGCTTAACTTTATCGGCCGCGGTTTTATTTGGCGGCTGCGCACCGGTTGTTAGCGAGCAGGCCAGAAAAAACGCCCGAGTACATTATGATCTTGGCGCGGCTGCCATGCAGCAGGGTGATATAAACGAGGCGTTGCGCGAGTTTAGTATTGCCAATAAAAACGATGGCCGCATGCCGGAAACGCATAACGCGCTCGGGCTCGCTTATCATGCCAAAGGGCAGAGCAAAGAGGCTTTGCACCATTACCAAAAAGCGCTTGAACTGCGCAAAGATTTTCCCGAAGCGCGCAATAATTATGCTGTCCTTTTGATGGATCTGGGGCGCTATGCCGAAGCGGCCAAAGAGTTTGAAAACATTATGGAAGATGTTATGTATCCCACCCCCCATTTTGCCGAAGCCAATTTGGGCTGGTGTTGTTACAAACAGGGCGATAATGAAAATGCCATTGCCCACCTGAGAAACGCTCTGGCCGCCGATAGTAATTTTTGCCGCGGCTACCTGTGGCTGGCAACTGTTTACGAAGCCGAAAAAAAGCTGCCTAATGCCATCAAACAAATGGAGTTTTTTTATTCGCGCTGTGCCGAAAATCGGGAAATTCGCAAAGTTATCGACAAAGCGTTTTTAACTGAAGCCGACCGCCAAATGGGCTTTTTGCTCTTGCAAAACGGCGAAACTGAAAGAGCAAAGCAGTATTTTGCGAGCTGCGCTGGTGCCGAGCATGAAAACGGAACGCTTGACGGTTTATGCACCAAGGCTTTAAAAAGAATCGAATAAGATTGCAGGTAATAATGAAAAAGCAGCGGAAAAACAGCGGAAAAAAAGAACAGGAAGAGAAATTCGCAACTGAAAATCAGGAGCCTATGGAAGTAGCCGATGAGGCCTCCTTGCCCCCGGAAGATCTAGCGGCCAATTCCCCTAAAGCAGATGCAGAAGCTGCTATTGTAGCGGCATCGGGGGCGGAAGAGGTAGCCGTAAAAGATGAAGCGCCGGCCGAGCCCATGATGGTGGATGAAGCTTTGGAAGCCACTTTAAAGCTCATGGAACCAAAGGCCAAAGAGCCGGAAGAGCCGGAAGTTACAAGAGAAGTAGCAGTTAAAGAATTTGTGCTCCCCGATGTGAACGGGCCGGATCCTTTGGGGAAACTCGGTGCGGCTTTAAAAGCCAGACGCGAGGAAATGGGCATTTCTTTTGCCGAAATTACTAAGCGTACCTGCATAGCGCAAAGCACTATTTTGGCTATGGAAAGTCAGCCCCTCGATAAACTGGATGCCGCTTTTTATATTAAAAATCGCCTGGCTCTTTATGCTTCGGCGCTCGATATAGACCCGAAAATTATTAAAGATTTTTTTCAAAAAACAGTAGCCACCAAAGAAAACGACAAAAACCTCCCCCAAAAGCATTTACCGATGTTTTGGGCTATAGTCGGCGGTGTGGTGATTGTTTTAGCCATTTTAGCAACCATTCTCTTCTTTTAGCGGGAAATTATGACCAATTGCGATATTATTCCGGCTTCTAAAACGCCAAAACCATTACTTAGAGTTATCCCCCTGGGCGGGCTGCAGGATATCGGCGGCAATGCCACTCTGCTTGAGACCAAAGAGGGGGCTATTTTAATCGATTGCGGCCTTTTGTTCCCGAGAGATGATGAGCCGGGGATTGATTATTTGGTGCCCTCGCTCTCTTATATTAAAGATAATAATGTAAAATTATTAGCTTTATTTATCACTCACGGCCACGAAGACCACATTGGCGCCGTGCCTTATCTCCTAGAAAATTTTTCGGTGCCGGTTTATGGCAGCGCCCTGGCTTTAGGGCTCATTAACGGCCGCCTGAAAAATAATTCCTGGGAGCCGCACGCGGTGAGCGATGGCGAGACGGTGGAGGTGGGCCCGTTTAAGGTGACTTTTATCCCCGTTACCCACTCGGTGCCTATGGCTTTTGCTTTAAAAATAGAGACTCCGGCCGGTATTGTCCTGCATTCCGGCGATTTTAAAATAGACCCCAAACCGCGCGACGGGCGCCTTACTGATGTGGCCGCGCTAAGAGCCATTGGCGATGAAGGGGTGCTTTTGCTACTCTCCGATTCCACCAATGCCCGCGAAAAAGGGCAAAGTCCTTCTGAGGCAACGGCCGCCGGGCGCCTAACTGCCGTAATTGCCGAAGCCGCGGGGCGGGTGGCCGTTACCACCTTTGCCAGCCATTTACACCGCGTAGCCGCCATTATTGAAGCCAGTATCAAAGCCGGACGCAAGGTAATGCTGGTAGGCAAAGCCATGCGCGAGGCGGTGGCTCTCGGTAATGAATGCGGCATTATTGATTATCCGCCGGAAACTTTTTTAAATCAAAGTGAATACCCTAAGTTAGAAGATAAAATGGTGACGGTTATCGCCTCCGGTTCGCAAGGGGAAGCTTATAGTGCCATGACGCAAATTGCTTATGGCGAGCATGGCCATGTGGATTTGGAAGAGGGCGATGTGGCTATTTTTTCGGCCCGCCATATCCCTGGCAATGAGCAGGCTATCAGCCGGGCGGTCAATGCTTTGGTGAGCCGCGGGGTAAAGGTTTATACAGAAATTGACGGTGTGCACGCCTCTGGCCATGGCCATAGAGAAGAACTGGCCAAATTTATTGAACTTTTGCGGCCCAAATATTTTGTGCCCATTCACGGCCAGCCCATTCAGCGCGTAGCGCACCGGGACATTGCTTTGGAAAAAGGGCTTTTGAAAGAAAACACCTTTATTTTATGCGACGGCAAGCCGCTCGATTTTTTTGCCCAGGAGGGAGAGATAATCCCGTACCCGGGAGAGCCGGTGGCCGCTTCTTATCTTTCGGTTGATGGCAAAGTAATCGGCGATATTTGTGAGCAGGTTCTGGCTGATAGGCGCGATTTAAGCGAACACGGAGTGCTCTTTTGCTCTCTGGTGTTGGATGAGCGGGGCTATTTGTTAGTAGCGCCCAAAGTTACGGCCCGCGGCCTTATTCTTTTAAAAGATAATGATGATTTTTTTGCCGAAGCAGCGGCAAATATTATGGAATTTTGGCCTACTCTTTCACCGGCCGAGCGCTTTGACGATGAAGCCGCTTTTATGGAAATTAAGCGCGTGAGCCGCTCTTTTATCAAAGCCCGCTTAGGGCGGCGCCCACTGGTGGCGGTTATTATCCACCGTTTGGGCGAGGAGCCGGCGGTAAAAGTTCATGATGAGGATGAAGAATAATGAAGAGGCATAGCGCTGGCGGCCTTTTTCGAGTCTCCTTTCTGGGGCTTTTTTGCCTCCTCACCGCAGTAGCCTGCGAAAAGCCGGCGGCGCCGAAAAAGGCAGCTGAATCGGTAAGCGAGGCGGCCTTAGAGGCTCCTAAGCCCAGCCCAAGATCGCTTGCTCTCCTTTTGGCCTTAGCTCAATTTAAGAGTGATGCTGAAAATAAAAGTATCCCCGGCCCGGCCAAGCTCATCATGCTTAAACAAAACGGCGAAAGTTTTCGGCCGGAAATCATTTTAGATGATGAATCGCTGGTCTTTCACAAAGCCTATTGCCGCCCGGATGATAACGGCAAAGGCGGCATTATGACCATAGGCGCCACCAAAGCAGCCCTAAAATATTGGCAGCGCGGGGCCGATGGACAGCTAAAAAGCACCACCCTCTATGAAGGAAAATTCGGCGGCAAGTGGGATCGCCTGCGCGATATAGAAGAGGGCGATTTGGATGGCGACGGTGCTCCGGAGCAGCTTATTGCCACTCATGATCAGGGCGTTATTTTAATCGGCCGCAAGGTGTCTCCCGCCGGCAAATGGCAATATGAAGAAATTATGCGTAAGGAGGCCACTTTTATTCACGAAGTGGAAATAGGTGACCTAAACGGCGATGGGCAAAAAGAGTTTTATGCCACTCCTTCGGCGCCCAATAAAATGGGCAGTACCCAGAGCGGAGCAGTTATCCGCGGCCGTTATTTGAAAGCAGAAAAAAGCTGGAATTTGGAGGAGATAGCTGTTTTTGAAGGGCGCCATGCCAAAGAAATTCTCACTTATGATTTTGATGGCGACGGTAAAGATGAGCTCTATATTTCTTTAGAGGCCCAGCTGGATGAGGCCGGGCAGGAGCTTAAGCCGCTGGAAATCAGGCAGGTTACTATGGATAAGAGCGGAGAATTACAGCAAAAATCTATAGCAATGTTACCTGGACGCGGGGCGCGGGTTTTAACACCAGTGCATTTGCAAAAAGATGAGCCCGGTTTGCTTATCACCACTATGGGGGCCGGAATTTTTGTGCTTAGCCGGGGAAAAGGCGGCTCTTGGCAAAAATTGTTGGTTGATAGGGATTCACAAGGCTTTGAACATGCGGCTCTCGCTATAGACAGCGATGGTGACGGCCGCGATGAAATTTTTGTTTCGGCCGAAAAACAGGGCACTTTCAGCCGCTATACTTATACCGGCGGCGGGTTTGAAAAAAGGGTGCTGATGCGCCTTAATCCCCGCGATATTGTTTGGAATATCACGGCCTGCACGGCCGAAGAAGCGCCATAGAGATTATATTTTATGGATATAATTAATATTTTGACCATTGCTGTTGGCCTTGCTATGGATGCTTTGGCTGTGAGTATTGCCAGCGCCATTAAACTGCGTCGCGTAAAAGCGCTGGAAGTTTTGCGTATGTCTGGCAGCTTTGGCCTTTTTCAAGCCCTCATGCCCATTGCCGGCTGGTTTTTGGGCCGCTTTCTGGCGGATTATATTGCCGCTTTTGACCACTGGATTGCTTTTGGGCTTTTGGCTTTTATTGGCCTCAAAATGTTTTTCGAGAAGCCGGAAGAACTGGATGAAAATGTTTCTAATCCAACAAAAGGCCTTGAATTATTGATACTTTCTATTGCCACCAGTATTGATGCCATGGCTGTTGGCTTTAGTTTTGCTGTATTAAAACATAGCATTTTATGGCCGGCTGTTATAATTGGACTGGTGACAATGGGGCTTTCCGCATTCGGCATGGCCCTGGGAGTGCGTCTCGGGCGCTATTGCCAAAAAGTAGCCGGAAAAGTCGGCGGCGCGGTGCTCATCGCCATTGGCCTTAAAATTTTATTTGAGCACTTACTAGGATGGTAATTTATGAGTATAGGCTCATATCTTTTAAATAAAGAAAACCTTGATTTAGTGGCGAAAAAGTCCTGGAAATTCGGCCGCGCCGCCATTTTGGAGGCCGGCCGCAAATATTATGATGCCAGTCCCGGTGATGTGGAAGAAATAGCTAGTAATATGCGCTATATGCAACTGCCGGTGAATGATGCTTCTCTGGCTTTGACTTTGGAACATATAGTAGCCCACTATTTTGAAAAGCTCTTTGTTTTGGTAAAAAGCTACGAAGCTTTTTGGATTGCTCAAAAGCGCATTGCCATAAGTGATGAAATTCTTGAATATTTTAAAGAGGCAGAGCGCGATAAAAAAGGCGTTTTTTTAGCCGAGGCTCATTACGGGGCGACTTATTTTTTAGCTCTCGCGCTAAATGTGCGCGGTATCAGCGTGAGTTCTGTGGGCAAATTTCCCCCGCCTGTCGGCCCCATGCTGCGCCAAAATATGGCTGAAATGGCCGAGCGCTATCATCTGGGGAAAACCTCTTTTCTGGATTTAACTGCCGCCGGCACCGATGCTCCCATGGAAATGATGAGCCTCTTTTTGCAAAAAAAGGTAGTTTCCAATGTTTTTGACGAAAATAACCAATTTTGCAAAAAGCATCTGCTCTTGGGGCGCCCGATAATGGGTGGCACCGGTATGGATATGATTTTAAAGGGTTTTAATGATAACGACCTAATAATTCTTACTCCCTTTTTGGTGCGTAACGACGAAGAGAGCTTTACTCTTAAAGTAGAGCGCCATTATCTTGCCGCCGGTAATATTATCGACTCCTTCTTTGCTGCTCTCGGCCGCATGATTTTGGCGGCGCCGGAACAATGGTATTTTATCAGAGAGCTAAAAGAGGCCATACCGGAGTAACCTGCCTTATAAAAAGCTCTTGGGAATAAAATATGAGCAGTTTGGTTAGTGCATCTGTGGAGGCGAGGTAAAGAATGCGAAGAGTTCTCCTTATAACAGCCGTTATGCTCTTTTTAGCGCCCGCTTTGGCCCGCGCCGCTGAGCTGGAACCGGCACTTAGAGATGCGCAAAAAGCTATAAAAGACAACAAGTTGGAAGATGCGCTGAAATATCTGGTGGACGCGCAAATAGATTTTCCGCATGATAGTTTGCTCTCTTATCATCTGGGTGAAGTCTATTATAAAATGGAGCGCTACCAGGAGGCCGAAGAGGCTTTTAAAAGAGCCATGCGCACCGATGACAAAATCAGGCAGGCCGATAGCCTCTATAATTTGGGTAATACCGCTTTTAAGGCCGGCAAATTAAAAGAAGCAATTGAATATTTTAGCCAGGCGCTCGATCGGCGCCCCGATGATGACGATACTAAATATAATCTCGATGTGGCCCGGGAAGTGCTGCGCCGCCTTATCGAAGAGCAGAAAAAGCGCCAGGAAGAGCAAAAAGAGCAGCAGGAAAATCAGGAAAATCAGCAATGTAATAACCACTCGCCGAGTGAAGACGGGCAGAGCGGCTCACAAAATAAAGAAGAGAGTGCCCAAGATAATGATGCGGCCAGTGATGCCGGCAGCGCCGGTGCCGAGCCCAAAGAAGAAGAACAGCAAGAACAGCAAGAAGAACAAGATCAGCAAGAGGGCCAAGAGCAGCAGCAAGGCGAGCAGCAACAGGAAGGCCAGGAGCAGGAACAAGATAAAGATTCCGCCGGTGAAAACGGAGAACAAAATTCTGCTTCAGAGTCTAAAGCTGCCCCAGGCCAGCCGGCCGGCGAAGAAGAAGAAAACGGTGCCGGCATTTCGCGTCTTGAGGCCGAGCAAGCTCTAAAACGCCTGGAAGAGCAGCCTAATATGCCCAAGGTTTCCGGCAAGCGCCATAGACCGGCCAAGGATTGGTAATTATGTATAATCATATAATTAATAGAGCGGCGCTCTTTTGCGCCCTCCTGCTTTTGGCCGGCCGGGCCGAAGCGCAGGAGGCCGCTATCAGCGCTACGCTTGATCACGATGAACTGGAAGTGGGGGAAGAAGCCTATTTAACGGTGAGTATCAGTTATTCCGGCTCCGGGCGGGCGCAAGAGCCTAATATTATGGAAAATAGCCACCTGACCATTACCCCCATGGGAACTTCCACTTCTATCTCAATTGTCAATGGCAGACAGAGCAAAACTTATGAATATCGCTATATTATAGCGGCAGATGCCGTGGGCGACTATGCCATTGAGGGCATTTCGGCCGTGGTGGACCGCGAAGTGGTGCGGGCTGCGCCGGTGCGCTTTAAAGTGGTCGGAGAGAGCAAAGAAAACCGCCTGGCCGCCATGAATAATGGCCTAAGCCTGGAAGCGGCGCTCGATAGAAATGAAGTATATGTAGGCGAGCAAATTATTTACAAAGTGCGCTTTTTACGCAAAACGCAGATTGCCGAGGCCAGTTATGAGCCGCCGCCCTTGGGCGATTTTATGAGTGAGCAACTTGGCGATCAGCGTAATTATGAAACGGTGGCCGGTGGTCAGCGCGTGGCCGTAACAGAAATAAGAACAGCACTTTTCCCCACAAAACCGGGCACTTATACAATAGAGCCCGCCAGGGTAAAGGCCAGTGTTTTGGTGCGCGGCCAAGGGCGGCGCGGCGGCCTCTTTGACGACTTTTTTATGAATACCCAAACTAAAGCGGTAGCGGTTGCCAGTAAGCCCCTGGAGGTGGTGGTAAAGCCGCTGCCCGCTGAGGGGCGGCCGGCCGGATTTGCCAATTTGGTGGGGCGCTTTGAAATGAAATATAATCTCTCTAAAAAGTTAATAAAAGCCAAAGAATCCACCACTTTAACGGTGGCTATTGAGGGCTTCGGCAATGTGGCCAATTTGGCCGCCCCCACTCTTTCGGCCGATATGCCCTATAAAATATACGAAGATAAGCCCACTTTTGAGAAAAAAGCGCAGGATGGCGGGCTTTATGGGCGCTATATCGCCAAATGGGCTCTGGTGCCCGGCGCGCCCGGCGAGTACCAAATTCCCGAGGTGGCGGTGCCCTATTTTGATACCGAAACTCAAAGTTACCGGGTACTTAAAACCCCGCCGGTGACTTTTACCGCCCTAAAAGCCGATGAAGAAGAAGACCTGCACTTAACAGCCACGGCCGCGCCGGGCGCGGCGACGGCGCCGCAAAAGCAGCAGGTGGCGCTTCTTGGCGAAGATGTCATGCCTATTTGTCAGGAAGCGGCCAAAATCAGCCAGGGCCAGGTTGTTCCGAGCGATGCCTTTTGGTTTTGGCCGCTTTTGATTTTGCCGCCTGCTGCTTGGGGAGTTGGCGCTTGGCGCCGCCGCCGGGCACAGCGTAGCCCGGAAGAGCTGGCCCGCCGCCGGGCAGCAAAGGCCTATAAAGAGCTGGAGCGCACTTTGCCGGCGGCCACTGCCTCCTGGGAAGATCTGGCGGCCGCCCTGCGCGGCTATTATGCCGCTAAACTGGTTATGGGCGGCCGCTCTATCACTCCCGGCGAGATAAAGGCCATTTTGGAAGAGAAAAAAGTGGCCGCCCCCCTGGCCGAAAGGGCGGCGGGCCTTTTGAGCCAGGCCGAGAAAGCTCTTTATCAGGGCGAAATTGGCAAAAACAAAGAAGAATTTGCCAAGGAAATACTGGCGGCCATGAAAGAGGTTGATAATGCGCTCACCTAATAAAGCAGCTCTAATGGTTCTTCTTGGGGCTGTACTTGCTTTTCTGCCCGGGGCTCTGGCCGCCGAAGCAGCTGCGGAAAATAACGATCGCCTCTTCTTTCAGGCCACCGAAGCTTATGAAAAGGGCGACTTTGCTGCTGCCGGCGCCGGCTTTCGTGAGCTCATAAAAAGCGGCCGGGCCGGCGCCGGCAGTTGGTATAATTTAGGCAACAGCTATTACCGCTCCGGGCAAAACGGCGCTGCTCTCTGGGCCTTTAAAGAGGCCGAAAAACTGGCCCCGCGCTGGGATAACTTAGGGGCTAATTTGGCTTTATTAAAGCTAAAAGCCGTTGATGAATTGCCGCCTTTACAAGCCACCTGGCGGCGCACCCTCTTTTTTGGCCATTATATTTTTTCTTTTAAGGAACGCCTGGTTTTGCTCCTGGTTTTTAATGCGCTCTTTTTCGGGTTGCTTATGGCTTTTAAAAGAAAAAAGAGCGATTTGCTCTCTATGGGGCTCATCTTTTCTTTGTTCCTCACCCTCTTTTTTGCCTCCTCTCTGCTGAAAGAGCGCTTTTTTACTACTCCGGAAGGGGTGGTTAAGGTGCCGGTTGCCGCGGTGCGCTCGGCCGGCAATACCAATGCTCAAAAGCTCTTTGAGCTCCATGAATGTACCGAGCTCTTTGTGGAAGAAGAGCAAAACGGCTGGCTTTTAGTGAGCCTTAGTGACGGTAAGCGCGGCTGGGTCAATGAAGAAGCCATTGCCTGGCGGCTTTAAGAGCCCTCTCCTGGTAATGAACTAAACATTTAAGATAAAACTAACACTTGCAACTTTGAAAAATTGTGTTACATACCGGAGCAAAATTATGGCGCTCTGCGCCGGAAGGAGTTTTTCTCAATGAATTTTTTCGGTAAATGTTTCTTAACTCTAACGCTGGCGGCCGCTCTGATGGCTAGCGGCTGCTCTAACGGCAATAACGGCGGCAATGAAAAGCCGGCTAATGAAAACAGTAAAAGCAACGACAATAATAATGCCAATTGCAATACCGATTGCAAGGGCACTTGTACTTGCGACGGTACTTGCGATTGCAATAGCGATAATTGTACAAGCAATTGCCAAAATAATTGTAATAACGACGCCAAGACCGATACTCCGGCGCCGGCTGAGACCACCCACTTTGCTTATATAAAAAATATGGAGCAGCTGAGCGATGATTTGGTTAAAGTTACCTTTGGCGGTGATACCAAGGGGCTTGCCAAAGATTTGCCCGGCTCGGCGCTTACTTTTGCTTATGAGAGCGCCGAATATGTCGATGTTTCAGCCAAATTTGATATTATGAACGCGCTGAGTGGCGGTAGTTTTCCTATAGGCTCGGGGAAGAAAGAGCTATCATATGCAAATTTGGTTGGGGATATTGCTGATACGTTTACGAGTTCTGACGAATTGCCGTTTGATGATGAAATGGCAATGGAAATGACACTCATGATACATGAGCTTAATGGCCTGATGGTGCAAGATAAATTGCTGCTTTGGGATTTTATTGGTTTATTAGGCTCCAGTTTAGGATTAGTTACCGATGGCGTACTAGCTAATATGTCCAATGATGATACTAGTATTCCTCCAAACACTACTTTGGCCATAAATCTTGAGAGTAACTTTAGCTGTTTTGATTATTATAATAACATGTTGGATATTGCTTCTCTGATGGATAATCCGAAGAGCAAATTTGTTCTTACCGATAAAAGTGATGCCTGCCTGGCTTCTTTGGCCGAGAATACTCAAAACTGGCTGGATAGCGCCCTAGGTAGAGGTGTTGCCCATGTAAAAATCGTCTTCACCAGCGCTGCCGATCTCATGCAGTCCACAACCATTGTTTTTGTGACTGATAAGAACATTGAGTTTTCCGACGAAGAAATGTTGAGCGCTGAGGTCATAAATGAGAGCTCTTTAGGAATGCTGGCAGCTGCCAGAACGGAAGAGAATATTACTTTTAGCGATTTGCGGGTTTTGACTTTGCAACTCCCGAGCGCTTTGGGCTACGATATTGACGGCCGTCCTAACCGCGGTGCTACTCTTTATTTGGCCAATTTTATGCCTGTGTTTATAAACGCTATGAAGTCGTCCTCGGGCGAACTGTTGCCAACAGAAATTTCGATAAGCGGTAACCAAGGTGATAATATATTACAATCCGGAGATACTGTTACTATTTCACAGGCTTTGTCCTCTTCTGCTCCCAGTGCTTTTACTAATGGTATAACCGACGATCTTGATGATTTATATGAATATTATCTTTTTAAAGCCGGTTATACTTCCGCTGATATTAAAGCGCAGGATGTATCGAGCGACGCTGGAATTAAAATTGTGCTTACGGCCAAAAAGCGCATCGAGTTGCCCATCGAGTTTACTATTCCGGCTGGCGCTGTTACCTCCATGATCGGCATTACTAATGATAAAGATGTAAAATATGTTATCAGTGAAATTAAGCATCCGGCTGTATTGCCGGTTACTTACACTGATATTCTCACCGAGAAGGATATTAATGCCGGCAATATGACTATAACTCTCGCAAATGCTAATACTCGCCCGCTGAATACTCTTATTGCCGGTGATGAAATGCGCATTGATTTTAATGAACAAATTAATACTAATAAAGCCTATTTGGTTGTAAAAAATCTGGTGGCTGCTTTTGCTGAGTCGCAAACCGGCGAAAAACCGGAAGTTTCATGCGGAGATGATAGCTCTCACAGCTACTGCACGGTTACTATGAAAAGTGATATGCTGGTTACCGGTGATACCATTACTTTAGGTACACTTCCTAAAGATTTGATATTAAATGGCGCCAGCTGGGCCATGGAAGCCGATACGGAGCTTTCGGCGCCGGCTGCAGGTAACCTCTTCTTTAACCATGTTCTGTCTGATACCCAAAATCCTCTGCCGGCGAATGCCATGATTAATATGAATGCTATGGCGACTGATGCGGCAACAGAACTGGCTCTTAACCATATTAATATGAACACCATGGTTACTTATAAAATTGTTCCCGATAAGGTTCAAGATCCCGAAACAGTTGCCAAGTGGCTTAGTAGCTCCAAAATCGAAAACGGCACCATTAAAAAGGGCGATTTATCGCAAATCGAAGTGGTATATGATGACTCCTCCTTATCATCTAGGTATACCACGGCCGCTATATACTTTATAGGAGTAGATATTGAAGCTATCGATCCTGCCAAGCCGGTTATTTTTACTCCGCAAGATGCCGTTACAGATGAATATGGCATTAGCTCGGGATCGGCTATTGCCGTTTATTTGGATAATTATAACAAGAATGTTAATAGCCTTGCATCTGGGCAAAAGACTTATGTTGCCGAATATGTAAAATCTGATGATGACGCCTGCGGCAACGGCAAGCTGGAAGCAGGTGATATGATTGGTGTAGCTTTGGACATAGATATGAAGGATTTACTGATGGCTTGTGCGACACAGCCAAATACACAAGTCTGCATGATGAACCAACCGCAGATGTCTATCGTCATGCTGGCGACACAGCTTGTCCGGAATGAAATACTGCAATTTGACGGTGTTTCTGATGTAGATATAACCTGTAGCCCAAAAGCTAACCCACTTGCTCAGATGACTTCAGTATGTCAATATAAAGGTAAAGCTATTTCTTGGGATGAGCCAATAGAGCTCTCTATTGATTCATTACCTGGCATTAAAGTTATTTTGCCTCCTTCTAACAAGTTGGAAGTAACAGCTAAGCCTATAAACTCACTCCCCGGCGACGGCCAGTTGATGAGCGGCGATCTTATTGAAGTTAGCAGTAACTGTGACTATCATTCCGATCATAGCAAGTATGCTCTGCGTGATGCCATGCTGGAAACTTTTGGCTCCGCTATTTCCTATATTGGTTATGATAGCGGCGATAGTTTTGCTAAAATGGTCTTTAAATATACCGGTGAGCCGCTGGATATCAGCACCGGCGAAGATGTAAATCTGGAGGCATTTTGGCTTTACGATGGCAGCTCTATGTTGCCCTATACTATGACTATTCAGGAAGAAATAGTGCCCGCTGCCGATTTCACCTTTGTGGAAGGCTCACTTGATGGCAATAGCGCCATTTATCAAGCTAATACGGCTTTGGTTGCCGGCGGTTATCATTTTGTGGCTGCCGATATGCCGACAGCCGATGCTTTTGATGGCGCTATTGTTGTTTCCGGCGCTAAAGACCGGGCCGGCACCTATGGGCCTAAGCCGGCTGGCGAAGCATGGGAGTATTTTATCCTGCAAATGATGGAAGCTTTTAACTTAGACTATGATGATTATTTCTTCCGCTACTAGTAATCTTTTAGAGCTTTAAGCTGTAACCGCACGTTTTTTCCTCTTTCTATGCCTTAAGTGTAGTTATCACTTGTAACTTTGAAAAATTATGTTACAAAGCCTGCAAAATTACGGCGCGCGGCGCCCAAGGAGTATTTTTATGAAGTTTCTAACTAAATACCTGCTAGCTACTTTGCTTACGACAGCGCTTACGGTAAGCGCTTGCTCAAATAGCAATAACGAGCAGCCCGGCGAACCAAATAATAACGACAATAGCCAAAAGCCGGCCGACCCCAAAGAGGGCAGTAGCCAAAATCAAGGTGAAGACAACCAAAAGCCGAATGATGGAGACGGCAAAACCGAGTCTCCGGCTCCCCAGCCCATAGAGCCAAACCACTTTGCTTATATCAGCAAATTGCAGCAAGTGGATGAGCAAACGGTTAAAGTCACTTTTAAGGGCGATACCAAGGGGCTAGCTAAAGATTTGCCCGGCTCGGTGCTCACTTTTGCTTATGAGAGCAATAAATATGTCGATCCGGCGGCAGGTTTTAATATCATGGGCGCCTATTTCATGGGCTTAGAAGAAATTCTCATGCTGGCAAACGGCATAGATGATGAATATTGTGACTATAATGGAAATGAATGTGACTATAAATATTATACAGTGATTATGCCGTTAGTGCAGCAATATGGCTTAGTGCATGAAGCAAACGGCTTTGCGGCCGGCGACGCTTTAGTGCTCATTGATGTCAACATGATGTCCTCAATGATGGGCCCGACGATGGGCCCGATGGGCCCGATAAATGGCGAAGGGGCTCTTGTTGATGGAATCTATGTTCAGGAAACAGGCGGTAGCGTGGATAAACTCCAGCAAGGCACCACCTTTGCCATTAATTTAAACAGTAATTTCAGCTGTCTTGATTATTATAATAATAATGCGGATCTGATGAGTATCATGAGCGATCCGAACGATAAGATAATCCTCACTTCCGAGAATGACTTTTGCCTTGGGCAATTGACTAAAAATGTGCAAAGCTGGCTGGATAGCACGCTTGGAAGCGGCGCCGCAGTTGTAAAGAGCGCCTTTGCCACCGCTAGCGATCTTATGCAAAGTACCACCGTTACTTTTGTCTTGCGGAAAAGTATAACTATTCCTGCCGGCAGCTCTATAGATTCCGCTACCTTTTTGGGCAGCAGCATTTTTACTATGAG
Organism: Deltaproteobacteria bacterium; assembly: GCA_016283195.1. Lineage (GTDB taxonomy): Bacteria > JAEEML01 > JAEEML01 > JAEEML01 > JAEEML01 > JAEEML01. The sequence goes on along the minus strand of JAEEML010000121.1, from coordinate 856 downwards.
TGACATGACGGACTTAGAGGATAATCTTAAAAATATACCGGCTCTCACTTTGGAGCTTCCGGCGGCTCTGGTTTATGATGCCGACGGCTATCCTAACCGCGCTGCCAAAATACATTTAATTAATTTTAAAGCCTATTTGAGCGAGCTAGAAAAAAATAGCGGAGAACTGGAAAATTGCCAATTTACCAGAATTTCCATAAGCGGTAAGCAGGATGATGGTAAGCTGGCCGGCGGCGATGTAATTACTCTTACTCAGAATGATTGCCACATTGGTAATAGCATTGATAGAGCATCTTTAAGAAGAGTGTACAAATACTATTTGGCCCAGGACGGTTATAGCGATAGCGCTGTGGAAGTTAGTATTGAGAACTTTGAAATCGGCAATAATCTCATGATAAAGATTATAGCCCAAAAAGAAATCAATCTGCCGCTAAAATTTACTATTCCGGAAGGCGCTATTGATTTTGGCTCAGGCTTTACCAGCGCTGAAGTAAAGTATAATATCAGTGATGTTAATGCTCCTTATGTTATGCCAAGTGTCTTGGACTACATTACCGAAGAGCCCAGCGGCTATATTTCCATTGAGCTGAAAAAAACTGCTTCCCGCCCGGAGAATACTCTTATTACCGGTGATAATATCTTAATTAATTTTAGCGAAAATATTGATTTTAACGATGCCCTTGTTGCAGCTGTAAAAAATATGGCTACTACTTTCAGCAATGATAACCATGAGACAACCTGTGCCGAAAATTATTGCAAAATCACTATGCTCGCCGAGAAAAAAATCACCGGTGATACCATTAGCCTGGGCACACTCTCTAAGAGTTTGGTAAAAGATACTCAAGGCATTGCCATG
>JAEEML010000120.1 GCA_016283195.1 Deltaproteobacteria bacterium | reverse complement strand
TAAGAAGAACTTAAAGCATAGGCCAGACTTTCTTCATCGCGCAATTTGGTAAAAAGGCGGCCGCTCTGGCCATTTAAAATGGCCTCCAAAAGAGTAAGAGCCCAGCGCTCTTTGGGCGCATAAAAATTGGGCGCCAAAAAGCCCAGGGAGAGATGCACCTGTTCTTTTTCCAGCTTTTCTGCCAGAATATGTGAGCTTTCCAGCGGTAAAACCGCCACATCAGCCGGCAATTCTTCAGATTTTAGAGCATATTGGCCATAATAATCGGCTATTATTTCCGCCATTAGCTCAGGGTCAAAGAGGCCGCAAAGAGCAATAACCGGCTTACCGGCCAAAATCATGCGCCGATGGCGCTCGGCCAATACATTTTTATTGGCGATAGCTTTGACACTGGCCAATGTGCCGCCTGCCGGCTGACCAAAGGGGTGTTTTTCGCCGTAAAGTCCTTTTAAAAGAAGATCGCGGCAAAGAGCGGAAGGCCTATCTCCTTTGGTGCTAATACGCTCCAGAGTCAGATGCTTAATAAGCCCTATTTCGCTTTTCTTAAAGGCTGGGCAAAAGAGAGCCTCCAGCATGAGCGGTAAAGTCTGCTCCACATTGGCAGCTAAGAATGAGCCGTTAATGCCAAGCGAATTGCGACCGGAAAAACCGCTTATGGTAGCTGCCGCGTTATCGAGAGCGGCTACCATCTTTTCCCGCGAACGCTTCTTGGTGGAAAAAGAAAAGAGAGCAGCCAAAAAGCTATCTATACCGGCTGTTTCAGCCGTTTCATAGCGCTGACCACCGGGGTAAGCGATAGAGCAGGAAACCAGCGGCACATGGTCATCAAGCTGGGCTACAATGTGGCCGCCTGTCGGCAAATCATAATGATACCAGCCATGCTCATCTTTGGTAAGAGTTCTGGTAGTGTTCACTTTGGGGCTATTATTTTCTACCGGCAGCAGATTTTTTAATAAAACGCTCTTTATAGGCAGCTCCGCCCCTTTGGGGGCCATAATAACAGCCGTCAAAGGCACATTTAAATAGCGGCGGGCCACGCGCATAAGTTCGGCCGGTGTCACCATATCCAGGCGGTTGTTATAGCGCTGATCCTCATCCGGATTACCGCTCAGCTGTTCATTACCGGCATAATTCTTGGCTAAATCCTGCACTGTCTCGGCTTGTTGCAAAGCTATGCTCTTTAGCATAAAGCGGGCTTTATTAAGCTCGGCGATGTCTATTGGCTCTTGGCTTAGGCGGGCCACCTCTTCCCGCACTTTGCTGAGTGTCTCTGCTATATGCGCCGCTTCGAGGGAAGCCGTAACCATAAAAATGCCCCGCTTTTCCGGGGTAAAGGCATAAGCCTCAATGCCGTGCACAATTTGCAAATTATCGCGCAAATAGAGGGGCAGACGGCTGGATGAGGAGCCCCCCAAAATAGTGGCTAAAAGGTCTAATGCCGGCATATCCTGATGCAAAAAGCTGGGAATGCTCCAAGAAATGGCCAAATGGCTCTCTTGCTTTTCCGACTGAATAATTTTAAGTTGCGGCTTTTTAGGTTTTAGCGCCTCTGTAACCGGAGCCAAGGGAGCGGGCTCAGCCGCTTCGCCATTTTCCGGCGCTTTAAGCGGGAAGTATTTGGCCACAAGCCTTTGGGCCTCTTTTAGAGGCAAATCACCCACCATAGTCACAATAAGATTTTGCGGAATATAATGCTCTTTTATAAAAGAGCGCAGAGTCTCAGAAGTTTGCGCTTTAATTGTCTTCTCGGTGCCGAGAATCTGATGGCCATAAGGCTCATCGCCATAAGAAATGCCGAAAAGCTCATTGGAAAGCACCTGAAAGGGGCTGTCTTCACCGCGGCGCAGCTCCTCCAGAATAACCTCGCTCTCGCGATCAAGCTCGGCGCTATCAAGGCGCGGATTGAGCACCATATCGGATAAGAGATCCACTCCCAGTTCAGCTTGGGCAACAGGCAAAGTTATGTGAAAAACCGTTTCGTCATAGGAAGTCCAAGCATTCATATCGCCGCCGGCATTTTCGGCTAAATGGCTAATCTCCCCTACCCCGCGCCGCATGGTGCCTTTAAAAACCATGTGTTCGCACATGTGGGCAATGCCAAATTCTGCGGGCTTTTCCACTGCCGAACCGGCCTTTACCCATACCATTAAAGCCACAACCGGTGCGACATTTACCTCTTGATGAATGAGCGTTAGGCCATTACCATAAACTATGCGGTTTATATTGTGCATAAAAAAACCTTTCGGCAATTAGGCTGCCTTTTTCCTCTTACTTTATTGTTTGGCTCAGAGCAAGGCTGATAACCAAGAAAAATCGCGCAAAAGCCCCCGCCTTATTGACCTTTGGGCGGCGGGAGATCTTCATCGTCGAGCAGTTTTATAGCCTGATTTTTAATCACAAAATAAAAGAGTTCCCGCTTGCCCTCACCATCTTTGTCAAAGCCTTTTAAACCGGTCACGCCTTTAAAGTTTTGGTAATTTACCATTTCTTCACGCATTTCCGCCCGGCTGCCTGGCGCTTTTTTGGTAATTATATCTGCGAGATATGCGGCGCTGTCATAGGCTTGGGCCTCAGTATTGCCCGGATCGGTGTGTTGCAAATTTCTAAAGCTTTGCACAAAATCCAAAACAATTTTATCGGGATTTTCGAGGTAAAAATTGTCAACAAAAATGGCATTTTCCACATTGCGCTGGCCACGGCGCACCGTTTCCGGGCTGTTCCACTGACTGTTGCCAAAGAGAGTCACCGGCTTTAAATTATGGCGACCAGTGGCTTTTCTTATGCGCTCAAGTTCCTTTTTATCTCTGGTTAAAATAATATCCTCAAAAGCCAGAGCCGGGGCAATAAGGCCAATGGGCTTATTGTAATCGGGAATAAAAATAGCATCAAAATCAATCACCGGCGGGAGCGCCCGCACAGCTTTTTCCAAAAGTGCCGATTCGCGGTGAGCCGGCAGTTTTTGGGCTTTTATGGCATAAAATTCTGTCCAGTACTCACTGCGGGCATCTACATAATAGCGGCCCACCATCTTTTTAATATAGGGCTGAAAGTTTGATTCATCGGCCGGATAGCTCTCTATAGCCCGCACTTCGCCATCGTGAGCATCTATTTCGTCCCAAAATGAGTAAGCAATATTGCGGCCAAAAGAGGTGCGCGGGTGCAAAATGGCAAAGCGGTTATAACCCAAACGGTTAAAAGCCAAATCACCAATAGCCTTGGCTTGCTGCGCGGCCGTTAGAGCATTTCTAAAGACAAATGGGCCGATTTCCGGCAAGCCTTCCTGGAAAGCCAAAAGAATAATGGGCACCTCCAGTTCATCGGCTTTTTGCGCAGCCTGGCGGCTGGGCTGATTGGTGAGCGGTCCGATGATGGCGATTACATGGTCATTTAAAACCATTTTTTCCACAGCAGCAGCGGCCACAACCGGATCACCGGCCGAGTCTTCTATCACCAATTTAATATCGGGATAAGCGGCAAAGAGAATCTGAATAGCGGCCAGAGCCTTTTCGCCATAAAGTTTGTGACGGCCCGAAAGAGGCAAAAGTACCCCAACAGCCTTTTTGTTGGTAGTGAGCCGCGCTTCAATCATGGCTATAACTTCGGCTCCGCGCGCGCTCCAGCTATCTTCCGGCGCTAAAGTCGGCAAATCTTTAGCTACTTGTTCGGCCTGCTCGTAATCGCGAATGTGGTAGAGCGTTTTGGCCAGTTTAAAGCCCAAAAGGCCCATGGGAAAACCTTTGCGCCCGCTCTCTTTTTGCTCTTCGTAATGTTTTCTGAGCTCATTGCTCGCCAGTTCGCTATCGACAAATTCCACCAGCTGCTCGGCCAAACTCTCTTTTTCACCGCTTGTTGCTTTATCATAGCTCTGCAAAAGCTCGGCAAAGCGGTCTGCGGAAGAAAGCTGGCCATTTTGCCCCAAAGGCTCGTCTCCACCTGGCTGGGTCTGGGTATCCGGCTGTGTCTGGCCTTCTTCGCCGCCGTTTGGCTGTTTTTCCTTAATCTCACCGGTCTTGGTATCGGAATTACCATCGGGAGTTTTAGGGTCACTACCGGGCGGCAAAGCAATCACCGGCCCCGGAGGCGGCGGACAAGCCGTCAAAAGCGGCATAGCCGCCAGAGAAAAGCAAAAAAGCAAGCTTCCGGTAAAATTTATTTTAATTTTCTGCACTTAAACTCCCTCCGCCGGGTAATTTTCACATTCAATTTACTATAGCCACGCTCTTTAAAAAGCAATGGGGAAATAAAAAATGACACTTTTTTAAAAAACCTTCAATATCTTAATTGACAAGTTCTTATTACCCTGCTAATAGAGACTCACCTCGTGCGGCGGTGGCGGAACCTGGTAGACGCGCCAGCTTGAGGTGCTGGTGGGGTAACTCCCATGAAGGTTCAAATCCTTTCCGCCGCACCACTTTCTAATATCAAGAGGCCTTCGGGCCTCTTTTTTTTTATTCAAAGGATAAGGTTGTCATTTTATGAGCTTAAACGTGAGGAGTAAAATTATGCACTATTTAAAGTATGTTGCCCTGTTAGCCGTTTTGACCTTTTCTTTGGCCGGCTGTGGTAAAAATGACCACCCGAAAGAGACCCAACAAGAGACAAAGCCACAGGAAGCCAAGCCGCAAGACGGTAAAACGGACAAAGGGCCGGACGGCAAAACCGATGCCGATACCGATACTCAACAGAATTGCCCGGCCGGCAAAAGCGGCAAAAATTGTGATGAGTGTTTAGCAGGCTTCTTTGGCAAAGATTGTAAGCCTTGCACCTGCACGGAAAACGGGGCTTGCAACGATGGTAAAGATGGTGACGGCTTGTGCAGAGATTGTGATGGCGGCTTTTTTGGCAAAAATTGCCAAAATGAATGCGCTTGCGAAGATGACGGGCAGCACTTTTGTGATGACGGCACCGATGGTTTTGGCTGCATCTGCGAGGAAAATTTTGTTGGTGATGACTGCGATAAACCTATAAAATGTAACGCCCAACATGGCGAGCTGGATCCCGGTACTGGCCATTGTAAAGCTAATAGCTGTCAAAGAGGCTGGGCCGGTGAAGATTGCAATGAGTGCGCCGCGGCATTTACCGGTAATAATTGCGACCAGTGCGTAAATCAGCTCATGACCGGGGATAGCTGCGATGAGTGCAAGAACTCGCTGATGACCGGGGCTAACTGCGACGAGTGCAAGAACTCGCTGATGACCGGGGCTAATTGCGATGAGTGCAAGAATTCGCTGATGACCGGGGCTAACTGCGACGAGTGCAAGAACTCGCTGATGACCGGGGCTAATTGCGACGAGTGCAAGAATTCGCTGATGACCGGGGCCAATTGCGACGAGTGCAAGAATTCGCTGATGACCGGGGATAGCTGCGATGAGTGCAAGAACTCACTCATGACGGGTGCCAATTGTGATGAGTGCAAAAACAACAAGCTTGGCCAAAATTGCGATATAGATACAGTAGTTATAAATGGCAAAACATGGACAGCAAAAAATATGTATGGCACTATCGGTAATGACGGTAGCACCATTACTTGCTATGCCAATACCCAAAAAGCTCCCGATGGAGATCCGGAATTTATTAAAAATTATGGCTGCTTATACACCTGGCAAGAGGCCATGAAAGTCTGCCCTAAGGGATGGCATTTGCCGACAAAAGCAGAATTTGAGACCCTTTTGAAGGATGTTGGCGACGGCATTTCATCATCAAAAAACCTGCGGGCCCAAAGCTGGAATCAAGGACAAGATACCTATGGCTTTGGAGTTCTCCCGGCCGGCGCCTACTCAGATGGTGCTTATTACGAATTTGGCTCGTATGCCCGCTTCTGGTCTAAGACAGATTATACTGGGAGCGGCTGCTCTTCAACTTGCGCATACGACCTGCGCATTCTTGACACACTAGCCGGTACGGGCTTTGGCAATAAAGCATACGGCTACTCAGTACGCTGTCTTAAAGATTACGAATAATATCTAAATAGCAGCCACCTCTGTTTTATTTTCATGTTAAAACCCTTTTAATTTTGGCGAGTCAAAAATGGTTCAAACGCAGTGTAATTGTGGTCACGGCAGTTGATTGTAATTTTGCCTGAAATGGTTTCAGTAACAACACAAGATTAACAACTGACGGATAATGAGAAAGGGCTGGAATTTTTAAAATATTGTTTTTGTAAACGAGTGTTCCATTCCCGAAAGAACCTAGGTGTCCAGAATTAATAAGTCGCCAAACATACCCACATTTTCATTGACAAAAGGTAGATATTTTTATCAACTACCCTCGACCATTTTTACATTCGGATGCTAAATTGGTCGGACAATTTAACTTCTATGGGGGCAAAAATGTACTTCCAAAGAGATATGGAAAACACTCTGCTTGAATGTGCCGAGGAATTCGCTTGCACCGTAGTCTATGGTCCGCGCCAGGTCGGCAAATCAACTATGTTGCAATTTTTTGGGGATAAAAACTACCGTACCGTTACGCTGGATGATCTGCAAAACCGTGCTCTGGCCAATAACCATCCGGAATTATTCTTCAAAATGTATCCACCACCTGTTATTGTGGACGAAATACAATATGCGCCAAATTTATTTAGTTACATCAAAATTATGATCGACGAACAACGTCTTTCCTGCCTCAAATCAGGCAAGAAACCAGAGCATTTATTTTATTTAACCGGTTCACAGCAGTTTGCTTTACCAAAATCGCTATCCGAGAGTCTGGCCGGACGAGTGGCTGTTTTACATTTAAACAGTTTTTCCAGCTCGGAAATAATGCAGCACAAGGGAAAAATATTTTTGCCTTACATAGATAATCTTTTAGAAACACAAGCCGCTTTTAGCAATCAAGTTGTCACATTATCGCCGGTATTTTCGCGTATTTTTCGCGGCGGAATGCCGGGAATTATTTGCGATGGTTTAGACCGCGAGCGCTTTTTTGCCAATTATGTAAATACCTATTTAGAGCGCGATATAAGATCGCTTATTGGTGCAGGTTTTGAAACAGAATTTATGAATTTTATGATGGTACTGGCCGCACGCACCGCCCAAGAGCTAAATTATTCTTCCATCGCTGATGATATAGGTCTAGATTTACGCACCATAAAACGCTGGATATCTATTTTAGAGACATCAGGAATTATTCATCTTATTCACCCATATTTTCCCAATGTGTCAAAGCGGGTAATTAAAGCCCCAAAACTTTACTTTATGGATACAGGTTTATGCACTTGGCTCAGCCATTGGCCAACAGCTGATTTATGTGAGAGCGGCGCCATGAGCGGCGCCTTTTTTGAAACCTATGTTGTCAGCGAAATTATTAAAAGTTTTATCCATCATGGCCAATCCACCAGCGGAACCATCTACTATTATCGCGATAAGGATCAAAAGGAAGTTGATTTGCTTTATGTGACACATGATGGAATTATCCCCATAGAAATTAAAAAGAATTTAAAACCGCATAACCCAGATAAAAACTTTTCTGCCATTGATAAATATGGGCTGAAACGCTATCCAGGAATTGTTATTTGCCGAACAGATAAAATTATGCCGCTTAATGAAAGCACCTATCTTGTACCTGAGTGGATAATCGGACGCTGAAAAACTTCATAAATTATTGTGGCTAAAATGCGGCGGGAACTCGGCCAAGTGTTTGGCTTTTAAAGTATATGTATGAAGTTCGGTTTTGCCCCTTGGCTACACTCCTGCAGCCATCCCAATGCAGTTAAAAGTTCCATTATACTTGGGTGGAAGGATTTTGCGAACTTGTTTGGACACTAGCTATAGCATTATCGACAGGAACAAAGATTGTGCTCTCTCTGTGCGCTGCCTAAAAGACTAACCTCACTTTCAGGCTCTTTTCTTTTAACTATTATTTTGCTTATTTTAATTGGCACTTTTAAAAAGAGCGGTTATAATTGCCGCCGGCCTTGGCAGCGCAATGTGCCAAAAAAAGAGGAGCGCTCAGGTGGACGTTATCAACGGTTATAATCACAATATCAAATATAAAGACTCCATCTTCCATATTCAAACAGAAGACAGTGGTCGCGATAAAGCCCATGTTATTACTCACCTTTACTACGGCGGCAATATCGTGAGTACCCAAAAGACCTCATATACCGACCTTTTAGACGACCCGGATTGGCGCAAAAAGGTGGTTGAGCTCATGCAGAGCCAACATAAAAACATGATGAAAGGGCTGATTCGCGGCCAATTCGATGCCCGCATAGCCGAGCGCACCACCGGCGCCCACTTTTTAAACGGCCCGGCCCCGCTCAATGTAGAAGCCGGCTCGCAGCATCGCACCTCTTTTGGCGGCGCTATGGCCCCGGGCAAACCGGCGGAAACTATTGCTGCGCCTGTGGCCGCTGCCGCTCCGGCACCTGTGGCCGCTTCTACACCGGTAGCCCCGGTCGCACCAGCTGTGCCATTACCTCATCATACCAATAGCGAGCCCATTTTCCCGGCTATGGCCCCGCCACCCCCGCCCGCCCCGGCCATGAGTGCCGCTCCGGCTCAGGCAGCCGCCGCCCCGGCTGCTCCGCTCCAGGAATATGACGGCACCTTCCAAGTAGATGCCAATTTGTACGACCTGTTGGTGCAAGCGGCTACTACCATATCTTCCGAAGATTTGGAAAATGCCTTAAACAGCAACGATGACAGCCTGCTCTTTGGCTCTTCCG
>JAEEML010000119.1 GCA_016283195.1 Deltaproteobacteria bacterium | reverse complement strand
GTTCTTCTTATGTTTCCGGGCCGTTAAGCGGATATTTCCGCTTTCATATTGCCGTAGCGCCGGATAAAGTGGCTCAGGCCAAAGAGAGCCTTACGCGCGAGCTAGATCTTATTTTGCAAAACGGCCTTACGGCGCCAGAGCTCGAAAAAGCGCGCAATACTTTGCTGGGCACGCAGCTCATAGGTAACCAGTATATGCAGGAGCGGGCGAGCCACATGGCTTTGGACGGCATATATGATTTGGGCTATGATGCCTATTTGCATTTTAGTGATGATTTACAAAAAATAACTCTATCTGATATTGAAGAAACGGCGCGGCGCTATCTTAAGCCGGAAAAGGCAGTTTGGGCGCAGGTTGGGCCGTGCTAAAAGCAGCTGGGGGTAATAAAATGGCGGAAATATATAGTGAACTTGTCGTTGAAGTACTGGCAGAATGGGAAGAGCCCACCTCAGCAGTGCTTTTTGAAGCCGGCGCCAGCGGCGTGGAAATCCGCGACGAATCTTCGGTGGCTCTAACCAAAGATTTCGCCCGCAACGAAGGGGCCATTTTGGTTTTGGGCTATTTCCCCGATTTTGCAGCTCTCGATAAAATACCCGAAGTGGTTAAAGCTTTGGGCGCCGAGCACATTTTGCGCATCGAGGCCCGGCGTGGCCAGCAAATCGATTGGGTGGAGCGCTTTAAGGCCTATTTCCACCCCATAAAAATCGGTAAATCAATTATGATTTTGCCAACCTGGATTCAGCCCACCATCAAGCAGTTAAAAGAGCTGATGGTGATTCGCATCGACCCGGGCCCGGCTTTCGGCACCGGTCAGCATGCCACCACCGCTCTGGTTTTGGAATATTTGGAGCAGCTTGCGCAAAAGGGCGAACTTGCCGGCAAGATGCTCGATGTGGGCTCCGGCAGCGGTATTTTGGGCATTGCCGGGGTGATGCTGGGCATGGAGGGCTGCATTGGTGTGGAGATTGACCCGGAGGCCAGAGTGTGGGCCCGGCGCAATATCGCTCTCAATAATTTAACCCGCAAAGTAATTATCAGCCAAAAGCCCCTTTCGGCCATCAGAAGCACTTATCCCCTGGTTGTAGCCAATATTCACACCAGTGTTTTGACGCAAATCATGGGCGATCTCCGCGAGCACATGGATAGCGCCAAAGGCAGCCGTCTGATTCTCTCCGGCATTTTGAGCGAAGAAGAGGCCACTATTATAAACTGTGCCAAGAGCCATAAATTAAAACTCATCTCCAAAAAAGAGAGCGGCGAGTGGCTGGCTCTTTTATTTGGCATTTAATTTACCCCAAAAGGAGCCGCCATGGCTGTTACGAGTGCCTCTTTACCGGTTTATTCCGTTGCCGACGAGCTCCTGAAAACTATTGAAAATAATCAAATTGTGGTGGTGGAGGGTGCCACCGGCTGTGGCAAGACCACGCAGATTCCCCGCATTTTGCACAAAGTTCACCCGGAGTGGCGCATAGCAGTGACGCAGCCCAGGCGCATTGCCGCCGTCAGTGTGGCCGCGCGTATTGCTTTTGAAGAAGGGGCGGAACTTGGCCGGGAGGTGGGCTACCGCATTCGCTTTGATGACAAAAGCTCGCCGGAGAGCAAAATTCTCATTATGACCGATGGTATTTTGCTAAATGAAGCGCGCCTCGATAGCGAACTTGCTGACTATGACCTCATAATGGTTGATGAAGCCCACGAAAGAAGCCTGAATATTGATATTACTCTGGGGCTTTTATACCAAATTTGCACCCGCCGCCCGGACGTGCGGGTTGTTATCAGCTCGGCTACGCTTAACCCCCGGCAATTTCAAACATTTTTTGACAAAATAGCGCCGAGCGGAGTTCCCCTTGTTACCATTGATAGCCGCCCCTTCCCGGTGGATATTGTTTATCGCCCCTGTGAAGATTTGCCCTACGAAGATCTCTTGGAAACCATAGAATATGAAGCGCTGGCCATTCATGCCAAACATGAGCCGGGCCATATTTTGGTCTTTTTACCAGGTATGGATGCCATTCGTCGCCTGGAGCATCTTTTGGCCAGCGATTATCCTTATGATGATCTTAAAGTTTTGCCGCTTTATTCGCGCCTTTCACGTGACGAGCAGGAGGCGGTTTTTGCCGATTACGGCAAGCGCAAGCTCGTTTGGGCTACCAATATTGCCGAAACATCGGTGACTATTCCCGATGTGCGCTATGTGCTCGACAGCGGTTATGCCAAAGTGCCCTGGTTTTCGCCCAAAACCGGTGTCACTACCTTGCGTGAGGAATTTATCAGCCGCTCCAGCGCCGTGCAGCGGGCCGGACGGGCCGGGCGCACCGCTCCGGGCGTGGCTATTCGTTTTTACAGCGAAGAGACGCTAAATAATCAGCCCGAGCTGACAGTGGAAGAAATTACCCGCCTGGAACTTTCCGAGGTAATTTTGCGCCTTATTATTTTGGGCCACAAAGAGGTAGAAGATTTTCCGCTACCCACTCCTTTGCCGCTTGCCCAAATTAAAGCCGCCATAAAACAGCTGATGATGCTGGGGGCTATTGACGAAGATCGCAACTTAACGCCGGTGGGGCGGCAGATGTCCGCTTTCCCGCTCTCGCCCAGCCAGGCGCGTATGGTAATTGCCGCCGCCGATTATTACCCGGATGTCACCGATGATGTTCTTGTAATAGCTGCCTTCTTTTCCGTTAGCTCGCCTTATGTTTTTAATGAAAATGACGATACAGCCAAAAGATCGCAAAAATATTTCAGCCACCCGCTTGGCGATGCCATTATGTTACTTCGCCTCTTCAGAGCTTGGCAGAAACATTCCAATAAAGAGTCTTTTTGCCGCAAAAACAGCCTGGATATCGAGGTGATGCGCTTTATAGACAGCGCCTATGAGCAGTTAAAAGAGATAGCCACCAAAGAGGGCATAAAGGTAGCCGGCGGCGGCGATTACAGCCAAGTGGTCAAAGCGGTGGCTTACGGTCTTAGCGATAAAATAATAGCCCGCCGTGACGGCAATACTTTTGAAAGCGCTCTTGGCACCCTGGTTTCTATCCATCCCGGCTCTATTATGGCGGGCAGCGATTTTACTTTTGGTGTAGCTCAGGAATTTATCCGCTATTCCAAAACCTTTGCCTTTAAAGTCTCGCGCCTTGAGCCCTCCTGGATTTGCGAAATCAGCCAGGAAGCAGCTGCACATTTTGGCTTAAAAGGGGCAAAAAGAGAGAAAAACCGCCAAAAGCCGCCGGAAGAGTGCGAGCTCGGCCCCTATATTTTGCCCATCCAGAATTTTCAGGGCAAACCCACAGTAAGCCTCACTTTGGAGCAGGTGGCCAAATTAAAAAAGCTGAAAGAGATAGACCTTTCCCACAAAATGCGCCATGTGCGCGGCCGGGTGATAGTGGACTCTTTACACTCTTTTGCCCCGCTCCCTCTGCCCAAACTTTTGGGGCAAATTAAAGCGGCGCCCTATCCGCAAAAAGTGCCGGAGAGCTGCCATCACCTGGATGAACTTATGGATAGCGACCGCCATCTCTATCAAATTGGGGCCACTTTGCCAAAACTCCTCACGCCCACTCTAAACGGCCGCACCGCCGGCTGGCTGGCTCTTATTACCAATGGCCGGGGCGGCTACTGGCTCTCGCAGTGCGCCTATTACCGCGATGCTTTAACCGCTACCAAAGCTTCACTTGAGACACTCTTTGATGAGCTGCCGGCCGGCGATGAGCTGGCGGAGAAGATAACGGCTTTTTTAGAAAAGTGGGACTTATAATTTATTTTTTTCAAATATATTTGCGGCTGGGCCGGCACCGGGGGCGAAAAGAGATTTTTTTCTGTGAAATTTTGCACAATAGCAAATTAAAAGATGGCCCAGGTTGTATATTTGGTTGACAATAGGCGCCAAAATGGCCTATGTGACATACGGCTTTAAAGGAAGAGGGACGAGGCCCTCTAAAAGGAGCAAGAAGAAATGAAAGAAATCAGACTGCATGGTCGTGGAGGGCAGGGCGCGGTCACCTCGGCCGAACTCATCGCTTTGTCTGCCATCAGAGCTGGAAGGTTTGCCCAGGCTTTCCCCAGCTTCGGTCCGGAACGC
>JAEEML010000118.1 GCA_016283195.1 Deltaproteobacteria bacterium | reverse complement strand
TGTGATAAAACCATTACTTGCAATATCTCCCATGGTCTTCTCAATGAAGAATCCGGCACCTGCTCTTCATGTATTGGTAACTGGGTTCTAGGACCAAACAGCAACTGCGATGTAGAAAAAGCCTGCGTTCACGGCACAGCTGACAATATCACCGGCAAGTGTAGTGGTGACTGTGATAACAACTATTGGGCAGGTGAGAATTGTGATAAATGTATAACCGGTTCTATACCAAATGCAAGTTGCACCTTTACTAGCGGTCACAACGATAGTAACTGCAAAATTAAAATCTATTGCGGTACTAATTCATATTACTACAGCTACAAGGTGGCTAAAATGGCGGACGGCAAGTGGTGGATAGTGGATAATCTCAATTATTATTTTAACGCTGATAATACATACTCCGCAAATAGTAAGATATACTACAATTTTTCTGAAGCGCAAAAGGTATGCCCTGTTGGCTGGCATCTACCAACACAGGCGGACTATAAAGCAATGTTACAAGCTACTGACTCTACTGATTGCAGCCTTAAATCTAGTTTTTGGACAACTAAAACGTGTACACCTAAATTAAATAATGCTGGTTTTAATATCGGAACCTATACTGATGGTAACACATATGGATACTACTCAGACAACAAACTACTAAACAGAGGCGGAGGTTTTTTTGCATGGTCGGATACTACTAGCGGTACAACAAATGCATACTACTTTAATCGGTATTATAATGATGATACAATTGGCGTTAGTCTTAACATGTCTCAATCCTACTATATGCTGGTGCGCTGCGTAAAAGACAACTGACCGCGCCGCATTACCTTTCTCCCAGCTTGTTTTTAACTCTTGACTCACTGAGCAACTAACGTAAACTGCAAAGTGTGCCTTTTTCGTTCTCTTAACTTGGAGCAAAAAATGAAAAAATTCTTTCCAGTAGCTTTATTTATCCTGAGTATTTCTCGTTTAGCTATGGCCACTGTTCCTCTTTCTTTCACCCATCACGGCATTTTGAAAGAGGACGGAGCACTGGTAAACGGCACTCATACCATCCATGCCACCATATATGGAGATAATAACACCATAGCCGGTGAAGCAGAACAAAGTGTCAGTGTAGAAAGCGGCGCTTATGTCCTCACTATCCCCAATATTGATGTGGATGTCGTAAGAAACGCCGATAAGTTAGAACTTGGCATATCTGTTGATGGCACCGAGCTGGAACCAAAACTCGCTATTCATAGTGTTCCTTATGCTCTTGCTGCTGAAATTTCGGCCATCAGTACTTCTGTTGCTTGCGAAGGCTGCATCACCAAACGACATTTAGACTTTCCCGCCATGCAAGACAGTGCTCTCCCAAAATGTGAAGACGGTCGCACCTTACGCTTTAATTACACAAATGATGAATGGGAGTGTTCCCTACTCCATATCGATGAGCAGGAAAATGGCCGCATTGGCATTAATAATAGCGGCATTTATGCCGAAGGGGCTTTCAAATACAACAAAAAAGACACCTTAAACCCTGAAAACGAAAGCGAACTGAACGGTATTAACAGTTGTGAGTGCGATCAAGATCGCCTGGCGGCCGATTGCACTGCCCCAGCATTTACCACTTTAAACGACCAAGGGCCAAAGTGCTATGATCAGTACGGCGGCTCCTATTACATATTTGAGCGCGATACCATTTTGGCCCCGCAGCCGGAAGTAGCCGTTTTGGATGGCGGCAAATTAGGTCTTGGCACCGGCATTCCCAAGGCACCGTTACATATTCGCTCTACCGGCGGCGAAGAGGACTTTGAGGCCATCATTGCCGATACTGTGCCGGGAGTGCTTTTTGAAGATTTAGACGGCACAAATATCTCTGTCAGTGTGAATAATGGCACTTTAAAGGTAAGCGGTAATATCGAGGCCACAAACTTCACCATCAGCTCGGTTAACGCCAGCGGTACTATCAATGCCAAGGGCATCGGCCCGGATTTGCTCAATGTTCTCTATCCGGTCGGCGCTATTTATATCAGCACCTCCGCTACTAATCCGGCCACCACTCTTGGCGGCACTTGGGAGCAAATTAAAGACCGCTTCCTGCTGGCGGCCGGCAGCACCTATAGCGCCGGGCAAACGGGCGGCGAAGCTACTCATACTTTGAGCAAAGATGAAATGCCCAGCCATAATCACGGCGCCACTTTTAGCGGCACAGCGGGCACAACCAGCTCCGATGGCAATCATACACATCCCCTGGTATTAAGAGCCAGTAGCCAGGATGAAAATGGCGGCACCATCAATGTAACAACAGGAACTAATTATAATACTCCTCAAACCATGGATTCTGGTAATTACGCCGCTTCGGCAGGAGCGCACACCCATACGTTTACCCCCAGCGGCTCGGTCACCGTTGAGGCCGCTGGTAGCGGGCAACCGCACAACAATATGCCGCCCTACCTTGTTGTTTATGTTTGGAAACGCACTAAATAAAAATTCTTAGGCTTTTCTTTTCAACTCCTAGGGCCAAATAACAGCTGAGAAATTTTGCTATCGGCCTCTTCTCTATCGGAACAATAATTCTTTTATTTTATTTTGTTTTTTCTTTGTAGTGAAGAAACCTCCGTTCACGAGGCTGTCTTTTTCTTAAATGCAATGCCCGTTTTGCTCGATTCTAATTCTTGATTTTATTCTTCTTTTTCTTTGCGGGAGGGAAAACCCCGCTTGTTTCGAAGCCCCTCACCCCACAAAATATATGAAAATTCAATAAGATGTACCCCCTCTCCATTTGTAAAAATGGAGAGGGGCGCCTTGCAAAAACCGGCTTTAATGGTCGGGGTGAGGTGGGCTACCGCCCCGGCGCCCTACAGGGCTCGGGAGTCAGTTATTGTTTTTTGACATTTAGCGGAGCCCCTCGCCGCTTGGGAGAGGGGCGATTTTCATAAAAATTCAATGAGTTATGAGGTGAGGTCCGCTTAGCTTGTGGGGTGAGGGCAGAAAAGCACGCAGCGCTCCGGGGATACCTAGCCTCAAATTTGAGCGGGCCCAGGCGAAAACAGGAAAAACAGGAAGCGCTTAGATTTTAAACTCTTTGGTAAAAGCCTCAAGCTCTGCCGTCTGCTTGGCAATATCGGCAATAATCACTGTTAGTTTTTCGGCTGCACTTTCCTGACTCACAGCGTTGCTATCTACAATGGCGGCGGCTTTGAGCGTCTCTTCGGCACTGGCAATTTGCACTTTTTGCCGCTCACTGACCAGAGCCGCCATATCGGAGATATTTTTAATGACTTTTAAAACATCACCGGCCGAGCGCGCCTGTTCTTCACTGGAACCGGCCACCTGCTGATTTATGCTGCTCATTTTAGCGGCCGCCTCATTGAGTGCCCGGGCTTCAGTGGCCTGTTTTCCGGCGGCTATATTCAGCTCTTCCACCATGCCAGTAATGCTGGCAATAGCCATGCTCACAGCGCGCACATCACCCGCCTGCTCCATGGTGGCTTTGGCGAGAGCTACAGCCTTGTCATTGGATTTATCAGCCGATTCTTTAAGTTTATCAAAGGCTTTTTGGGCCTCTGCGCCAAGTTTGGCGCCCTTTTCGATAGCTCTTGAGCTTTCCTTCATCACTTTGATGGCTTTGGCAGCTTCGCTTTGAATAGTGGCAATCAGGGCGGCTATTTCCTTAGTAGAACTTTTGGTACGGCTGGCCAGAGCCCCGATTTCGTCAGCCACCACCGCAAAGCCGCGCCCCTGCTCACCGGCATCGGCAGAAATAATGGCGGCATTTAAGGCGAGGAGGCCCGTCTGCTTGGTTATATCATCTATCACATGGAGAATATTACCGATATTCATGGCATGCCGGCCCAGAGAGTCGATAACTCCGGCTGTTTCCCGGGAATTGGCCTGAATCTGCCCGATACCGTCAATGGTTTCTTTAAGAGCAGTCATACCGTCGGCAGCATTGGCCATAAGCTCTTTGGCCAAATCTATAGCCTCCTGCGATTTCTTTTCCTCGTCGGCAATAGAGACATCAAGACGCTCTATAGAAGCATTAACTGTAGCGATATTTTCATTTAAATGGGCCACATGGCCTGCCGTTTTATCAATGGCTTTGGTCATTTGCTCTATAGCTGCGGTGGATTCGTTTACCGCTCCGCCCATGGCACCGACATTTTGATAAACCTCTTCATTAACCGCACTCATCTCGTAAACAGTAGCAGAGCCACGTGCCGATTCGTTTGTCAGATTCTCCAATTCGGCAGAAACATCATTAAAAGATACTAAAAGACCGTTTACTATACCGCTGGTATCTTTAATATGACTCCTGATGGCAAGGGCATTGTCATGCAAACTGCCGCCGGTATTTTTGAGCATAATCTGCACCGCTTCGAGGCTATGCAGCGCCTCCTGTAAGCTCTGCAACATCTTTGTTAATTTGCCGATTATCAAATTAAAACAAAGAGCTATTTTACCAACTTCGGAGGCGGCGACAGTGGGAATGGCAATAGTCAAATCGCTCTCGTTCACTATTTTGGTAATATTGTCGGTAACTGTAATGAGATGGCCCACCACTCTTTGGTAAAATATATGCCAGGCATAAAAAATAGCGCCCAAGACGCCTAAAAAGACCACAAAATATATAAAAAAGAAGCTGCCGAAAGCTGTAAAAGCAATACCGGTAACCAGCTTATAATCACCTATTTTAAAGCTTTGATAAAGCCCGTCGGCAGTCAATTTTTGTTCCTCGCCATTGAGATCGGGAACTTTTTTATAACTCATTTCGCCCCGGTGGGCACCGTCTTCATAAAGAGCCACTTTGCGCCCGGCAGCATCTAAGATAACGGCATAACTCAAAAATTTGAGCCCAGAAAATTTACCAAGCTCTTTTTCCAATAATTCCACATTGTTATCTTTAGCAGCCCTTGCAAAATCATCAGCTAAAAGAGCCACCATCGCTCTGGCTTCCCCGGCTTCATAGTGGAATAATGCCCGCGTCATGGCCCCTAAAATAATAAGCGAGCAACTGACGACACAAAACAGCCCAATCCAGGTTACCCTGGTGGCATATATATATTTAATGGTTTTAGTAGCTTTTTCTATTTTCTGCTTTCCCATTTTCTTCTGCCTGTCCGGCACTGGCCTTAAAATACAGCGCCTTCCTTTTTATATTTTAAAGGCGTTTACATAGCCGGTGAGTATTTTTATCTGCCCGTTTATCTCGCCAATAGCCTGAGAAAGGTGCATGGCAGCCTCATTTTGCAACTGGGCCGCTCTATCCACCTCTTTAACGGCTACCGCCGCTCTGGTAGTACCTTCCGCCTGGGCTTCCTGCTGTTTGCTAACCAAAGCCTGAGCGGCTGAAATATGCTCAATAACCTTTAAAACATCCTCTGCCGATTTGGCCTGTGCTTCGCTGGAACGAGCCACTTCTTCATTTATTTGGCTCATCTTGGCGGCCGCCATATTCATAGCCTCAGCCTCTTTGGCCTGATGTTTAGCCGAAAGACTTAGCTCTTTAACCGTGGCAGTTATATTTTCCGCTGCTTTAATAACACTCTTTACTTCCTCTGCCTGGGCCATAGTGGATTTAGCCAGATCTGCGGCCTGTTTTGAGGTTTTATCGGCAGATTCCTTGAGTTTGTTAAAAGATCCCTGGGCTCTGGCGCCTAAGTCGGCCCCTTTTTGGATAATCTCTTCACCGGCGGCCATCACCGCCACTGCCTTTTGGGCTTCATCCTGAATAGTGGTAATAAGAGCCGCTATCTCCTTGGTGGACTCGCCGGTGTGCCCGGCAAGGACCCCTATTTCATCGGCAATAACGGCAAAGCCGCGTCCGTGTTCACCGGCCTGAGCAGAGATAATGGCGGCATTTAAAGCGAGAAGACCGGTTTGCTTGGTAATATCTTCTATCACGCGAAGAATATTGCCGATATCCATAGCATGTTGGCCAAGAGCGCTTATTACCTGGGCTGTCTCCTTAGAACTGGCCGCAATTTGGCTGATACCGTTAATCGTCTCTGTAAGGGCCAGCATACCGCCGGCAGCGTTTTTGGCCACCTCTTTGGAAAGCGTAAGAGACTCTCCGGCACTCTGTTCTTCAATGGCAATGGAGCCGGAAAGGCGCTGCATAGCCACATTGACACCCGTTATATCGGCAGTCAGTTTTTCCACCATAGCAGCTGTTTCTTCAATAACTTTAGTCATTTGTCCAATGGCCTCGGTGGAGGAGGCCACAGAATTATTCATGGCGGTAACATTTTGAAAGACTTCCCGGTTAATCTGGCCCATCTGGTAAACCGTGGCCGAACCGCGTTCCGATTCTCCGGTGAGTTCCCTGAGTTTGGCCGAAACTTCGGCAAAAGAGGCGGAAAATTCCTGCATTTTGGCGGCGGTATTATCAGTATGCGCTTGGATAGTACGCGATCCGCTGGAAATCTGAGCGCCATAGCTGCCAAGTTCATGGGTAACTTCATTTAAAGCCTGGGTTATCTTCTTAAAAGAGCTCAGCATCGCGGCTATTCTGCCGGTAAGGACATTAAGAGCCACAGCTATCTGTCCAAATTCCGAATTGGATTCCACCGGCAACTTAATGGTTAAATCGCTCTCATCAAGAATTTTAACCGTGCCCTCATAAACATGGGCCAGCGGATAAGAGCAGTGGTGGTTGGTAATGCGAATACAGAGGGTTACCGTAATGGCCAAAGCCAAGCAAAGCATTATATAAAAAATCAGGCAGGAAGAGAGATTTTGGGCGCTTATATGGCGGATATCGACAGCCCAAAGCAGCGTATAGCTGGCCGCATCCGCAAAAGTATATTTGGAATAAAAATAAAAGCCGTCTCTCAAAGCGGTGCCGACACTGAGCTTTTTAGCTATTTTGTAATTAAAATTTCTTAAGTTACCATCACTTACCCAGCTACTCACAAGCTCGCCTTTTTCATTTAAAAGTGCAAGATATGCCAGGTTTTCCAGTTTGCCCGCCAGACTCTCAAAAGCGCTATTAAGCGCTGCGGCCTCACCTGAGGCTATGGGCGCCGCTAATTTATTTTCCAAGGTCGGCATAAGTTTACTGGCGGCGGTAGTTACTTCGCGTGCCGAAAAGTAATTGAGGCAAAAAGAGACCAAAATGGCCAGGCTCAAACCACCGGCCAGCCCCAGTAAAGCAAAAGCACGGTTCACGCGGTAAAGCAAAGCCTGTTTTTTATCTATAAAAATGCTGCTGTTATCTTCCATTAAGCTAAAAACTCCGGACTTTTGCTCACCGGCAACTATAGCCGGCATTATCAGAGCGTGGCTTTTGGGCTTTTACGCCCAAAATCATTTTGGCTAGCTATCATATTTAGCCTATTTTATCAAATAATTAACTTTTACAAAATGTGCTAATTATTTAAACAATTTTGCTAAAAGAGCTAATATTCTAAAATTATTTACATAATCAGATTATTATAAAGGATAGCTGATGAAAGCCGCCAAAGACGGCCGAAATTAGATATTAAACTCTTCGGTAAAGACATTAAGCTCTTTGAGCTGCTCATCGATAGTCAGAATGATATTATTGAGTTTATCGGCAGCCTTGCTCTGCGAAATAGCATTTTTATCAACAAAATCAACAGCGTTACTCGCCTCCTTGGCACTTTGAATTTGCGCCACCTGGCGCTCGTTTACCATAGAGGTCATCTCGGAAATATTCCGGATAACTTGCAAAACTTCTTTAGCAGAACGCGCTTGTTCTTCACTGGAACGAGCCACCTGCTGATTTAGGAGGTTCATCTTGCTCGCCGCCTGATTCAGCGCTGCCGCCTCTTCGGCCTGGCGATGTGAAGATTTATTTATCTCTTCCACGGTGCCGGTTATGCTCTCCACAGCACCGGTAACAGCGCGCACATCAGCTGCTTGCTCCATGGTAGCCTGAGCCAGAGCCTTGGCCTGGATGATGGATTTATCGGCAGATTCTTTAAGTTTATCAAAGGCTTTAGCTGCCTCTGCCCCAAGTTTTGCGCCGCTCGCAATAGTATTTTCTCCGGCCCGCATAACATTTACGGCTCTTTGAGCTTCGGTTTGAATAGTGCTAATTAGCTCAGCAATTTCTTTGGTGGAATCTTTGGTGCGGCTGGCCAGAGCCCCGATTTCATCGGCTACAACGGCAAAGCCGCGCCCGTGCTCACCGGCCTGAGCGGAAATAATGGCGGCATTTAGGGCCAGGAGGTTTGTTTGCTTGGTCACATCATCTATCACATGCAAAATATTGCCAATATTCATAGCGTGCTCGCCAAGAGAGGCAATAACTTTGGCTGTCTCAGCCGAGCTCTTTTGAATTTGTTCAATACCTTCAATGGTTTGTTTAAGAGCCAGAAGGCCGTTATCGGCATTTTCCGAGAGCTCTTTAGCTATGGAAATGGAATCACCGGCGCTCTTTTCTTCCAAAGAAATGGAGGAATCAAGGCGCTCTATAGAGGCATTGACGCTGGTAATATCCGAATTTAGCTCCACCACATGGCCGGCTGTTTCATCTATGGCTTCGGTCATTTGCTTAATGGCTGCCACCGATTGGGTCACCGAGGCGCTCATAGCTGTAACATTATCAAAAACTTCCTGATTAACTTGGCCCATTTGGTAAACGGTGGTGGATCCGCGCTCGCTTTGGGAGCTAAGTTCTTGTAATTTAAGAGCCACATCATTAAATGAGGTATTTAAATCGCCAATAGTTTTTTGGGCCACCTGAATATCGCCGCGGATAGTTTTGGAATTAGCGGTGATATCTCCGCCGGCCTGCCCGAGCTCCTCGGCAATACTCGCAAATCTATGACAAGTATCGCGTAAATCGCACAAAATATTGCGTAACTTGCCGGTAACAATATTTATCACTTTAGCCACTTGGCTGACTTCGCTCTTGGTCTCTATGGGAATCGAGAGCGTCAAATCGCTCTTTTCGACTATATCAAGAGCATGTTCTGTAACCCGCACCAAAGGCGCAATAATGCGCACATTAAAGAAGTAATAGAGGAGAGCTATTAAAGTAATAACAATAGCCAGCATGAAAAACATTGTTAAAAAAGTGGAGCCTTTGACCAGCGTACCCATGATTGTTTTAACACTGCTGCCCAAAATTAGGTGATGACTTTTATCTATTTGATATTTGCCATAAGAACCATGAAAGTTAAGAGTTGTTTGGCTATCTTTAAGAGTGCGCGCATAGCGATAATTAAAGGTGTTATCTTGGTCATCACGCTGCCATTTATATTGCAAACTGCCATTACCATCCAAAAGTGCAATATAATTGACATGTTGCAACTGCGCTAGCTTTGAAAGCTCTTCTTCCAAAGTAATTTCCGTACTTCCATCATTTAAAATGGCACTAATAAGCGGGCGCTCATAATTTACCCAAGCCTCCGAGAGGGCGTTATAATACTCTAACGTGCCATAACTCATACTCACAAAAATAAAGAGACTTAAGGCCGCCACACCGGCGCAACCGACACCGCCGATGCGCGTAGAAAAGAGATAGAGCAGCGTTAATTTATTTTGCCTGATTTTGCTTTTAAATTCGTGCACTCTATTATTAAGCTTTTCCTTTGGCATAACTTTCTCCCAAAAAATTCAGTTCATGGTACCATAATTACGCGCGATAATTATATATTATCATGATATTTTGAACTCCTTGGTATAGCTTTGCAATTTACCGATATGATGGCTGATTTCGTCAATTGCCCGCGTAAGTCTCCCGGTTGATTCATCTTGCAAATTGGCGCAGTTACCTACTGCGCTAATGGTGGAAACGGCGAGCTTTGTCCCCTCCGTTTGGGCAATTTGACGCCCGTTCACCGCTTCGGCCATTTTGGAAATATTCTGAATGACTCTTAAAACTTCTTTAGCCGAGCGGGCCTGTTCCTCGCTGGAACGCGCAACCTGCTGATTTAACATATTCATTTTATTAGCTGCCTGATTGAGTGCTGCCGCCTCATCGGCCTGGCGCCTGGCGGAGTGATTTATCGCCTCCACCGTGCCGGTGATACTAGCAATCGCCTGGGTAACATTTTTCACATCAGTGGATTGCTCGGCTGTGGCCTCGGCCAATATCTTGGCTTGAGCTGTGGACTTGTCGGCCGATTCTTTTAATTTATCAAAAGCTCTGGCAGCCTCGGCGCCGAGTTTGGCCCCGCGTTCAATAGTGGAATTGCTCTCTTCCATAACGGCAACCGCCATTTTGGCCTCATTTTGGATGGTATCAATGAGCTCGGCAATCTCTTTGGTGGAATCTTTGGTGCGGCTGGCCAGGGCCCCGATTTCATCGGCCACGACGGCAAAACCGCGCCCGTGCTCCCCGGCCTGAGCCGAAATAATAGCGGCATTTAGGGCTAAAAGATTGGTTTGTTTGGTCACATCGTCTATCACATGCAAAATATTGCCAATATCCATAGCGTGGTCACCGAGAGTGGCAATCACTTTAGCAATCTCCCCGGAATTATTTTGAATTTGCTCAATACCTTCAATGGTTTGCTTAAGAGCTGTCATGCCGTTATCGGCATTTTGGGCCAATTCTTTGGAGAGATTTATAGAATCAAAAGCGCTCTTTTCTTCCAGAGCGATTGAAGAATCCAGGCGCTGCATAGAAGCATTAACACTACCGATATCATCATTTAGCTGGCCCACATAGCTGCCAGTTTGCTCTATAGCGGCGCCCATTTGTTTAATAGCTTCGATAGATTGCATAACCGAAGAGCTCATGGCGGTAACATTTTCAAACATTTCCTGGTTGACTTGGCCCATTTCATAAACAGTAGTGGAACCGCGCTCGCTCTGGGCTGTAAGCTTTGAAAGCTCCTCGTTAACTGCCATAAAAGAGGTGGTGAGTTCCTCCATTTTGCCCTTGGTATTATCAATATTTTTCTTCATTGTTTGCGAATCGGCGGAAACATTGCCCCCCTGCTCTTCAAGGCTTTTCACCACTTTTTCAAACTCCTCGCAAACATCGCGAAAAGAGAGGAGCAAGGTGCGCATTTTGTCGTTTATAGTATTTATAACAATGGTACATTGGCCGATTTCGGTATCGGATTCAAAGGGCAAGACATAGGTCAAATCACTTTTATCAAGCATTTTGGAGGCATGCTCGCCAACATGGGTAAGCGGCTTTATGAGATGAAAATCGGCCAGATAAAAAGCTAAATAGCAAAAGAGGACAAAACCGATAGCTCCCACAAAATAAAAGAGGCCGAATCTGGTAATTTGCTCGGTAAAGAGCCCCACTGCATCCAGGCCCACCATCACGGAATAATCTTTTTTATTATCAATATAGCTTTTTATATAAAGAATTGTGCCTGAGCTCTTGAATTCACCGGCAGCGATTTTTTTGGCTATTTTGCCATCAAAAGCGGCTTCATCGCCATCGCGGTGCCATTCCGCCAGCGGCTTATTTTGCTCATCCAGCAAAACGCCGTGCGCCAGCAAATCCAAATGCTCAAGAGCGCTTAATTTTTGCCTAAGCTCTTCCTGAGAGCTCTTGCTATCCAGCGCCGCGCGCATAGCTGGCCCGATATGAGCCACATAATTATCGGCTATGTCTTTGGTTAGATAGGAAGAAGAAGTGCCAAGAGCCATAACGGCTACCAGCACCAGGAGGCAGATTATGGCTATACTGCAAATAACCATAGCTCTCGCCACGCGAAAGTGAATTGTTTGTTTAGCATCGACGGAAATATCTATTTTGTCTCCTACCGACATCGATCATCTCCTTGGTGTAACAAAACAAGCAACTTTTCAAAAAAACAAAAACACCCTTCCACAGTGAAGCAACTATAGAAGCAAGTCAATATTTTCTTCTTGTTTTTATTAAAAAAAACGGTAGGTTAAAAGTAGGTTTAGCTAATTATTTTTGGTGATACTTTAATTATTATATTTTTCTTAATTAGGACATCAAATCTTAAATTCGGTCGTAAATTCCGAAAGGCGTTTTAGCTGTTTATTTATGGCTTCGATAATGGCCACCAGGCGCCCGGCGGCCTGTCCTTGCATAGCGGCGTTTTTGTCAACGGAATCAACGGCTAAAACAACTTCCCCGGTGCTCTCTATTTGCATATTCTGGCTCTCGCTCACCGCCGCGGACATGCCGGAGATATTTTGGATAGCTTTTAATACATCTTTGGCCGAGCGGGCCTGTTCTTCGCTGGAACGGGCCACTTGCTGATTCAAAAGGTTCATTTTGCCGGCGGCGCTATTCATTGCTTCCGCCTCCTCGGCTTGCCGCTTGGCCGCTGCGTTAATGGCTTCCAGCGTGCCGGTAATGCCGCTTATAGCCTGATTTACCGCCTCTACATCACTGGCCTGCTCATTAGTGGCACTAGCCAGATTCTCGGCTTGTTTGGTGGATTTATCGGCCGATGCTTTAAGCTTGTTAAAAGCAGCCTCAGCCTCGGCGCCGAGTTTGGCGCCATGCTCGATAGTGGTGATGTTTTCTTCCATAACAGCCACAGCTTTTTTCGATTCATTCTGGATGGTCATAATGAGCTCGGCTATCTCTTTGGTGGACTCTTTGGTGCGCGTAGCGAGAGCGCCTATCTCATCGGCCACCACGGCAAAACCGCGCCCATGCTCCCCGGCTTGCGCGGAAATAATGGCGGCATTTAGGGCCAGGAGCCCGGTTTGCTTGGTAACATCATCAATAACATGCAAAATATTGCCAATATCCATGGCATGATTACCGAGGGTTCTGATAACGGCGGCTGTGTCATCGGAGCTCTTTTGCATCAGCGCAATGCCGTCAATAGTTTTCTTTAAAGCCTGCATACCGGCATCGGCATTTACAGCCAGTTCCTTAGCCAGAATCAGTGAATCTTTGGAGCTATTTTCCTCCATGGTAATGGAAGAACTAAGGCGCTGCATAGCCACATCAACACTACCGATATCACTATTTAGCTGAGCCACATGAGTCGCTGTTTCCTGAATAGCTTCCGACATTTGCGCAATAGCCGCAATAGACTGGCTGACGGAGGCGCTCATGGAGGTGACATTTTCAAAAACTTCCTGGTTAACTTGCCCCATTTGGTAAACGGTGGTGGAACCGCGCTCGCTCTGGGCATTTAATTCTTGCAATTTTGCGGCCACAGAACCAAAAGAATTATTGAGCTCATTCATCGTCTCTTTGGTGGTTGTAATATCCGTGCGAATAGCTGTGGCGTTAGCGGTGATATCGCTGCCGGCCGCTTGGAGAGAAGCAGTTATATCGGCAAATTTATTACAAGTTTCACGCAAATCAAGGAGCATGTTTCTTAGGCGGGCAATTATTAAATTTATGCACTTGGTAATCTGCCCGATTTGGCTTTGGGCCTCAATCGGCAGCGGCGTTGTAAGATCGTTATCAGCTAAAATTTTATTGGCATTGCGATTTAAGTTAATAAGCGGGGTTAAAATACGTTTATTAAAAACCACAAAGAGGAGACACACCAAAGTGGCCACAATAATAGTTATAAGAAAATAAATTCCGCTAAAACGCGCCAGATTTTCCCAGAGGCGCTCGGCAATGGAAGTGCCGACAATCAATTTATGATCTTTTATTTGAAATTTGCTATACATACCGTGGCTGGTAAAGTCATAATCACCGCTAAGCACATGACGGGCATGGCGATAGCTGAAGGAATTATCGCCTTTGTCACGCGTCCAGGAGGCCACACTTTTGCCGCTGGCATCAATAAAATCGACATAGGAGACAAAATCAAGCTCCGAAAATTTGGCCAAAACAGCAGCAATATCCACTTTGTCCGACTGGGCATCCTGGGTATCAATCGCTTTTTCCAAAGTCGGCGTTATAAGCAGAGCCAGGCTTTTGGTGGAAATAGCCTGAAAAGAGAGGCTAACATGGACTATATCGGCCAGGATAAAGAGCAAAACGCCGACAACAGCAATAATGCCCACCGAACCGATTCTGGTAGCAAAAACCAATTTCAGCGGGTTTAGATTCTTTATGGGGTCTATGGCATTATTGGGGCCGTTTTTCATATTGACTCCTCTAAAAAACCTCTTGTTTTGTTAAAATGATTTTCACGCGGTAACTCATTTCACACCAGGTTATATTTTAAACTGGGCCGTATATTCCGTAAGCTTGGCAATTTGCTCTTTAATATCGGCCAGAGTACTTTCAAGATGCCTTGAAGATTCATTTTGCGCCTTAGCCCGGCTATCAACAGCGACAATGGAAGAAGAAGCCAACTTGGTGCTCTCGATTTGGGCCACCTGGCGTTCATTAACTTCTCCGGAAGTGGCGGCAATGTTTTTAATAGCTTTTAAAACCTCTTTGGCCGAGCGGGCCTGCTCTTCACTGGAACGGGCCACTTGCTGGTTGATGAGATTCATTTTGCCGGAAGCGGTATTAAGCGCAGCGGCATCGTCGGCCTGCCGATGGGCCGAAGTATTAATCGCCTCTACTGTGGAAATTATGCCGCTAACAGCTCCGGTCACCGCCCGCACATCATTGGCTTGCTCAATCGTGGCCTTAGCCAGATTCTCGGCCTGGGCAGTTGATTTATCGGCAGTATTTTTGAGGCGAGCAAAAGCCTCCGCGGCCTGAGCTCCGAGGTTTACTCCACTCTCGATGGTGGCATTGTTTTCTTGCATCACGGCCACCGCCTCTTTGGATTCGTCCTGAATGGTGGCAATGAGTTCGGCTATTTCTTTGGTGGAATCTTTGGTGCGGCTGGCCAGAGCCCCGATTTCATCGGCCACAACAGCAAAACCGCGCCCGTGCTCCCCGGCCTGAGCGGAAATAATAGCGGCATTTAGGGCTAAAAGATTGGTTTGTTTGGTTACATCGTCTATCACATGCAAAATATTGCCGATATCCATAGCATGGTTGCCGAGAGCGGCAACCACACTCGCAGTTTCAAATGAGCTTTTTTGAATTTGTTCTATTCCGCCGATGGTTTCTTCGAGAGCCCGCATCCCGCTTTCGGCATTTACCGAAAGCTCTTTAGAAAGGGCAATAGACTCTTTGGCACTTTTTTCTTCCATATCAATGGAGGTATCCAGGCGCCCCATAGCGGCATTAACACTGCCGATATCATTATTGAGCTGAACCATATAGCCGGAAGTCTCGTCAATGGCCTCGGTCATCTGCTTTATGGCGCCTATCGACTGGGTCACCGAGGCACTCATAGCACTTACATTGTCAAACATTTCCTGATTGACCTGGCTCATCTCGTAAACTGTAGTGGAGCCGCGCTCCGACTGGGCGTTGAGCTCTTGTAATTTATTGGTTATATTCATAAAAGAGCTCGTAAGTTCTTCCATTTTCTTAGCTGTAACATCGGTGTGTTCTTTAATAACGAGCGAGCCGTTTGAAACTTTACCGCCGGCATCAGCGAGTTCACCGGCCACCTCTTCAAATTCACTACAGGCCTCCTTTAAGGCCTCCAGAGTATGGCGCATTTTCTGCGTCAAAGTATTGATAACCACTGTCAGTTGACCGATTTCGGTATTAACTTCCACCGGCAAAACTGTAGTAAGATCGCCGGCGAGCAGCATTTTTGAAGCTGTTTCACCCAAATTATGGAGCGGATAACCAACGTGCGTCTGGGCCAAAAAGAGCGCCAAAAGACAAATACCGATTACGCCTAAAATATAGGGAAAATAGAAGTGGCGGCTGCGATAAAAGGAATCTTTAACTATGGTGGAGGAATCAATACCCAGGAGCATATAATACTTTTTACCGGCATCCAGCGCCGTTTTTATATAAACGGCACCGTCTTTCACAGTAGCCTCATTTAAATCGATTCCGGCAGCTTTTTTATGGTTAAATACAGTATTATTGCTGGCACGTTGCCATTCGGCAAGAAGATGACCGTTATTATTAATAAGGGCACCGTAGGCAATGGTTTCCAGATTTTCAAGGGCTGTAAGCTCTTGGTTAAGAGCCTCCGGCGAGGCCCCGTTTTGCAGAGCTTTTTCCACCGCCGGAGCGATAAAACGCACATACTGCGTGGATATTTGTAAATTATAGGATCTAATGACATAGGTCATCATGAAAATTACAATTATGGCAATAAAAAAACCGCCGACCGCACAAAAAATACTTATCGTGTGTCTTAGCCGGTATTTAATTGCTTCTTTGGGATCGACTGTGATGTTTTTATCTTCGAGCGAAGCACTAATCATGGTGAACTCCATGTGGTTAGAGTAAGCACCCGGGTGAGAACCACCCCATCTAACAAAAGTCAGCCTAACAGTAGCAAAGCAATTGTTCAATAGATAACAGCGATTTTTGCATTTATTTCCTTAGTTTCCTTTTTTTAAAAAAAGCTCTTGGCATAGGCTAGCTAAATTTTAAATTCCTCTGTAAAAACAGTTAGTTCTTTTAGCTGCTCATTAATGGTGGCAATAATATTGCCCAGTTTATCGGCTGCTCTATTTTGCATAACGGCATTTTTATCCACAAATTCAACAGCGCCGGCCGCCTCTTTGGTGGCCGCTATCTGGCTCTCCTGCCGTTTATTGACGAGAGCCGACATTTCCGAAATATTCTGGATAGCTTTTAATACATCTTTGGCCGAGCGGGCCTGCTCCTCGCTCGATTTTGCCACTTGCTGATTAAGCAAATTCATCTTTTCGGCCGCTTTATTGAGTGCGGCTGCCCCTTGGGCCTGATTTTGCGCTGAGCTATTTATCTCTCCCACGGTCCCAGTGATGCTCTCTATGGCTCCTGTTACTGCCCGCACATCGCTTGCTTGCTCAGCTGTTGCTTTGGCTAATGCTTTGGCCTGCTCTATCGATTTATCTGCAGATTTTCTCAGCTTATCAAAGGCTTCTTGCGCTTCTTTGCCCAGTTTTGCCCCTGCGGCTATTACTCCTTTGCTCTCCCCCATCACTTTTACTGCCCGCTCGGTCTCCGCCTGAATAGTCGTTATTAGCTCCGCT
>JAEEML010000117.1 GCA_016283195.1 Deltaproteobacteria bacterium | reverse complement strand
TTTCTCCGATTGAGAGGTCTTTAGTTAGAGCATAGGAGTTATATTCCGCTATTTTGTCTTCATCCGGACTGCAATCTATAACCACATTGATGCCGGAGACCTGCACCTGGGTAGAGCAGCCGCGAGAAGCGGAACGGCGGGCAATAAAATCAAACATTTCTTTAATCTCTCTGCCAGAGAGATACATGGTAACTATGGTATTTTCAAAGGGAAATACTTCATAGAGCTTTTCCAGAGTAATATCGCCTGTCGGGATATCGGCGCGGATACCCATGTGATTGGTGACGGCGAACTGCGCGCGGGCCATCTCATTTCTCAGCATAGCATCGGTAACCAAATTGCCCAGTGGTGAGTCACCGCCGTTGGGGTCGTTGCGGGCGATGGTGGAGGTGGCGCGCCCAACAACTTTGGTTAAATCCTGAGCATCACGGAGAGCCTCTTCAAAGGGCTCCAAAATATTCATCATTTTGGCATCTGGTGCTATTTTGCTGGTGATATTATGGACACTATATTTATGCCAGGCAATGTGCTGATCTTTAATTATCATCTCGAGTTCGCCCATCACCTTATAATTGACGCCGCTATGCACTACCAAAACGTCGCGGCCATCGGGGCCGTGCATCACCTTCACCGGGTTTAAAACCACATGGTGGTGGCCGCCTAAAATAAGATCCACTCCTTTGACTTTTTCGGCCAGAACATAATCCTGATCAAGCCCTTGGTGTGTGAGGAGGATGATGAGATCGCAGGAGGAGCGCAGTAAATCTACATATTGCTGGGCAATAGTCACCGGGTCATAAGCGTTAAAGCCCAGGCTGGAAGAAACATTATAAACAGAAGTTAAAGTTGTATCGTTGCCGAGGCCAATGACGCCGATTTTGAGCTGGCCCTTTTCAAAAGTCATATATGGGCGCACAATGTTTCTAAGCCCTTTGTGATCTTCCTCATCAAAGATATAATTAGCTGATAATACAGGGATACCGCCGCTTTTGTTGTAGGCGGCGACCAGGCCTTTTGTCCCGTTATCAAATTCGTGGTTGCCGATGGTCATGGCTTCCACGCCCATTTTGGAGTGGCTTAAAAATTCCAAATAGCCTTTAAAGAGGTTGAATTGCGGAGCGCCCTGGAAAATGTCGCCGCTATCGAGGCGCAAAATCGGGGTGCCCACATGTTTGGCAATGAGCTCTTTTTGTAAGGTGGTGGCGCGGGCTACGCCGCCGGCATCCACCAGGCCGGGGCGGTAATCGTTAACATCACAATAGCCATCGCGGTTTAAGTCTTCTGATTTTGTTTGTGCGCCGGTGAAAGCAATGTTGTAAGCGCTCTCGTCGGGGTAATCCTCAATAAGAATGGGGTAACCGTCGTCATCTAAGTAGGTGCCAAATTGCGGGCTCCAAGCATTATCGCATTTAAAGTTGTGATTTTTATCATAAACTTTGGCGCAATCCTGGAAGTTGCACTCATGGTCGTGGTTGATATCTTCGCTCTTGTCGCAGCGATAATTATGCTCACCGGCGGCATCGGGCATATCCCAGCAGGCGAAGACGGCTTGCTCGGCAATGCGTTTTTGACAATCGCCTTCATCGCAACCAAGCACACCGTCCACATCCTCGTCGCTGTCGCAATCGTTGTTGCGATTTAAATCCCAGCAGCGCTGACAGTCGCGCACATCGCACTGGCCGTCATGGTTAAAATCCTCCAGCTTATAACCGCCGGCAAGAAGCTCCGCTTTGGTCATATAGACGTATTTGGAATTGGCCCAAATTTTGTATTTGCCACGCTTGGCGTCATAGGCGCCATCGCAATAAGAGCCGCCGCCGTTATAATTTAAATCCCAGCAGGGTGGGTTAGAGCTGTTAAAGCCGTCTTGCACATCAAAGGTGTTGGGTTCCAGCCAAAAGGGTAAAAATTTGGCGTGCGTATCGGTGGTGTGCAAAACAACCAGCTTTTTAGGAATAGAGCTATCCGCTGGCGCATCGACATAAGTAGTTTGCATGCAGCCGACCAGTGGTATTAAAAAGCAGGCGGCCGTAGCAAGGAGGAATTTTTTATTCATGGGAAAATCCCTAGCGCTTGAATTTTAAAAATTAAAAATCAAATTATTGGGGTTAAAAAATCATTTATGCGTAACAACAATATCATCTTCGGTGCGCGGTGTGATAACTACCTCGTTAAAATTAATGACCACGAGGCCGGTGATAACAACTTCGTCGCTAACAGCAGCATTTCCATCTGTCAAAGTTTCGCCGATAGCCTCTTTAGTGGCGGCTTTGTATTGTTCGATTGAGCTATATTTTACTTTGATATCGTGTTCGCCATCGGTGAGAGTGGCAGTGCAGTAGTTGCCGCCATTATCTTCGTATTCTTCTCTATTGCTGTCATTAACAGTAATCGAGCCATCGCAATAATTGTCGGCGAGCTCTTTAATGGTGAGATTTTCGATTTTGGCCAGAGTTCCAACTTGGGCTTCGCCGACGGGCAGAGTGAGGGTGGTAGCAGCCGGCTCGGCTACTTTTGAACCAATGGTTAGATTATCTTCACCGGAACCGATGACTTCCCAAGTGCCATAGTAGCTAGCAACTTTGCCTTTGATGGTAACTTCGGAACCACGTTCGGGCTCTGCATTGGCTTTGTTGGAAACATTGTAAATATAAAGAGTGTTACCGACGCCGCCCTCTTTAGCTGTCATGTAGAAGGAGTGGCCATAGTCGGTTTGGAATGGATCGGTTACCACAACACCGGTCACGGTAACTTTGGCATCTTCATCAACATTGCCGGCGTTAATTTCTGTAAGAGCGGTTTCAGCATAATCGGAACTGCTGTCATGGTTGTTATTATTGCCGCCGCTTTTTTTCACTACATCTTCAGCCATGCGGGGGAGGAGGACATAAGCACTGTAATTGTAATCAATAATGCCGGTAATTGACGTAAATTCAACACCTTTTTTGCGCAGAGAATCAGACACATAGTACATATTTTCGTTGCTCACAACGAGAGCGCCGCCAACTTCAAAGCCGGTATTAGCGAGACAATCTTCAGCAACCGGCTCGGCTTTCGGATCTTTACAGTTGCTTTTTAGAGAACTAATTTTTTCGTTGGTGACTTTTACGTTCTCTACTTTTACCAGCACGCCGGCATATTGAGCGGCCAAGTTGCCAGAAGTTGAGGCAGGAGCATAAAAACCGCCGGCCTCATTTAATTCATATTTAGTGGCAACAGAGGCTACATCGCTGATAACGGCCGGAGCAGGCACAGTGCCGGTGCCGGTTTTCTGCACACTGGCTTTGCCGATTTGTTTGGAGCCATAGTAATTATCAGCCTGACCTTGGATTTCTACGACATCGCCGATTTTGAAGGCGCCCGGTTCGGCTATTTGGGCCAAGTTGACGTAAATGCCGGTATAAGGCTGGGCGGTGGCTATCATGTCGGAGACGAAAAAGCCAGGAATTCCAGTTGGTTCGAATTTGCCTGTTTCTTGATTCTTTTTGGTATATGTTTCAACGGCAGTGATGATGACATCGTTAACAGTAACTTTGGCATCTTTAGCAATTTCGCCCTTTTGGATGCGGGCGATTATGCTATTAGCATTCGTATTATTGTTATTATTGTTGTTGTTATTATTATTGTTATTGTTACCACCGGGACGGGTTCCGCCGGGAGTCGTATGCGAATTTTGCGAATTGTTTGTGCCATTGGTGTTGCCGCATGATGTGCCAAAAGGCAGAGCCAGGCAAAGAGAGAGCATGAACGGTAGATACTTACGCATTGGGAACCTCCTTTGTGATTTGGCGCATGAAAACGCCGTGACAACAATTACTATACTAGTCGCCGGCCGTGAAGAGGTCAATAAGGAAAGAGAAAAATGGCAGTGAATTGTGGCGGCAAGCGCTTAATGAAAAATGGGCCAAAAGGGTAAAATCCTCTTGACGTGGCGAGTTACGGCTCTCAATATGCAGAGAGCCTGTTTTTTTGGCGAGGCGGAAATTATGACAATAGAAAGCTATTCTTTTGCAGGACACACTTGCCAGATAACTATTTGTAATAATGACGTTTTGAGTAAATTGCCGTCTCTTTGCGGTTGCCGAGTAGTTATAGTAGGCGATGCCACGGTGCTGGCTCATTACGGCGCGAAAATTGCCGCCGGTTTGCGAGAAAAGGGCGCCAGTGTTCATGTTCTGGCCATTAGGCCAGGTGAAAAAAGTAAGAATATCGCCACTTTTACGCGCCTTATAAAAAAACTGGCCGCTATTCATGCCGATAGAGAGACTATTATTTTAGGCCTGGGCGGCGGAGTTTCCACCGATATTGCCGCTTTTGTGGCGGCCACTTATTTGCGCGGCTTGCCGCTGTGGCTCATGCCCACCTCTTTGCTGGCCATGTGCGATGCGGCCATAGGCGCCAAGTCGGCACTTAACCTGCCGGGCGGAAAAAACCTGGTGGGGGCCTTTTATTTGCCGGAGCGGCTTTATATAGAGCCTAGCTTCTTGGCCACTCTGCCGCCGCGCCAGCTGGCTGAGGGAATGGCAGAAATAGCTAAAATTGCTTATATTTGTGATGAAGAGCTGTTTGCAAAACTGGAGAAGATGCCCACTATTTCGCAAGATATGGACCGAGATATTATCGAGCGAGCCATAGAGCTGAAAATAGCTCTCGTCAGCGCAGATAATTTTGATAAAGGTAAGAGGCAGCTTTTGAATTTTGGCCATACAATAGGTCATGCTCTGGAACTGGCCAAAAAGGAGCTTTCGCATGGTGAAGCGGTGGCCATAGGCATGGTTTTGGCCGCCGGAATGGCCCATAAACGCGGCATTTTGCCGGAGGCTGATTTTATGCGCCTTAAAAATCTCTTGGCGCGTCTAAATCTGCCGCTTGTTCCGCCGGTATCTTTTAAAAGAGCGGCTCGCTATTTGCTGAATGATAAAAAAAGGTTAGCCGGTCAGGTGCGCATGGTGTTGCCACAAAAAATCGGCCATCCTTGTATGGATGAAGGCGCTTATACGCTGGCGGTGACGCCTGCTGAGATAGCGGCAAATTGGCCATGATTGTTTTGACTGGCAACGAAAAGAATGGTGCTGCCGTATTGGCGCGGCTAAACAAATATCCTGAATTTTATCAGGAAATTAGGCTTGATTTGTTAACCGATGAGCTGGCAGTAGAAAATATAAAGAATTATTTTGATCCGCAAAAAGTTATTTTGACCGTTAAAGAGCCGAATGAAAAATTTGCCGCTGCGGCCAGCGAGGTCGGGGCCGGGTATATCGATATACCGCTGGAAAATGCTGGCATCTGGGCGGCACGACTGAAAGGCGGCGGGCAGATTATCGTTTCTGCTCATGAATATGAATATGCACCGCAGAAATGGTCTAATTTGTGGAAAGAATTAGAAAATTCGCCAGGTGATATTCTAAAATTAGCCGTTTTAGTCCAAGATGCGGCTGAGCTCTCCCGCTTAAAGGAGCTCACCGCCGCCGCAGGCCGCCCGTTTATTCTTATAGCCATGGGGGAGGCCGGTAAAATATCGCGCCTGATTTATAGAAAAATGGGTTCGCTGTGGACATATATTTGCCCAGAAGCGTCACTCGCTACGGCCCCGGGGCAAATATCGCTGGAGGAGGCGGCTTTATTTGGGCTTGTTAGCGCCCATGATTGGCATGAAATTAGTGCCGCTAATGAGAATTTTTTTGCTCTTTTCGGGGGAGCGCAAATATGCCATTCGCCGGGATTTGCTTATTACAATCAGCAAATGATTGATAGCGAAAAAATAGCATATTTCCCTGTAATTACAAATAATTTGCCGGTTGCTCTGCCGCTTTTTCGCGCTCTTGGACTCACCGGCGCCAGTGTAACCATGCCCAATAAAAGCGCGGCATTTACTCTGGCCGGGGGGCGGAGTTTAGCGGCGGAAAAGAGTAGGGCGGTCAATACCTTGGTCTATAGAAGGGGCGGTGAGCTTTTTGGCGATAATAGCGATTATCTGGCTATGCGTGAGCTCATAGCCCCGCTAAAAGGCAAGGTGCATACGGCGGCTATTTTAGGCGCCGGCGGGGCAGCCAGGGCCCTTTATTTTGCGCTTTTGGATGCCGGAGTGAGTGTTACCGTGTACAGCCGAAAAAAGCCTGATTTTACAGCAAATTGGCAACCATGGGGGCGAGAAACTGCCGGCGCTGATATGCTCATCAACGCTACGCCCCTGGGCTATAATGGTGAGATGCTACCAATAAAAAGTGCCAATCTGCCGGAAATTGTTCTTGATTTAGTGATGGCCGGAGCTGAGACTCCGCTTATAACTACGGCGCGGCAAATGGGCAAAAAAGCTATAACCGGCTATGATTTTTGGCAAAAACAGGCAGAGCTTCAACTGGAGGTTTTTAAGGCATGCGCCGCCGCTTGTAATTCCCGGCGATATCGTCATCCTTAGGAGCCACGCGCACTAGCTCTAACTTGCGGTTATAGTAAAAAGCCTTGTCGCCCTTTATGCACTTATAGCTCCAATTGCTAATCATTTTACCTACCATAGCTTCGTCACAAATTGCGTCAAAAACCAACTGGCCGGTGTGACGGATAATGCCTACTTTGCCGTTTTTGCGCAAAAGACAGGCCCGCTCATCACGCGAGTAGCGGCCGGTGTAGAAATAGGTGCAGTCAATCTCTTCGTAGATGGGCTCTAAAAGCTGCTGCCCATCTTTATCCATGAGGCCCAAAAGCTGGCCCTCCTTTATCAAAATGAGCTCCTTTTTAAAGCCCCGGCCATAAAGATACTCACTATTATTTGCTGTTCTAAGGGAATTTCCACTAGAATTATATAAAGTAGTTTTATCAGTAAATTCGCAAAGGTACAGACTTTGCAAAGCAGATTTTTTAGCTGTTTTATAATAGGCGATATTTTGGCATTCCGGCTTTATGAGCAAATAGCCGCGCGCACTTAAAAGCCCCCACCGGCCGTTCCTTTTACAGGCAAAACTTTTTCTTTCTTTTAAGTAGCGGAGTTCTTCGCAAAAGGGCAGTAAATCACCGCGGCCATCCTGCTTTTCAAGTATTTTTAAGGCGTTTTCCTGGCTTATGCTGCCGGAGGATTGCAAGTGGAGCAGGGTGGTGCCGCTATGACAACTATTTAATAAAATAAATAAGATAGCTAATAAAAATAACCGCATTTTACAAAGTGGCGTTGTGCATTCTTGGCTCTTTGTTGGGAACGATATCTGTAACGAGGCCGTCAACTAAAGTAATAATTTGGTGGCCGTAAGTCATGGTGCGCGTGGTGATGCCCTCTTTAACGAGATCGTCCACGGCCAGCGGCTTGCCGAGAGTGGTTAAAACCTCTTGGTAGCTCATGCCTTTTACTGCTTCCTTGTGGGTGAGTGCTACTTTTATTTCCGGGTCGAGCGCAACCAGGTAAGCTCTTATTTCTTCAAAATTTCCCAAATGATAGCTAAGTGCTTCATCTACCTGTTCTTTTGATTTTATCTCCATTGGGAGCACTATTACCAGCTTTTTGCCAGCGGTGGGAAAAAACGGGTCTTCGGTTAAAAGCTCCAAAATGGCCCAGGGATGATAGCGCGGAGTAAAGAGCATCCGGCGTTTAAAATTTTCCTCATCGGGAAATTCCAGGCGCACAATACGCACCTTGGTGCCGATGGGGATAATGCCCACTTGCTCGCCGGGAGTAATGGGATTGCCTTTCATTCCGGAAAGATGCGAAGTATTTTCAAAAGGCCATTCGGAAAGCAAAAGATAGCGGCTGTCATCATAAAACTTGCCATAGTACATTGAGCGCTTTAAAGCCAGCTCCTGCCCGCTATGTTCCTGATTGATAAGCGTGCGCATTTCGGCAGTGAGGGAGGTGTATGAGCGGCAACCGCCAAGCAAACTCAAAGCAAAAAGCAATATTATAAATTTCATTGTAAATCCACAAAGGTACAGAGTTCTAGCGATTGTCGGCGGTCACTTTGCTGTTAAGCTTTTCCAGTAAATCTTTTTCCATATAAGAGGGCACTTCGGGAATATTGCAAACCGCGTGGGTGATGTTTTCTTTTTCGCTGTTTTTGTTTATGAGTTCCAAACTGCCACGGTATTTTTTGCCCATGTTGTCGCGGTAGTTAAAGATGATATAGCCGCCTTCTTTATCTTTTTCCAAAATCTCAAAATCTAAATCCACTCTAAGGAGCCTAATGGCCGAGGCATAGATGCTGGCTAGCGGGTAGGTGAGAACTTTACGCGATTCGGCCTGGGCTATGCTCGGGGCTATAAGAGAAAAAAGCACAATAAAAACAAGATGTTTAAAGGAAGATTTCATGAGGACTAAATCCGTTCTACGCTGATAACGCCTTTAATTTGTTCCACATCCATAACCACAGAGCGCAGTTGATCGCTGTCGCGAATGGAAATTTCAAAAGTGTTGATGGCGTAATTATTAGCTGTAACTTTGCAATTGGCGCTGGAAATATTAACACCGTGGTTGGTAAAGGTTTGGGAAATTTTGGCCAAAAGACCGGTATTGTCACCGGTTTTAACGCGGAGAGTCACCGGGCGGGTTACTTTTTCTGCCGCATCCCAATTTACTTCCACCCGGCGGGCTGGATCGATATCGAGAATTTTTTGGCAGGTGGCAGTGTGGATGGTGATACCGCGACCTCTGGTGACAAAACCGACGATATTGTCGCCAGGCAGGGGATTACAGCACTTACCGAAGCGCACCAGCATATCGTCGATGCCTTGCACTTTAACGCCGCTGGAACTGTGGCGAGTGGCTTTTTTGACAAATTTGCTTAGAATGCTTTCCGGCTCTTCAGGCTTTTCCAGCTCCTCCTCGCTGAAGAGGTGGCTTAGAACTTTTTGCGCGGTGGTTTTGCCATAGCCAACAGAGATGAAAAGCTCATCAACTGTTTGAAAATGTTCATCTTTCGCAGCAGTGGCAATCTGGCCGTCTTTGAGCATTTTAGCCAAGCTGCCGCCATGCTTTTTAATTTCTTTTTCCAAAATTTCGCGGCCAAGTTGCAGAGAGCGAGAGCGTTCGGCGGCCTTGATGTAGGAGCGGATCTTGGCTTTAGCTTTGGCAGTCTTTACAAATACCAGCCAGTCCTTGGAGGGTGTTTGGTTAGGATTTGTAAGAATTTCAATAACATCGCCGTTGCACAGCTCATAACGGAGAGGCACAATTTTGCCATTTATCTTGGCTCCGCTGCAATGGAAACCCAAATCGGTGTGGATAGAAAAGGCAAAATCAACCGGGGTAGAGCCGCGGCGGAGAGAAAAAACATCGCCTTTGGGAGTAAAAACGAAAACTTCATCGGCAAAGAGATCCCATTTTACGGCATCCATAAATTCATGCGGATCTTCCACCGAGCGCCACTCCAAAAGGTGGCGCAGCCAAGTGAACTGGTCGGCGGCTTTTTGCCCAGGCACATCGCCTTGGGCTTTGTATTTCCAGTGGGCGGCCACACCTTTTTCGGCGATTTCGTGCATTTCTTTGGTGCGAATTTGCACCTCAAAGCGCTCGCCGGAAGGGCCCATGAGTGTGGTGTGTAAGCTGCTGTAACCATTTGGTTTTGGCACAGCTATATAATCTTTTATGCGCCCGGGAATGGGGTGCCAGATGCGGTGCACGGCGCCCAAGACGTGGTAACAATCGCCAACGGTGTTGACAATAATGCGAAAAGCCAAGAGGTCGTAGATATTTTCCAGAGGAATATCATGGAGTTGCATCTTGTGATAGATGCTCCAGAGGTGCTTGGGCCGCCCGGAGATGGTGCCGTCAATGCCCTCGTCTTGGAGCATTTGGGTGAGCTGGGCGGTAATATCTTTGATGATGGTTTCGCGCTCGGCGAACATGCGGTTGACGTGTTCTTGTAAATCTTTGAATTCCTTGGGCTTAATATATTGAAAGGCCAGGTCTTCAAAGGCGCTTTTCATCCAGTAAATACCCAGGCGACTGGCGATGGGGGCATAAATTTCCATCGTCTCGCGGGCAATGCGTTCCTGCTTTTCCGGCTTATGGAATTGCAAAGTGCGCATATTGTGCAGACGGTCGGCCAATTTCACAATAATTACGCGAATATCCTTGGCCATAGCCACCAGCATTTTGCGGAAATTCTCGGCCTGTTTGTGCTCATCGCTGTGAAATTTTATTTGCGAAAGTTTAGTAACACCATCCACCATATTGGCAATATCTTTGCCAAAGCCGGACTCGATATCCTCAAGGGTGACCAGCGTGTCTTCCACTGTGTCGTGGAGGAGGCCGGTTGCCACTGTGGCGGCGTCCATCTGCATATCGGCCAGAATCATAGCCACCTCAATAGGGTGGATTAGGTAGGGCTCACCACTTTTGCGTAGCTGCCCGGCGTGATTCTTGGCCGCATAGACATAGGCCTTGCGGATTAAATCCAGTTGTTCCGGATCGGTGATATATTTTTCAACATTTTCAATAATTTCTTCAATGCGGCGAATCAAGGATGCCACCTCCTGAAAAAACGGAGATGAATTGTAGCTTAATTATTCAATTTTTGCAACCCAGGCTTTGCTGATACCCAGGCTGCTAAGTTTTGTTACATAGAGTCTGGCTTCCAATTCCGAGCCAAAATTGCCGGTGCGCACGCGGTACCAGAGCTCATTATTGCCTTTGGCCGCTTTCTCTATAAAGCACTCCACACCTTTATCTTTCATGTCTTGGCTTAATCTTTTCGCCTCTTCCATATCTTTGAAAGCCTTAAGTTGCACAGTATAACGCTTGCCGTTAAGGCTGCTCACCGTGTTGCTTTGTTCTTCCGGCTCTTTGCTGCTTACTGCTCTTGGCTTATCGCTGCTGCGTTTGCCTCTTTTGCCTTCTTCGGGTTTTGTTTTGCTTTTTCTGGGGTCAAGCGGCTTTTTATCTTTGGCCGAATTATCTTCTTGCTGAGAAAGTCCAACCATTAAAGGGGATTCTTTCGCTTCTTTAGCTACCGGTGCCTCAGCAAAATCTTCAGTTTCCATAGCCTGTTCGGAAATTAGCTCTTCTGCCGGCGGATTTTGTAAGCGAGCTTCTTCAGGGGCGCTACTTTGGCGGCCGACCAAGAGCCCTAAACAAAAAATGAGCACCGCGCTCACGAAAAGGCCGGAAAAAATAGCCACAACCTGCTGTTTATCCAGTGAAATATCAACTCTTCTTCTTATTTTTCGATAATCACGCATATAGGCCTCCCAGCGCCAAATACCAAGCCATAGTGGCACCAAAGATCTCATTAGGCAAAAAAAGTGCGGAAAATTTTTTGCCGGCCGCTTGGGGCGGAAAAAAAGCGCAGTTTATGAAAAGATTTGACAATCAAACTAGATTTAGCTAATAAATTTATGCTTATCTCTCTGGTAGAGAAAAGCACCATAATATTAAACAGCTTTTTTATAAAAGAGCTGAATTACAGGAGATAAAATATGGCTATTGTGAAATTTGAAAGTGTGTCGCGCGTATATACCAGCGGCGACCACGAACTAAGAGCGCTCGACCGCGTTAGTTTTACTCTTGATGAGGGCAAATTTGTTGTAATTCTAGGCCCTTCCGGCGCTGGGAAGAGTACACTGCTCAACCTTTTGGGCGGCCTTGACAGCCCCACAATTGGCAAAATTACTGTGGCCGGAACGGATATATCCAAGCTAAATGATGACGAACTCGCCGATTACCGCGCTTCCCAAGTGGGCTTTGTTTTTCAATTTTATAATCTCATTCCCACCCTGACAGTTTATGAAAATGTAAAACTGGTAGCCGAAATATCCCCCAAAGCGCTGGATGCCAAAGAGATGATTGAGCGTGTTGGCCTTTTGGATCACCTCAATAACTTCCCGGCTGAGCTCTCCGGCGGCGAGCAACAGCGCATTTCCATTGCCCGGGCCCTTTGCAAAAATCCGCAGATTCTCCTCTGTGATGAGCCCACTGGAGCTCTGGACTCCGCTACCGGCGTAATGGTGTTAAAATTGCTGCTGGAAATGGCGCGAAACTATGGAAAAACCATTGTAATTGTTACACATAATCAAAATATTGCCAAAATGGCCGATGTGGTAATCAGAGTTAAAAACGGACAAATTCGCGCTATCGAAGAGCAAGAAAATCCGCTGGCGGCCGATGAGGTGGAGTGGTGATGCTTATCCGAAAAGTGCTCCGCACTGCCTGGAGCTATAAAGCGCAGTTTAT
Organism: Deltaproteobacteria bacterium; assembly: GCA_016283195.1. Taxonomy (GTDB): domain Bacteria; phylum JAEEML01; class JAEEML01; order JAEEML01; family JAEEML01; genus JAEEML01. Next base: position 4,851 of record JAEEML010000117.1, on the reverse strand, counting down.
TTCAATGATTATAATGAGTACGCTGGGTATCGGTGTATTCCTCGGTTTTAATATGGAGTGGCGTACCATTGAATACGATACCGGGAACTTTTTTGCCGACAATAACTATGCCGATTACCGCCTTTATTCCGAAAGCGGTTTTAGTAAGGAGGACTTTGCCGCCATTGCCTCTATTAAAGGCGTTGATAAAGCCAGCCGCTTTTTGGCTGTTAATCTCGATATTAAAAACGAGGGAAAATTTCAGGATAAAGGTAAAAAATCCCTCTCGCTCGATGTGTCCGAAAATTATACAGTATCGACTTTTACTTTGATGAGCGGAGAAAAATACGACGAAAACGGCGATGGTATTTGGCTTTCCGATAAATTTGCCGCCGCTAATAATATTCTTGAAGGCGACTCGCTCACCCTTGCTTTTCAAGACAGCGAGATAAGCGGCAGGGTGGTTGGCCTCATAAAAGCCGCCGAGCACATGATTTGCCTGGCGGATAGCAACCAGCTGATGCCTGATTATAATATCTATGGCTATGCTTATATATCGCCGGCCAAGTTAAGAGCCGTTTTGCGGGAAAAGCTCTTAAAAACCGCCGAGGCCGAGCTTGTTAAGGCCGGTGTGCCGGAGGAAGTGGCGCGGCAAAAGGCCGGGGAAATGGTTGGCGACCAAGAAATAGAGCAGGCACTTAACAAAGTGTTTGCGGCGATAAATTTGCGCTCTTCTTTGCCTAAGGCGAGTTTGGAGGATGCGGTAAAAGAAAAACTGGGGCGCACCATAATGGTTGTCGCCAAAGATGAGCATGTTGTCTATAAAGAGGCCATGGGCGAAGCCAAAGAGGGCAAGACCATGGGCTCTGTCTTGCCGGTGCTCTTTTTGATCATAGCGCTTTTGACTATGGTTACCACCATGCACCGCATTGCCACCAAAGAAAAAACGCAAATCGGTATTCTAAAGGCGCTTGGTTTTAAAAACAGCACGATTTTATTGCATTATTCATTCTACGGACTCTTTATCGGCCTCCTGGGTGCTGCCTTTGGGGCGGTGCTCGGCCTCTTTGTTTGCAAGGCGGTGATGAGTGAAAACGGCATGATGGGCACCTATTTTGATATGCCGGACTGGACAAGTGCCGTGCCGACTTTTTGTTATCCGCTGATTGGCATAGCTATCTTTTTAATGGCTTTGATCAGTTTTCTTTCGGTGAAATTTCAGCTGCGCGGCAATGCGGCCGATGCTCTGCGGCCCTATATTCCCAAAATGCACAAGACCATGCTTGAGGGCCTCCCATTTTTTGAAAAACTCAATTTTGCCACCAAGTGGAATGTGCGCGATCTTTTGCGCCATAAAAGCCGTTTCTCCATGACTCTCATCGGCATTGTCGGTTGTATGGTGCTTTTGGTGGGGGGCCTCGGTATGCGCGACACCATGGCCGGTTTTCTCGATTTGCTGGACAACGATATTTCGCACTATGTAACCAAAGTTAATTTGGTACCAAACACCGGCTATGAGCAGGCCAAAGATTTAATAGCCGCTTTGGATGGCGATTATGAGAGCCTTTCGGGGATTAGCATCGGCGGTTATACGGCGGTGCTGGATATTTTAAGCAATGAAAAAAACAGAATAAGCATTGTTGATGAAGATAATAAGCCTATTGCTTTAAGTGATGACGGAGCCTACATTTGCCTGCGTCTTAAAGACAAAGCAAGTATTGGTGATTACATAGAATTTTCGCCTTATGGCGGCGATGAAACCTACCGCGTTAAAATAGTGGGTTACAACCGCTCGGTGATGACCGAAAGCCTCACCATGAGTGCCAAGCTCGCTGAAAGTCTCGGCATTAAATACAATATTTCCAGTATTTACACCATGAAAAGCACGGCGGAAATTCCGCAAAATGAGCTAATATCCGGTAAGCAGGATAAGCGCCAACTGATGGACAGCTTTTTGAGCTTTGTCAGCATTATTGACGGCATGGTGCTCATTTTGGTTATTGCGGCCGTGATTTTGGGTATTGTGGTGCTCTATAACCTCGGCATTATGAGCTACATCGAGCGCAGCCGGGAACTGGCCACCTTAAAAGTGCTGGGTTTTCGCAGCCAGAAAATCGGCAGCCTTTTAATTATGCAAAATATTTGGCTCACTGTTATCGGGGTAATTATCGGCCTACCGGCCGGGGTTTGGGTGCTAAACTGGCTTTTAAATGCTCTGGCCGGAGAATATGAGCTCAAATTAATGCTTGGCTGGATGACTTATACTGTCTCGATTCTCCTGACTTTTGGCGTTTCGCTTTTTGTTGGCTGGCTGGTGGCCGGCAAAAATAAAAAGATTGATATGGTTGAAGCGCTCAAAGCCGGGGAGTGAAAGAGGGTAGGGCGCATTGCTCTCATTTGCGCCGAGTGGCAAAGAGCTTAGATATTTTTTATATGTCTCGGTCAGACCGTAGAGTTTATTGAGCAGGACATCTATTTACCAGCAGCCCTCACCCAGACAACTATTGGATTTTATTGGCATCTTGCCTCTGTCAATTTTCCATCGCCCTCACCCCACGAGCAGTGGAAATTATTGATTCTTGCCCCTCTCAATTTTCCATCGCCCTCACCCCACGAGCAGTGGAAATTTAGCAGCGCGCCCTCTCCATTTTTACAAATAGAGAGGGCTCATCTATATGAATTTATATGTGATTCTGAAATATCACTAAACTCTGGTTTAGCCGGGGCTGGCCGCCCCGGCCTGGGCTCGGTGGTCAATTAACTTTAAATAGTGCCAATCTTTTCATCAGCAAACTATAAATGTAATAAAGATGTTGGATTTATGTTTCAAAAGCGGTTGAATCGGCAAAAATAGTGGCTACTACTTTGCAGGCGGAAAAAATAGTTTATTCAACGCACCATTTGCAAGATCTGCAATATTATATAAATCATCTAAAACATCAAATGTTTCCTTTAAATTTCCTTTGGCGCTAAGCCAGCCGGCTCCATCAGTAATCCAGACGAATTTTATACCGTTAATGTGCTTTGCCTCTTCCGCAATCAATTTATAGCTTCTGGCAGTTTCATTAAGTTTTGAGCCTGAGCTGGCATAAAAATTAGTCTCAATTAGAAAAATGCAATTTGGTGTATAAACTACAAAGTCTAGTCTTTTAGTTGATGTACCGCCAGCAGATATTTTCGATAAATCAATTTTCCATCTTGTTTCTATTTCCGACAAATACATTTCCTTGAAATATTTGACATTTAATCGCAGCAGGTATAATTCAACAAGTTTTTCCATTTGATGACCGCCACGATTCTTTCGTCCATTTGAGTCAAGACCAACTTCTATACCTGTAATGTAATCGTATAAATTAGCTATAATATGGTGCTCAAATAAATCAAACAAACCGGTTTTACGCATAAAGTAGGTATATTGAGCTATTGTTTGCTTTGGGCAAGCAAAGTTGTAACTAAGAGCACCTACCTCATCTTGGCAGTATATTTCATACCCACGAACTGCAAGTAGTATAGGTATAACCTTTAAGCATTCAGGGTACTTTTCAAGCAGAGTTGTGAAGTCCTGTTCAATCTTATTAGAGCCTATAAGAGAATTAAGTATATTAATTTCAATTTTTAGCTTTTTAGCGTTTTGATATACTTTTTTAAAATCAGTATAATATTCGTAACCATTAATTGATTGGCGAAATGTACTCAACCAATCAGAAAATACTCTGCCACTCATGTAATACCCCACTGTGTGTTTTGAAGCCGCTCTTTTGATAAAGTGAGATAATCAGTATTGTTATCTATACCGATATAGATTCGTTTTAATTTTTTGCAGACAACGCCAGTTGTTGATGAGCCACAGAAAGGATCAAGTACGATATCGCCTTCATTAGTAGAAGCATTAATAATTCGCTCCAAAATATATTCAGGTTTTTGTGTTGGATGTTTACCATATTTCTTCTCAGATTGTGGGGTAAGACTGCCTTCCCAAACATCACGCATTTGCTTGCCATTATTTAATTTTTTCATGGTATCATAATTAAATAGATAGCGAGTTTTTTTATCATTTGTGCTCGCCCACAATATGGTTTCAGTACTGTGTGTAAAACATTTACAAGCTAAATTTGGTGGAGGATTTGATTTTACCCAAGTGATATTGTTCAAAATTTTATAATTTTCTTCTTCAAGAGCCATTCCAATTGAATAGATGTTATGAAATGTACCGCTAATCCAAATAGTTGCAGTAGGTTTTAATAAATTATGACACAGCTTTATCCACTTACGATTAAATTCATGCTTTTCCTTTAACGAGCCAATCTTATCCCAATTTCCTTTATTGACTGATACAGCTTTGCCACCACTGCAAGTTATACCATTGTTTGACAGAAAATATGGAGGGTCAGCAAAAATCATATCGAATTGGTTAGGTTGAAGCAGAGGTAATATTTCAAAACAATTCCCTAATATTAATTCTGAATATTTATCCTTATAAAACACCTTATACATGATAATATCTCTCAATAATTAGTAATAATAACTTCTTTTCCCCGACGTTTTGCTGCCTCGCGGTTGATGAGTCTTTTAACGCTTAAATGGCTGAATTTATAACCGCTATAAAGGTCGCGCACCATTTCTACATCATTATTGGAGAGCATTAGCTTGGCCCCTTTTTGATCGAGCTCTTTAAATAAGGCGGCAAGCCGTTCATGGTCTCCCGTTTTAAAACCATCTTTGGCATAAGCTGTAAAATCGGCAGTGGCGCTTTCGGGAACATAGGGGCTGTCAAAGTACACAAAATCATTTTCTTTAACGCTTTGAGAGGCGCCGGCAAAATCAGTGCAGGTAATTTCAACAGCTGCTTTTTGCAAATAATTAGCTATATTT
>JAEEML010000116.1 GCA_016283195.1 Deltaproteobacteria bacterium | reverse complement strand
CCGTATTTACATTAACCCCATCACCCCCTACCGCCTGCGCGATACCATTGTGCCGGCCCTTTATACGCTGCGCTATAATGGCAAGATAAGAGTTAAAGATATTGCCGAAGAGTGCCCGGTTGAGCCCAATAGCTTGCGCTATATCGGCGGGTAAGTCCGGGAATAACCGCCGCCGCTTGTCTTTTGGTACATACTTATGTATATATTTTTAGAGGAGGTGTCTCATGGTGTGCACAAGAGTATTTATGAGCGGCAATAGCCAGGCTGTGCGAATTCCCAAGGAATTTCATATTAATGAATCGGAAGTGGCCATAAAACAGCTGGGGTCGGCTATTATTCTCTTTCCCAAAGAGAGGCCATGGGCCAATTTGGAACGTAGCCTAAAGGAATTTACCGCCGATTTTATGGCCGATGGGCGGGAGGAACCGGCTATGGAAAAAAGAGAAGCCTTTTGATGTACCTTTTAGACACCAATATTTGCATTTTTTTAATAAAGAATAAATTTCCCACGCTCACCCAAAAAGTTTTGGCTACTAGTCCCAAAGAAATTTTTCTTTCCAGCGTGACAGTAGCCGAACTGGAATATGGGGCTTCTAAAAGCCAAAACAGAGAAAAAAACCGTGAGGCGCTTTTAAGCTTCTGCGCTGATTTTAACCAAATTCTCGATTTTACCGCTTTGGACGGCGAGGCCTATGGGCTTATCCGCGCTCATCTGGAAAAAAGCGGGAAAATAATTGGCCCGTATGATATGCAAATTGCCGCCCAGGCTCTTACCAGAAAGCTTACGGTAGTGACCAATAATTATGCCGAATTTGTTAGAGTGCCGAGCTTAAAGGTGGAGGATTGGACAAAATTTTAAATCCATGAAAGCCAAACTCTTAAATTTACTGAAAATAGCCCTACCGCCGCTGGCTGCCATTATCTATCTGGCCCTGAAAGTTCTGGTGGTGCGCCGCGAGGTGCCGGAGGCCGCCTTTTTAGCCGCCATAAAATATGAACTTTTACCCCTTTCCCTTCTTTTACTTCTCCTTTTTATCTCCGGCCTTAATTTGCTAAAACCGCTTAAAATAATTACGTTTATAGCGGCTTGTGGCGGCACTTTTCTCTATTTGGTAGATATCGGAGCCCAGTATCTTTTACATGGCCGCCTCATCTGGCGCCTCATCTTTAGCTTTGGCAAAGCGGCCGATACTTTTAGCGGCTTTATTTTTTATTACCTCCTGAAGCCGCCAGGTTTTTTGTCTCTTTTGCTGCTTATGGCCATGGCCGGCTATTTTTCCCTTTGTTTTAAAAATAGGGCGCCGCTTATAAGTGCCTATAATATAACTGTTTCTGCGCTACTTTCTCTTTTTTTGCTCCTCTCTTCTCTTTTTTATTACAGTGAGGCTTTTGAACTTTCAGCGCCGCGCAAGGCTTTTAATGTCTATCAGGTAAACAGCACCACCGACCGCGTCTCCTACCGCCATTTTGCCATGCCGGCCGCTTGGGCGCCGCATTATGAGCTGAAAAATGGGCCATTGGCTAGGCCAAGAAATGTCATTCTTATTTTTGTGGAATCGCTGAGCACGCTTTACAGCAAAGCCACATCGGGGCTCATGGATTTTACGCCGGAGCTGGATAAGCTGGCCGCGGGTGGCCTTTTAGCTGAAAATTATTTTGCCAATAATGCGGCTTCCAGCGAGAGCCATTTTGCCCTCCTTAGCGGCCATCCCCGCCTGAGTGGCCTTTTATATTACGATGAGCCCAAGTTTTACCGCCACTCTTTTATCCATTTTTTTAATGAAAGAGGGGTAAACACCGCGCTTTTTACTTCCGGGCCGGATTTGGAAGGCTGCGAGCATATTTACCGCCGGGCGGCTTTTAAAAAGCGCTATTTATATGACGACCCAATATATAAAAACGAGGAGCGTTTTGTTTTTGATTCCGTAAACGACGGCGCCCTTTTTAGTAATCTGGCGCGGAGCATAAAAAGCGCCGAACTTAAAAGCCCGTTTTTTGCCATGGCCGTTACCGCCACCTCCCACAGCCCTTACCTGGTGCCGGGGACAAATGAACATTCTTTAGAAGGCTGTATTCGCTTCAGCGACAGAGAAATAGGTAAATTGGTTAATAAACTAAATGAGATAGGCTATTTTGAAAATGGCATTATTATAATTACCGGCGACCACCACGCCATGGAGGCGCTAACTCCTGAAGAAGCCCGGCGTTATCCGGATGGCTCAGCCGGCCACCGCGTGCCGCTCATTATTTACGGAGCGGATATTGCTAAAGAACGCACCGCCTTGCCGCTGGACCATGTGAGCCTGGGAGCGTTTATTGAATATTTGGCTACCGGCAGCTATGAAGTGCATGAATTTCAACAAGATCCCTTGAGCGTGGCCAGTAATCGGCTCATTATTACTCAGTATAACTCCGCTCTTGATATGGTGAGTCTCTATGATGGCCGCGGCGAGCGCTATGAAGTGCGCTTAAACGGCGATAAAACTACCTTTATCGGCCGCCCCGAGCTAAATGAAACTTATAAGGATTATTTTTATTACTTTGCCTGGCTCAGGCAGAATTTTTGAAACTCCTGTTTCCGCGGGCTAACCGCTCAAAATCTTAATTAAAGTTGATACGTTGTTTTCATTTGCCAGAATTATTTGATATAATATGGCGCGTGTTGGTTGCTCATCACTTATGGTGCAAAAGTGATAGGGAGATGATGATGACAAGAGAAATGATGTTGCAGGAGCTTAGCAGATTGCCGAACGATGTCCTTTTTGCGCTTTTTAATTTGCTTAAAGTCGGCGGTATATGTGGACAAAGTACATATCATGAAGCTGATATTGCAACTAAAACCCAAAAATATCGTACAGCTGGAGCTTTAAAAGGAAAAATAAAAATCCATCGTGATTTTGATGAACCCCTGGATGAGCTGTGGTAGGCTAAGTTAACCTCCAAGGTGCTTGGCTCAGGCAGAATTTTTGAGAGCTATTTAGGCTTTTTGGGGGGGGCTTAGTCAAAGACGGCGAAGGAGATGGGATTGATGTTGGTGGTTTGATCCAGTAATTGATTTCGACAAGCGTTGCAGTTGGCTAGAGCTTCTGATTCAGAGGAATCACCGCCGGCGAGACCAAAAAAACTTGTGTTTGAACAACTGTTTTTATTTGGACCAGCTCCTGTTAAGGCGCTGTTTTGTTCAAGAGTATAGGTAACTTCCCCTGTATCGCTATTAGTTTCTTTCTTTAAAGAAGTTGTATGTTTATAAAAGTTGAAATCGAAGCCAGTAACTGTTTTATTGGTAATTTCTGAATAATAATAATGGCCAAGATCATGGCTTGTTACAACTGCATAGTATTTGTCAGGCATATTTTGATCTGTAAAAGTTACTTTAAAGATACCTGTACTACCTAAAGTAATATTAACATTTTTGCTCATGAGCTTTTTAATACCATAAGTGCTGCAAGTTAAATCATATTTATACTTCGTTCCAGTGATACTCCAGCTACTTGTTATTGAGCAGGCAGGAGCAGCCGTGCAAACCCGCCCAAATGTAGCTGCTGCTCTGGCCGGATAAATACCTGTAACCGGGGAGATGGTACCGTTATTCATGTAAACCGGCTGGGTCGTGCTACCGACAGTGCTGGAACTGGCGGTGATGGTACCGTTATTCATATAAACCGGTTTTGTTCCGCTACCGACAGTGGCTGTGCTACTCACCGGCACGCCGTTTGCAAAGTAAACGGGCTTATTGTTGGCACCGGCTGAAGTGGTATCAAGTTTTTTGGCACTATTGGCCGAGCCACCTTTTTCACTGGCACCGGCATAGTTAAAGTTTACATCATCTTTGGTTACTTTCATATTGCTGGCAAAGCCGCCGCTGGCGCCGATGGTGCCGTTTATCACCAAACCGGTGCTGCCGATGGTCATAAGCGGAGTGCCGGGAGTTCCAGCGCCGTTTACCGGAACAATTGATATATTGCCATCATCAACTTTAATAACATAATCGGCGCCGTCGAGGTCTTTTAAAAGAATTTCCGGAGCGGTATCGGCAATAACAGCTTCGTAATTATTTTTACCGGCATTAGAGAGAATATCGAGAGGAGCATCCGGCTTGGTGGTGCCGAGGCCCAGTTTACCGCCGTCAAAAGCGGCAGCATCTTGCGGAGACATGGTGCCTTGCCGCGCAAAAGCAATGTAATAATTACCAAATTTATCATAGCACACGGCGCCTTCATCATTTTCTACAGTAAAGGTTTCCGGGCAATCGGCCTTTTCCACATCGGTATCACAAGAACAGGCGCCGGCCCCTTGCGGTTGGGTGCTACTGGGGTCACCGGATATTTGGTAACTATAGAGGCCGGCAGCATAAACACCAGCGTTATTGATACCGACTTTGTTTTCTTCAACGTGAATCACACTGGAACATACCCACTCAGAGCCGTTACTTTGCAGGGCTTCTCCGGCTTTACAATTAGGCAAAGCACTGTCTTGCATGGCATTAAAACTTAGGTACTCAGGCTTGATACAACCGTCGCATATAACGCTATCGGCTACAGCCGCATGTTCGGCAGCTATGGCATAAGGTACACTATTTATGGGAAGGTGCGGGGAAAGCTCCTCGCCATCTACGCTGATAACCAGCTCCAGCCTGCTGGCAGCGGCCACCATGGTGGCATCAATATTGGGGATAACCATAGTATAAAGGCCGGAAGCAACATCCAGCTCTTCTTCGTTTTCGCCGGCAACTTGGCCCTTTTCGTTAATAATAGCGGCTTTTATCGCGTGCGAGCCGTTCACCAGGGCGCCATCTTCTTTTAAAACGCCGTGGTGGGTAAAGGAGAGCGGAACAGCGGCTTTAGCCACAGTAACCGCGCTAAGAAACGCTAGAAACACACTAAGGGCCAAGAGCTTCTTCATGATAATCCTCCCCGGTTAAATGCCCTGCCCAAAAGAGGCAGACGACACTACTAATTATAAAATTCCTGCTACAATTTGTAAATATATTTGCTTTTAGCGGCGGAGCACGGCATCCAGCACTTCATCAATGCGGCTCACGTGGATGAATTCCAAATCGGCTTTACACTCTTCGGGCACTTCCACCAGATCTTTGCGATTGCGCTCCGGCAGAACTATGCGCTTTACGCCGGCCCGCCGCGCCGCCAGCACCTTTTCTTTGATGCCGCCAACGGGCAACACATTGCCGCGCAAAGTAATTTCGCCGGTCATGGCCACATCGGCGCGCACGCAGGTGTTGGTGAGGAGTGAGACGAGTGCGGTAAAGATGGTGATTCCGGCACTGGGGCCGTCTTTGGGCACGGCGCCGGCCGGCACATGGAGGTGAATATCGAGCTCTTTAAAATTGGTGTCGTCGATGCCTAGTTTGGCAGCTTGGCTACGCACGTATGAGAGGGCGGCCTGGGCGCTCTCTTTCATGACATCGCCCAGCTGGCCGGTGAGCATGAGCTCACCTTTGCCCTTCATGCTGGTGGCTTCGATAAAGAGAATATCGCCGCCGGCCGGTGTCCAGGCCATGCCAGTGGCGACGCCTGGTATTTCGGTGCGGTCAGCTATTTCGTTAAAATAGCGCTCCGGGCCCAAAATATCGGCCAGCATGGGGGAGGTGATGGTGTGGAGGCTTTCGTCGCCGCCGGCCACTTTCACCGCTACGCTGCGGCAGAGAGCGGCTATCTCGCGCTCCAAATTGCGCACGCCGGCCTCTTTGGTGTAAGAGGTGATGAGGTCGGCCAAGACGGCATCATCTACAGAAAGCAACTTGTCGCTTAGGCCGTGGGCTTCCAGCTGCTTGGGTAAAAGGTGCTGGCGGGCAATATGGATTTTTTCGTCCAAAGTGTAACCGGGCAGCTCCAGTATTTCCATGCGATCACGGAGGGCCGGCGGGATGGTCTCCAGCTGGTTGGCCGTGGTTAAAAAGAAGACCTTGGAGAGGTCATAGGGAATATTTAAATAATGGTCCGAAAAAGTGCCGTTTTGCTCGGGGTCCAGCACTTCGAGAAGAGCTGAAGCCGGGTCGCCGCGCACATCGTGAGCCAGCTTATCCACTTCATCGAGCACAAAGAGGGGATTTAACTTGCCGGCCCGCTTCATGCCCTGAATAATGCGCCCGGGCATAGCGCCCACATAAGTGCGCCGGTGGCCTCTTATCTCCGCTTCATCGCGCACGCCGCCCATGGAAGCGCGCACAAATTCCCGCCCCATGGCCCGGGCGATACTGCGCCCCAGTGAAGTTTTGCCCACTCCCGGCGGGCCGACAAAGCAGAGAATCGGGCCTTTGGGATCTTTTTTAATTTTGCGCACCGCCAAAAATTCTAAAATGCGCTTTTTTACTTTTTCCAGGCCGTAATGATCTTCATCTAAAATGCTGCGCACTTCGGAAAGCTCCAGGCGGTCATCGCTCTCTTCTACCCAGGGGAGGTCTAAGAGCCATTCCACATAATTTCTCGCCACTACATATTCCGATTGCATGGGATTCATGCGGTGCAAGCGCCTTAGCTCCTTGGTGATGACTTTTTTGGCTTCCTCGGTCAGCTCTTTGCTGTTAAAGCGCTCGTCCAAATCGGCCACATCGTCATCGGCATCATCGCTATCGCCCAGCTCCTCTTTGATAGCTTTTAGTTGCTGGCGCAGATAAAATTCGCGCTGCGTTTTGCTCATTTCCCCTTGCACCTGGGAAGTAATCTTATGGCTAAGCTCCAAAATAGAAAGCTGCTGCTCAACAAGCTCCAAAACCTTTTGCAAACGGGTTTTTAAATCCAGGCAGGCGAGAATGGCCTGCTTTTCTTCCACCGGGCCGTCGATATTGCCGGCGATAAGGTCAGCCAAAACAGAGGGGCTATTTACATGCTCAATGAGCCCGGCGGCCGATTCCGGTAAATCTGGTAAAAATTCCAGTAGCTTACAGGCGCTTTGCTTGAGGCTTAGCATCAAAGCTTCTATAGTTTGGTCATCTTCGCCGCTATCGCTAAGCGGTTTTACATCGGCTTTATAATAGGGATCTTCCTGAGTAAAGCGGCTGATGGCCACGCGCATAATGCCCTGGACCACGAGGGACATCTCGTTTTGTTCGCCAAAGACATGCTTTACAATGCGGCTAAGACAGCCCACTTCATAGAGGCCGCCGGGCGCTGGATCCTCGGCAGAGGCATCTTTTTGGGTTACTATGACAATTTCTTGGCCTTCGGCTACCGCCTCTTCAGCCAGTTTTATGGTTTTGGGCCGCCCGATGCTCAGGGGCACAATAGCTCCCGGGTAAATAATGAGCTGCCGGAGTGGCAAAATAGGCAAGTTGTTGAAATTGTGGGTGTTATTATCTTGAGCTTCTATCTGCTCGTTTGCTTCTTCTGCTTTCTTTTCTTTATCTTCGGCCATTTTTAGTCCAAGCCTCCCCTGGCACTCTCTATATGATCCCGAAAATTACGGCAAATAATATCTTCTTTTCTTGCTTCATGGCGGCTTATTTGCTAAATCAATCTTATTCTTCATGGCATATTATGTGGAGAGACGCTTAAAAATATATGATACCGGTTTTTAGGAGTATGAGTGATGAGACAATTTTTCTTTTTCCTGGCCCTGGTTCAGTTTTGGGGAGTGGCCGCAGCTTATGGGCAAGACCGGCAGGCTACCCCTAACTGCGCCGAAATAACCACCGCCTTTAAAGAGGCCCGGGCTAAAAAAGAGTATGCCAATATGAACTATGCCGCCCGTCTGGGCCTAGAAGGCAGCTGCGCCGAAGTGGAGCTTATAATCGGCGAAAATTTTTACCGCCACAAAGAGTTTCAAAAGGCCCTGGATTATTTTGTTTTGGCTGCCGGGCACGGTTCCTGCACGGCGGCCAATGACCTGCGCGAGCTCAAAAAAATAGAATTTATTACCAGCGAATTGCCGCCGCTCCCGGATTGCCAGGAGGATAAGAGCTTGAGTGAGCCAGTTGATTTAACAATAAAAAGAATGGAATATGACAAAGAAATCAGGCCCAGATTAGAAGAAAAACAACGCCTTGATGCCGGTTATATGACCACTGCCAGAAAGTATAAAAGAGCACTTTGGCCGGTGCTGATTGTGGGGCTGGTGATTACCGGAGTGGGCATGGGTATAGGTGGAAAAGGATTGAGTAGTCATAGTGTACCCCTAACGGCTACCGGTTTTTCAATTGGCGGCGTTGGTATTATTACCAGCTTTTTGCCGGTGCATTTTTATAGTCAGTATCACAGGTACCTCGAAAAAGCCGGCTATAATATACATGAAAGTGTTTCCGGTGTTTGTAATAGTCCTTCAGGCTGCACGGTTACCACTACTTATAGCTACGATCCGGAGACGCGTTATCGGGAATTTGTTGAGAACGAGGCCCAAAAGCGTGATAGCCTTTATCCTGACCCCTTTGACACTTCGACCATGGATGCGGAATAAGGAGAAAAGTAAATGGCTAATTTTAATAAAAAAATACTTTTTCTTCTGCTTTTAATTTTTCCGCAAGTAGCCCAGGCGGCCCCGGAGCCAAGGACGCGTGTTAGTTTAAATGTAACTAATGAAGCAGCTTTGCCGGAAAACTCACTGGCGGCTATTATTGAGGCCGTGGTTAACGCTTTGGAAGAACCCCCATATTTTAAAGTATATGGCTCCGGTGTGGTGGCCGAGAGCTGGTTTTACGGCGTAAAAATTAATCCCAAGTTGTTGCTTATGCTGACCATAAAAAAAGCGGAGCAGCTTGAACTGGTATTTGAGCTTACTGATTCACTTGGTGATAAAAAGCTGAATTCGGCTACCCTCCAGCTGACCGGTGGTGTTTTAGTAGCGGATGATCTTAAAAAAACACTTGCCGAACTTATTCCGCATATGAATTTTGAGCCGGAAGATTGTGCTGAATTAAAAAATCTGGCCGAAAGAGATTATGCGCTTTATCGGCGTCTGGAATTAATGGATAATTATTTTAAAAGCTGCAAATTTAAAGTGGAATCTGAAGCAGCGGTGGCTCTAAGCCGGGTAAATAGCGCGAGTGCGGCGGAAAAGCGCCTGGCAGCAGAGCAAAAGGCCAAAAGCAATGTCTTTGAAAACCAAGAGAAAAAATATTTGGTTGGCGGAGCGGTGCTCATCGGACTCGGTGTTACCAGTACTCTGGCTATAGCCGGCTGTGGTTACATGTGGTCACTTAATGCCGAATATAATGATCCCACGCTGGGATCCATGATTGGCACTTTTGTTTCT
>JAEEML010000115.1 GCA_016283195.1 Deltaproteobacteria bacterium | reverse complement strand
TCATATTTTACAATCGCTAGGCCGGCTTTTTTGTCAGTTAAGGTTATAGTTTTAATGTTGCTGACACCGCTGATTTTTGGAACCGGTGTATATTTGTATTCAAAGCTAAAATCGCCAACACTTTTGCTTACAACACCTTGGCAATTTTTACTATTTGCTTCGCAATCAGCATAATCGCCGGGAGCACCTTTGCAACCGGGCTGCATATCAGTAAATGAGGTTGTCCATTCGCGGCCGACAAGTTGTTTGTTGGCTCCTGTTATCATGCCTTTGAAGCTGCCTTCTGTGGGATCACTAAAGCCTGTTGCTGCTCCAAATTTAAAATAGTGGCTGTTCGAAAGCGTTATTTTATCGCGATCGCCATCAGGAACTAAGGATTTATTGGTAAACTGTTTAATATTAATCTGGTCGGTAGAAAGGCAGGATGATGGGGCATTAAAGTTCTCATCCATAATGCGGATTTTGTAAGTCACCTGGCCGCAAGCACACATATCAACCGCTTCACTACCGGCAGTGCTGATACCATTATCAACAGATACTAGAGATATAGCGTAGTTATCGCTTCCTTCTTCCGGGTCGCCGGTGAGTAAAATTCTGGTAAAGCGGCCGATTGTCAAATCGCCGTCCCATTTGCCGTTAGGATTATCGCGGGTGCCATTGCCGTTATCATCGGCAAACCAGTCATGGCTCGGCTCTTCCGGCCATTGCTCTTCCTGGTAGAGACCATCGTCATCAATATCGAGGAACGGCTCACCTTCATCATCAAAACCGGCGGTTATATTACATTTGCCGCTATCGTTAAATTCCGCGCAATATTCTTCGCCGCGGGTATAAGCAACAATAGTAACAAGCCCATCGCGCGGGTTTTTACCATCGTTACTTACCAGGCCAAGTTCGATTTCATCCTGGCTGGGCTTGACATTAGCCGGCTTTTTAGAGCCTGGGTGATAAGTATAATAAAAAGAACGCGGTGCCTTAGCGGTTGCTTTTACTTCTTTAATTTCGCCGGCTTCGGCTTTGAAGCTTATTTTAGCATTGGGCAAATCAACACCATTGCGATCCTGAGCAACAACATGGCAGGGCACGCGGAGTTCCGGAGTAACAGCGCTAACCGCGCTGGAAAAAGCTCCTACGCTTTCGAAATCACAACTAAAACTGAAATTGCGCGATGAAACGGGCGTTGGATTTGTAATTAACAATTTACGCGATTCAGAAATATTTTTTTTGTTTATAGTGGCGCTGGCCGTAATGGTGTATTCGCCGGGAGTTGTTCCCGGGTAGAAGGGCACAGAGGCCAAACCGGCAACGGTTTTTCCATTTATATTGAGAACATTTTTCCATTGGGTAAAAGTTCCGGCGGCCGAGCTCTCAATAGCAAAACGAACTGCCGTACCATCTTTAACCGGGTTACCGCCTTGCGCAACCATAGCCTCAATCATAATGGTATCGCGCCCATCGGCCGGCACTGTTTCTTGAGAAAATGTAAGCTCAAGTGGAACATCATTATTACAAGAGGCCAAAAAGAAAAGAGCACCGGCAAAACCGGTTAAAATGGTACGTTTCATCTTTAAACTCCTAATGCTAAGTTGACCGCATACACGGACAACAACGCTGTTATTCTAGCACCTGGCAGCCAATTTCTCAAGTATTCTTTGCGAGAAGAATAAAAAAGAAAGACTATATTTTGCGGAGAAAGTTTAAGCAGAGCCTTAGCAGCTAATTAGCGAGAATTATTACATTTGATTCAAGACATAATATTTGCCGTTTGCTTTAGGATCGGCAATAAGAATCTTGCCGCTGTACTTGCCAGCGGTAATATCGGCATTGGAAATGGCAATGGAAGCACCGGCTAGGGCTTTGACATCTTTCCAAACCTCTCCGCCGCCCCAGTGAGAGATGTGGCTGGCGCCGATACTGTTATTTAAAACAAATGTCTGACTGTTCAGGCTGTTAATGGAAGAGAAACCGCTCTTAATCCATTTCTTACCATTTTGCGCAGCTTTGCCCATGAGCGTATAAGCTGTTCTCACTACATCAACGGAGTTTTGGCATTTTTTGTAAGCGCTGTTATTGGTTTTCCAGCCGATAGCCGGAAGCCAATGCTGAATATGGGCTGCTGCCTGACAGGCTTCGGGCTCCCAATTAGCGGCAAATCCCGGGATAACACAAGCGCCGTCAGTGGAAAGCACTGTATATTGTGCATCAATAAGCGACTGAATATATTCAGGATCTTCGCCAATATTAACAAAGAGATATTGCAGCTCAATATGCTCTTTAATGTATTGGTAAGCCTCTTTATCGGTTACCACTTTACCTTTTTCGGTATCCACAACCTGGATATGCGTACCATTAAGAGTCACACCGTATTTTTTAAATTCGTTAGCAATATTATCGTCTTGGAACCACTCTTCCAATAGCTGCGGTAAAGTTCCGAAAGCGGCAAAACCGCGCCCGAAAGTAAATACTTGGTTGTCATAAGTATTGATGGAAGTCCAGCCGCCTTCGCTCGTTAATTCGCTGATGACGGCCTGTTGCTGTTTGGAAGCTGTACCATCGGTAACGGCAGTTGGGGTGCCGGTTTTAATGCCGCCATACATATTGCCATTTTTTCTCACTGTGCCGCCGTATGTTACATCGCGCTTAATGGTAACACGGGTTTGGTCGATGGTAGCTCTATTGGCTTTGATATCGGCAATAAGTTTTTTGGCTGCAGTGCCTCCGCCGGCAATAACATCCATAATATTATCATCCAGACACACGACATTGGAACCGGAAATCGAAGCCGGATTGTCGGCGACAGGTTTGGTTTGGCTACTGCCGGTAGCCGGTTGGGCTTGGTCAGCGCCTGCTGCCGGTTTTGAGGCTACTCCGTCAGCAGAGCCTTTTAAATATTTTCGTAAAATATTCAACGCCTTGCCTGTTTTTGTCAGCTCATTTGCCCGGCCGTTTAGATAATTGGTCTCGATATTTACTTTTTGATCTTTTTGGCCGTCTAAGGTATCAAGCATAGATATAAGCCCATCCATGCTGCTGCTCTTACCGTCACAATATTTGGCGAGATCAAGCAGGTTGACACCCAAA
Source organism: Deltaproteobacteria bacterium (assembly GCA_016283195.1). Taxonomy (GTDB): domain Bacteria; phylum JAEEML01; class JAEEML01; order JAEEML01; family JAEEML01; genus JAEEML01. Next base: position 7,176 of record JAEEML010000115.1, on the reverse strand, counting down.
GCGGCAAGATGCACGCAGTCCATTATGCCAATATCGCTCATTTTTATGGCACCGCCGGCAAACTCGGCCTTTAAAGCGCTACCGGCGACATCCACGCGCCCGGCAAAATTATCTTTAGCCACATTTAGAATCTCGCCGGAAACAGTACCTTGTTCCTTACCTGCTGTGGCGGTGCTGACAGTGAAAACATCGTTTTTCGAACCGTTATCGTAGCTCTTAATTTCTTTAAAAAGCTCATTTAATTCAGCACCGGAAATTTTGCCGTTAATACCGGCAATAAAGGCAATATTTTTGCATACTTTGGTGCGTTCAGACACAGAGAGACTGTAAGGTTCGCGCCCCAGAGCCTGGAACAAATCGGCCAACATTTTGGGGCCGACGTTTACCTCGCCATTGCCAAATTCTTTCTGAAAATCGGCTACAGAATAATTGGTGGTGGTAGTGCGGTTTTGTAAAAGGGTATCAACAACATTTCCGCAAAGAGTTTGCGAAGCGACACCGCCAGCCGATTTTTTTAACAGGAAGGAAGAAGAAGAGCCGTTTTTATCGTGGCCGTCTAACTTGGTGAAAAGCTTATCAAACTCTGCACCTTGAATAATTTTGTCTTCTCCGGCTACCTCAACCAATTCTTTTTTTACAGTAGCTATTTCCGTCTGTGATAAGCCGGCTTTTGACATATTTTCGCCAACTTTATTCAGCAGATTATCATCTACGGCGATGGTGGAAGCCGAAAAATCGTTTAGAAATTGCGTTTTGGTATAGGTTGAAGAAATAGAGCTCATCGTTACCTCCTTCGGTAAAAATACCCTGAGATGATATATCGGCACATTTTTGCTAAAGTTGCTAATGTTTTTTTCTTTTTTGGCTAAGAGGATGGCTTTTATTTACCACACCGCGCAATTCTTCACTGGAAACATGGGTATAAATTTCGGTGGTGGTAATACTGGCATGGCCGAGCATAGTTTGCACCGAACGCAAATCGGCGCCACCGGCCAGAAGAGCGGTAGCAAAAGAGTGGCGCAGAAGGTGCGGGTGAACATTTTCCAAAAGTCCCGCACCTCTGGCATAGCGTTCCAAAAGTTTCCAAAATCCCATTCTGGTGAGCGCTTTACCTGATGGATGCACAAAGAGTACCTGGGTCTTATTAGCCGGATTTTTCAAAATACTCCGCCGCGCCACATTCATATAATTTGTTAATGTTTCTATGGCCTTTTGCCCTACAGGCACCAAGCGCTCCTTGTCTCCTTTGCCGCGCACTAAAATAAAGCCTTCATTTAAATGCAAGTCGCCTATGTGGAGATTTATCAATTCACTGACTCGCAATCCGCAGCTAAACATCAGCTCAATCATGGCTCTATCGCGCTCAAAACGCGGTCTTTTAGCATCAGCCGGGATGGCAGCCAGAATTTCATCAATTTGGATCGGCCGCAACACATCAGGTAGGGTTTTGGGAAAAAACGGGCTTTCGATGGTAGTCACCGGACTCTCATCCAACCATTTTGAAAGGCGCAAAAACTTAAAAAACTGGCGGCAGGCCGAAAGGGCGCGGGCTCTGGAACGGGCGCCGATGCCATTAGAATCCAGGAGTTTTAGCCAGGCAATAATGTGCTCTGGTTTTATCTCGGTGATTTCATTTATCTTTTCGCTTTCCAAGTGGCGCATAAGGCCATTTAGGTCGTTCATGTACGCCGCCACAGTGTTGGCAGATAAATTACGATCTATAGCTATGTATTCGTGAAAACTTTCCAGGGCTTCGTCTATTTGCATTTGCTTTACCGGTTACCGGCGCCTTTCTTGCATAAAGCCAAACAAGAGGTGGCTACCAAACCATTATAGCGCTGTCAATTAAATATCTTTCTTGGTGCTCTTCCGCGGTTGACCTGGCAGCTCATTTTGTATTAGTTTGCCGTGGTCATCTTTTGTGAGGTGCAGGATGAAAAAATGGCCGCGTAAAATAAAGCAATTTATAATCACCAACTGGTCAAAAATTGCTGCTTTTTCTATCTTTTTTGCATTCTTCTTTTATGCTCTCGACGCTCTGGCCAGAGCCGGTGGCGGCCATTCTTACAGCAGCGGCGGTAGTAGTCACAGCAGTAGCAGCAGTGGCAGCTATAGTAGCAGCAGTGACGGCGACCGCCTCCTGGCCGAACTTATAGCCCGGCTTTTGATTGAACTTCTCTTTGAATATCCGGAAGTTGGAGTGCCGCTATTAATAATTGTTATTATAGCTTATATTTTTAGAAAACCGCTGAAAAAACTGCTCAAAGCGCTTGGCATTATTTCCTCTATGAATCAGGCCCAAAAGGTCGATTATTTGAGCGCCGCAGCCAAAAGCGCCTCAAAACATCGGCGTAATTTGACTACCATAAAGAGTGATGATCCGAATTTCAGCGAGCCGCTCTTCTTTGATTTTGCCCAGTTGCTCTTTGTGCGTACTTTGAGAGCGCTTAATAATAAGGATGAATTAAAAGTTGTAGAGCCTTATATCAGGCCGGAAGCGCTAAAGATGATGAATAAAAATCTTTTGGCCGGCGGCAAGGAGCTAAAAGATGTGGTAATCGGCTCGTTTGCCATGAAATCGGCGCAAAAAGATACAAATAAGAGCGTAACCAAGATTAATGTAGTTTTGGAAGCCGATTATACCTGGAAGGGCATGGCCATTGTCGAACAGCGCTATTATGTTAATTGTTCACTTACTTTTGAAAGAAAATTTGGGGTGCTTTCCAAAGGTCCGGCGGAAATTACCGCTCTCGGTTGCCCGAATTGCGGAGCCACAGCCGGCATTACTCCGGCCGGCCTGTGTGCCCACTGTGGTTCTGCTGTGAATTCCGGTGAATATCAATGGGTTGTGAGCTCCTTTAATATGAATAAACAAGTGCTGATTCCCTTAAAACCGGGCTCTGAGCACGTGGAAGAGGAGGGCACTGATTATCCAACTATTACCGATGAATATCTGGCTGCGGATCTTGCCGAGCTCACTTCACGGCACCCGGGCTTTGATTTAGCGCATCTGGAAGAGCGCGTTAAAAAGGCCTTTCTCACTATTCAAGAGGCCTGGTCCAGCCAGAGCTGGGAGCTCGCGCGCCCATACGAAACCGATTCCATCTTTGAAGTGCACCGTTTCTGGATAGAAAATTACAAGCGGGCCGGGCGCAGAAGTATTTGCGAAAATGTAAATGTCTCCAAAATCGAGCTGGTAAAAATTGCCACCGACCGTTACTACGAAGCAGCCACCTTTAGAATCCACGCCTCTATGCTGGATTATGTGGTTGATAGCCGCTGGAATGTAATCTCCGGCAGCAAAACCAAACCGCGCCCCTTTACCGAATACTGGACTTTTATCCGCGCCAAAGATTTTAGCGAAAAAGCCTATAATTCTGAGGAATGTCCGTCCTGCGGCGCGCCAATTAAGCTGAATCAGTCCGGCAAATGCGAATATTGCGGCACAGTGGTCACCGGCGGCAACTTTGATTGGGTCTTAAGCCGCATCGAGCAGGATGAATCTTACTTCGGCTAATTTCCTGCACACATAACTCACGGTATTTTAATAAAAATTAGTTTGCTTAATTTTCCTGGCCACTTTTTTGCCAAGTTTGGAACTTTTTGTTAAGTTGCCCGCCGTGGTTCTCTATCTGCTCAGATAAGGAGAAGCTTAATGAGTGAGAACATAGCTAAAAAAATAATGGTTACTATTGATGGCGAAGAACATGAAGTTCCAGCTAACTTATCGATATTACAAGCTTTACGTGAGATTGATATTGAAGTTCCAAACCTCTGTTATGATGTGCGCATGGAGCATCCCAATGGTTCGTGCGGCCTTTGCATGGTGGAAGTTGAAGGTGCCGGTGATGTCCGCGCCTGCCAGACACCAATTGCCGAAGGCATGAAAATCATTACAAAAAGTGACGCACTTAGCACCTATCGCAAAATGCGGCTGGAACAACTTCTGGCCGATCACAACGGCGATTGTGTGGCTCCTTGTGTAAACACTTGCCCGGCGCACATCGATATCCAATCTTATTTGCAGGAAGTAAAAAACGGCAATTACGAACAAGCACTGAGAATTATTAAAAATAATAATCCATTTCCCAGCGCTTGCGGACGGGTTTGCCCCCACACCTGTGAGGGAGCCTGCCGGCGTAATTTAGTTGATGAGCCGGTGGCAATTAACAATGTAAAGCGTTTTACCGCTGATTTGGATGCGGCAAGCGCTGAGCACTTTGTGCCGGAAGTAGCAGAGCCCTCTGGCAAGAAAATCGCTATTGTCGGCGCTGGTCCCTCAGGCCTTTCGGCGGCTTATTACAGCGCTATTAAGGGCCATGAAGTCACTGTTTTTGAAAAAGAGGCTCATTCCGGCGGTATGATGCGCTACGGTATTCCGGAATATCGCCTGCCCAAGGCTATTTTGGACAAGGAAATCGGCACCATCACTGAGCTGGGGGTGAAAATTGTCAATAATAAAGCCCTCGGCAAAGACATCACTTTGAGTGAATTGCAAGATGATTTTGATACCGTTTATCTGGCTCTCGGTTCTTGGAAAGCCTCGCCGCTCAAAATTGAAGGTGAGAACAGCCCGGGCGTGATGCTTGGTATCCACTATTTGGAAAAAGTGACCAACGGCGAAAAGCTGAATCTGGGCAAGCGGGTAGTAGTCATCGGCGGTGGCAATACAGCCATTGACTGTGTGCGCACCGCCCGGCGCCAGGGGGCCAGCGAGGTAAAACTCATCTATCGCCGCACCAGGGCCGAAATGCCGGCCGAAGAGATTGAGATTGAAGAAGCTCTGGCCGAAGGAGTGGAGATGGTCTTTTTGACTGCGCCGCTCAAAATAAGTGACGGAGCCGACGGAAAAGAGCTGCTTTGCACCAAAATGGCCCTTGGCGAACCTGATAAATCGGGGCGTCGGCGGCCGATTCCGGTAGAGGGCAGCGAGTTTGTTATTAAAGCCGATACCATTATCGGCGCCATTGGCCAGGCCACCGATACAGCTGCCATTGCGGCAGAAAGTGTCGGGGTGGAGCTCACCAAATGGGGCGACATTGTTATCGACGGTGCTACTATGCAGAGCTCTAATCCCAAGATTTTTGCCGGCGGCGATTGTGTAACCGGCCCGGCCACAGTGATTGCCGCTGTGGGCGCCGGTAAGCGGGCCGCCGAAGCCATGGATAGCTTTTTGAAATATGGCGTAGTAGCCAAAAGTCAGGAGGATTACAGCTGTTCACGCGGCAGTTTGGAAGACCTCCCGCGCTGGGAATTTGAGCCCATGCCCAAAATGGCGCGTGTAAAATACAAATCTTTGCCTATGTGCGAGCGGCTCAAAGACTTTTCGGAGGTCGATCACACAATTTCAGCGGAAGAGGCGCGCCGCGAAGCCGAGCGCTGCCTAAAATGCGGCTGTGCCGAGCGCGAGAGTTGCAACTTGCGAAAGCTCGCCAGTAAATATGGCGTAGAGTATCACAAACCGCTGAAAAAGCTCGATAAATTACCAATACTCGATGATCATCCGTTTATTGTGCGCGACAGTAACAAGTGCATCGCTTGCGGGCGCTGCGTCACTGCCTGCGCTGAGCTGGAAGGGCCGGGGGTACTGGCGCTCACTTACCAAAATGGGCGTGAGATTGTCACCACTAAATCGGGCAAACCGCTCTCCTTCACCGATTGTGTAGGCTGCGGGCAATGTGTAAACAGCTGTCCCTGCGGCGCACTCGATTACAAGCGCGAGCGCGGCAAAGTCTTTAGGGCCATCAATAACCCGGATATGCATGTTGTGGGCTTTGTGGCGCCGGCTGTGCGCAGCTATTTTGCCGAAGCGCTGGGCCTCTCTTACGACAAAGCCACCCCAATTATTGCCGGCCTTATGCGTAAGCTGGGCTTTGACAGCATCTTTGATTTCACTTTCACGGCCGACCTCACCATTGTTGAAGAAGCCAGCGAATTTTTAGAAAGAGTGCAAAAGGGCGGAGTTTTGCCGCAATTTACCTCTTGTTGCCCGGGCTGGGTAAATTTTGCCGAAAAACGCTATCCGGAAATTTTACCCCATCTCTCCAGTTGCAAATCGCCGCAGCAGATGATGGGCGCGGTGGTGAAAAATCATTTTGCAAAGCGTATGGGCATAACTAAAGACAAGCTCTTTGTAGTCTCGGTTGTGCCTTGTATTGCCAAAAAAGGGGAGGCCGCGCGGCCGGAATTTGCCCCGGACGGCATCCGCGATGTGGATGCCGTGCTCACCTCCAAAGAACTCTTGGAAATGGCCGAAAAGGCGATGATTGACCCGCATAAAGTGGCACCGGCCGAATTTGATACGCCTTACAAAGAGGTCAGCGGCGCCGGTGTTATTTTTGGCAATTCCGGCGGTGTGGCTGAGGCCGCACTCAGAATGGCTGTAGAGAAGCTGTCCGGCGAAGAACTAAAAGCACTTGATTTTAAGGAAGTGCGTGGATTTACAGGATTAAAAGCAGCCACTTATGAGGTAAACGGGCAAAAAGTGCGCGTGGCCGTGGCTTCCGGGCTCAAAAATATCGAGCCGGTTATCAAAAAAATTATTGCCGGTGAGGATTCCGGCTATGACTTAATTGAGGTAATGGCTTGCCGTGGCGGCTGCATTTGCGGTGCCGGCAACGGCGTACCCAAATTGGCCGGCGATCAGCAAAAGCGGGCCGATGTCCTCACTAATCTTGATGAACACGGTGTGCTGCGCAAATCGCAGGATAATCCTGATATTAAGCGCCTTTATGAGGAGTATTTCAAAACTCCCGGCTCAGAACTAGCTCACCATCTATTGCACACAAAATATGCCAAAAAGCAGGGCGACAGTACTGTAAGTGGGCTGGTGGGCTTTATCCCGCCGCGCCTGAACGGCAGTGTGGATGACTAGAATTCTCGCCATTACCCCTTACCACAATAAATAGTGGAAATTATTGGTGTCTAGCCCATCTGCCTGCGGCGCCCTCACCCCACAAGTAGTGGAATTTATTGACATCTTGCCCTCTCCATTTTTTACAAACAGAGAGGGCATCCGGTAAGTGACGTGGTGTATTTGATATGAGCAGATTGATTGAATCAGTGGCATAGTGGGCAGCTGCCACGGCGCCCCGGAGCTCAGCAGCTAAATACTGCTAGGTCGCGATCCGCCTTACGTCGGAATAGTTTTGGCCGGCGGCCGCTGCGGCTACGCTG
>JAEEML010000114.1 GCA_016283195.1 Deltaproteobacteria bacterium | reverse complement strand
ATTCTTCGCCGGCTTTGGGGCCGGGGGCGGAATAAATCTCGGTAATGGCGATATCGCCGCTGATGGGCGCTTTTTCGGTATCGCAGTCATCGGTATCCGGGCCTTCATTGCTACAGATGCCAGCAGCCTGGCCCGGGGTGAGATCGGCCAAGCACCAGTTGGCGCTGTCATCATTATCGACGGCGTTTAATTTATCGGCGGATAAGTTGGCGGATTTTAAAGCGCTGCCCATGACATTGGGCGCGCTGTCGATGAGCAGATTGTTATAAAGCAGCTCAATAACGTAGTCTTTAGTCGGCTTATATAGACCGCCTTTAGGACCGGTGTAAGCAAAATCAATGGTAATTCCGCCGTTTTCGTTTTCATCGGTGCTGCCGCCAAAGGTGACATATTTACCGGCTTCAAAGGTGTAACATTCGCCAAAATCAACAGTAAAATTGCGCACTTTAGAAGCTGATTTACTGGAGATGGTAAGGGAGCTCACTTGCACGGTTTTGGCGGCATAAACTTCGACAAATTCTTTATTAAATTCTTCGTCGGCTTTGGGGCCAGGAGCGGAATAAATCTCACTTATTACTAAATCACCGGCTACAGGGGCTGTTCCTGGACAGGTAACAGGGCCTGGGTCATCATCGGTATCGCTATCGGGCACACAGATGCTATTTTTTTCTCCCGGGGTGCCTTGGTCGATACAGAGCCCTATGCCGCGGATAGAGCACCAGTGGGTGGGATCATTATTGGATGTAGCATCCAAATAGGCGGGGCTTAGGGCATAAACACTATCTTTTTTGTGCACATAGGGGGCTGATTCAATAATAGCGCCCTCGGCTGTATAGAGCTCAAAAGTGCTATTGCTGTTATATAGGCGGCTGCCGGTGAAGAGAGCGGTGGGGCTAAGTAAACAATTTCTGTCTTCATCTTCACTCATGCCAATGACGGCGTATTCACCGGCCGGGATGCGGACACAGCTTTTGCGATTTTTAATAGTTTCGCCGAGGCCGAGGATTTGGTGGGCAGTGCCGTCGGTATTGCCGTCTTTGATTTGTTTAAAATAAAGGCCGTATAAATCTACATCTTTGTCAGAAGCATTGTAAATTTCAATATATTCGTTTTTATCTACTTTGATTTCGGTGAATTCTGTCATCGAATCCAAAAGGTGAGAGATGGTATCGGAATCGGAACCGGCCGGGTCGGCCAAAATTTCGGTGATGACCAGGTCGCCGGCGGCGGGAGTAAGAGCATTTACCCGCTCGCCATTTTGCAAGCAAGTTGTAACGGAACAGCTCTGATTTTTCTTGCCGGGGGTGCCAAAATTATTGCCATTATCATAAGAATCCAGTGCATTGCACCAAGCTGATACATTGTTATTGGCTTGAGCATCAGGTCTTCTGGAGCCGTCAAAAGCAATGGCGATGCCTTCGGTGGGGGCCGGCAGGCCGCCTTCGCTGCCGTAGCTTATGGAATCGATGATTTTATTGTCGCACATAATGGAGAGAATGGCGCTGTTATTATTCCAATCGCTAAGGCCGGTGCCATAATTATAATTTACAAAATCGCTATCGCCATCGCCAAAGACGAAATAGGCGCCGGGCTCCAAAGTAAACGGGCCTTTTACTTTGTGCTCTTTGGTCTTAACTTTGTTATTTTGCCCGAATTCCTGGTGTAAAACCAGGCCGGTAAGTGTTTGCTTTACGCTACTGGCATTATAAATTTCAAACCATTCATGGTTTTTGTCTTTGCCTTTGGGGTTGGGCATTATTTCGGTGATGACTAAATCGCCGAGCATAGCTTTGCAACCGGTACTTGTCTCTGACTCGGCGTTGTTATTGCATGCCGCGACAAGTAGGGTAGATGTTAGAATGATTACGGAGAGATGCTGTTGCAATTTGCTGCTTTTCATGCTAACTCCTCGGCAATGCTGGCTAGAAGTTTAACCAGCCATTTCATGCTAATGTTTTTTTTGCTTTATAGCAAGGAAAAACCAGGCGGAGCGCGGAGTTTATATGAAAATAATTGACGATATCTGGTGGCTTACCGATGAGCAAAAAGAGCAGCTCACCAAAGTGGCGGTGCATGCCGGTAATCTTTTTAGCAAAAGCGAGGGGCAGCTGGTGGCTATTATGACGGAATTATTACAAAAAGCCCATTTGCCATCGCACGCCGATTATAAGGAACTCACCAAAGCGGTGGCTGTTTTGCGCGAAAAAGTGCTTGATTTAGAAGAAAAAATAGCCCAGCTTGAGGAACAACAGAAGTAATTACCGTTATTCTTAAATGTGACTATTTTTAAGAAATAACCGGCTCAAGGAGCTGCAAGTTTAACTCGTTTATTTTCTTAAATCCTTTGTCTGCCGTAAGTAAAGGAATGCCACAAATCATAGCTGTTGCCGCTACAATCGCATCCGGCAGTTTTGCCGAATACAAACGGCGGATTAGAATGGCCTGTTTTTTTATTGAATCAGTAAGTGGAATAATTGTGGTGTTATTTAATACGTTAGTAATATTTGCCAATTCTTGCGGTATTGCGCATGGAAATGAGAGTAGTTCCATTTCTGTTATTACAGAAACTCCAAGACACTTATCTGTATAAGGCTGTGTGTATGATTTTCCGGCCATTATGTAAATAATGGCATTGGTATCTGCGATGAAATCAAGTCCATTCATCGCGCATAGCCTTTTGGATTGTTAAACCATCGCCAAGATCCATTATACCAAAGAATTCTGCCAACGTGCCATTTTTTTTAGGTGATTCCCGGTATATAGGCTGTTCATCATCAACAACAGTGATAATTACCTGTTGCCTATTCTTCAGTTTTAAAGTTTCTGCCGGTATACATATACCGTTTTCGTAATATCCATACACAGAAAGCATCTTATCATCCCCCCTCTTTCTTTTTATATCACATATTTCAGACGAGAGATACTGTATGCTTTTTACGCTTTGTCGCTACTTTTACCGATAAAGCGGTAAAAAGCCGCACCGAGAGCGCCGCCCAAAAGTGGAGCCACCCAGAAGAGCCAGAGTTCTTTAATAGCCCAGCCGCCGGCAAAAACGGCCACGGCGGTGGAACGGGCCGGGTTGACCGAAGTATTGGTCACCGGAATGGAGATAAGGTGAATCAAAGTGAGGCCAAGACCGATGGCGATAGGGGCCAGGCCGGCCGGAGCCCGCTTATCGGTGGCGCCCATGATGATAACCAGGAAGAGAGCAGTCATCACCACTTCGGTGAGGAAGGCGGCGCCTAAGCTGTAATGGCCCGGAGAGTGTGCGCCGTAGCCGTTTAAGGCAAAGCCGTTTTGAAAATCAAAAGCAGTTGGGGCGCCGCTCAAAATGAGATAAAGCACAAGAGCGCCTAAAATGCCGCCCACCAGCTGGGCCCCTACATACCAGGGCAGCTCTTTAAAACTAAAACGCCCGCCCACGGCTAGGCCTAAAGAGACTGCCGGGTTAAGGTGACAGCCGGAGATGTGGCCGATGGCATAGGCCATGGTGAGCACAGTGAGGCCAAAAGCCAAAGAAACGCCCAAAAAGCCGATGCCATGGCTGGGAAATCCGCAAGCGAGACAAGCTGCGCCGCAGCCGCCTAAAACGAGCCAAAAGGTACCGATACATTCAGCAAGTGCTTTTTTTAACATGAGACAATCCTTATATAATTGGATGCCAAAAGTGACATCAAAGCCTTTTTAGCGCAAAAAGCCTCCCGCTGGCAACTTGAGAATGTTATAGCTCTGGCATAGCTCATCAAAATTGGCTATGGTGGAGCGTGTGACTTTTGGCGGCCCGGCTGGCAAATTAGTGAGGAGAAAATATGGCGGGAAAAAAGAAAAAAACAACTTTGAAGAATAAAATTCCGGCGGATCTTGATGAAGCTAATGAGGCAAGTGGCCAGGCTATAAAGGCCAAAAAATCCTCAAAAGAGAGCAAGCCGAAAAATGAAAAAGTTAAGGAAGCCCCGAAAAAGCGGCGCTCGCGCGGTACTTTGCTCTCTATTCGCAGCGGCATGCAAAAAATAGCCGGTAGCGACGGCGAGGAAAAGCCGGCTACTGTTTTTGATAAGATACTGGATGTGGTTTTTTACCTGGCTCTGCTCGCCTTTTTGGGCTGGTTTTTATACAAAAAAGTGACAGCTTAAAAGTAGCGCCCCGGCTATTGTCAAATATGGCGGGTGTGCTTCGCAGGTTTCTAGGACCTCTCCTCCTAACTGATTGGATTTTTATGAAAATCGCCTCTCAATTTTTCTCATCCCTCACCCCCCGACCCCCTCTCCATTTTTACAAATAGATATGGGGAGAATATCGTGTAATTTCAAGTTGTTATGTTACCTAGCCCGGCAGGGTGCCGGGGCGGTAGCCCCGGCTAAGCCAGAGGCGGTTATGCAGATACTGGTATTAAGTGTGGCCTCTGGCTTTTAAGGCAAACCAGGAGAGAACAATTTTATAACATAGCATAATGAGAGCCATTTTTATTGAAGGCACGGGGTTCGGGGTGTCAAAGGCCGTGCGGCGGAAAGGGGGTTGGGGAAAACCTGAGCGCTTCGGAAGTAGCGGAGGTTTTCCCCAAAGAGAAAAACACGTGGCTATTTTTTGAAGGGAAGCAAGTAGCGAAAGCAGGAAAAATAGCCGGTAGCGACGGCGAGGAAAAGCCGGCTACTGTTTTTGATAAGATACTGGATGTGGTTTTTTACCTGGCTCTGCTCGCCTTTTTGGGCTGGTTTTTATACAAAAAAGTGACAGCTTAAGGCAAAGGCATTTAGGTAAAAAAGCTTTATTTCAGCCGCCGCCGAGAGGCATAAAAACAGATAGCTCATCACCGGGATTTACGAGTGAATCAAGCTTTAAAACTTCGCCGTTTCTGTGGATAATAAAAAACTCCAGCCCCACTTCGCGGTAGCCGATTTTTAAGAGAATGTCTTTTACGCTTATGGGGGCGTCGGCGGGGAGTTTTTCTTCAGAACGGCCGTGCGGTTTGTAAGTAATACCCATTAATTTTATTATAATATCAGACATTTTATCCTCATGCTCTCATAGCGGAGAGCGCAGATCTTCTTTTGAAGTGACTCTTGTCCAGTATACGGTGGCTCCCAGCATAGGAGTGCCTAAGTAGCCGCGTACTTTTAGCTTTTTGCCGTTTTCCACTACTTCCATGCGGGCGCTATAGGCATTGCCGGAGCGGGAATCAATAACTTTGCCGCCGCTCCAGCGGGCGCGGTCGGCCTCTTTTTTAAAACCGTAAATAAAGGGCAGACCCACGGTGGGGTGGTCTTTTAAGGCACCTTCACAGCCGCCGCATTTGGTGTTTAGGTCATCATCGGGGTGGCCGATGCGCGGTAAAAGACGCACAATTTTACCTTTAAATTCAGAGCCTTCCTGGTAAATTTGAAAGACGCCGCCAAATTGCGACTTAGTGGCCTCGGAGAGCCAAAAACCAATGGGAGTGTCATAGGCAGAGGAGCTGGCGGCTACCTGGGCGCTCGCTTCCTGAGCCATAAGCGGCTTTAGAGGTGGGGAAAAGGTCATAAGAGCTATTAGAGACATGGCCCCAAGCCCAAAGGCAAAATTTAATGCAGGATACTTTTTACGCACTTTTTTACTCCGTCGCTTTTTCGCTCATTAGCCAGAACGAGCCGCCCGGCAAAATGTAAAACCAGTATAAGTGAAAAGCCCGGAATAAAGATAGCTTTTTTATTGGAGCTCTGACTTATAATGCCCGGCGGTTTGCTTTGAAAACCATGTTTAACGGCAGCTTGTGGTTACATGGTGTCGGTGCACTTATCCCAATCACATTCGCCGCTTTCCGGCAGGCATTTTATGCCAGGGCAATATTTACTGTAATCAAGGCAGTTGGTGGCGGAATATTCCAAAATTCCTGGAGTATTGCCCGGAGCGCAGGCAATAGAAATATTTTCTTCGCAATGGTAGCCCTCGCTTGCGCAGGTGCGGATTTCATCGGCGCGGTTACAGGAATAAGTATCGAGGCAGGAGCCTACGCAGTCAACAGTTTCCATATCATCGCGAAAAGCATAATAATAGCCGTCGGCTCCCAAGGTGCAGGCTGTTATTTCCAAGAAAAATGTAGAAATATCTTCCTGATAACAATAGGTAAATTCGCCGGCTGTTTTTTCGTTGCAGTTGATGTCTTCTTTGGCAAAACAGGTGCCGAAGTTTTTGTTAAAGCGCAAAGCGCAGTGGGCCTCGCCGCAGGGGAAGGCCGTGATTAACGGTTCTTCCTCTCCTGCCGGGTCGGTTTTGCAATAGACTAAGGTATTGCCGTCACAGGATTCTAAAAAAGTAGCCGGGTCACAAGGGGCCCCCTCGGCGCTGGCTTTGGCGGTGCGATCCAAGCAAGTGGTGCCGTTTTGGCAAAGCTGCCCGGGAGTGCAAACTGTATTGCCGCAGGTTAAGGGGTGCTTTTCTCTGGTTGTAACTACCTGCACACAGCTATTTTCACGGCATTCCTTATTAACCGGGCAGTTTTTGGGGAGGCCCCATGAGCTGCCTTCGCAATACTGAATCTGTTTTTCTGCGCATTTGGCGCTACCGGCGGTGCAAGTATCCTGGGCTTGCGGTGCCGGCGGAAGAGGAGGCTTATTGTCCTGATTATGCTCTTGCTGATTGCCGTTTTCTTTGTTTTTATTATTATTTCCGCAAGCACAGATGAGGCTTAATGCCATTAATAAGAGATAATGTTTGTTCATGGACTAACTCCTCAAATTAACTGGCCGGGCCAGGGCCGGCTGTGGCCAAAAGCTATAAATGTTCTGCCACTATGGCAAAGCGCCTTTGCCCCAGAGTTTCGCAAAGAATAATGCGCTTTAATGCCCCAGGGCTCCCCTGCTTTAAGGTGAGCTTTTTTGAAAGCGCGTTACAGCTTAGGCTATCCGTGGCGGCCGTAAGCCCCAGGCCGCTGGAAGTACAAAAGACGCCGCTCTTTTCTTCCCAGGTGGCAATCGGTAAATCAGCCGGCAAGTCCTGGGGCAGGGCAGCGTCGCCGGCGGCCAGCAAAAGGTCGGCATTTTTTAAAAGCTCAGGCCTATATTCCAGGTGAGCTTCCAAAGTGATGCTGGCCTCCGGTGCGCTGCCGGCGGCTGTAAGCCGCCAGGCGGCCGCCCCCTCGCCGGCCGCAAGAGGCGCTTTAAGGCAATTTAGGGCGCGGCCGGCGAGGAGCGCATAGGGGGAAAGAGTGTCACAAGCTAAAAGAAGAGCCTCTTTAGCGCGGCTATTACCCAGGATGACCATAGCCTCCCAAAGAGCCGCGGTGAGCGAGAGCTTATTGTGGGTAAAAGTGTGATTTTCGCCGCTAAGTTGGTGCCAAATGGCTAACTGGCCGGCGAGAGAATTATGTACCGAATTGATAAATTTAGCCGGCATTGGCGTGGCTTCGTTATTTCGGGCCATATTTTCGATAAAAGCCGCTGTTTCGCTGTGTTCCCCCAGGCCTGTAGCCACTAAAACAGTGGCTTCCCGGTCGGTAAAAGGGGCTATTTGTATTAGCTTTTGCGCCGCTGCGAGAGCCATAATCTGCACTCGGCCCAGGCGGCGGATTTTCATGGGCGGCAAGAGGCTTTTAAAAGCGGCATCCGGTACTTTTTGCACTTTTTCGCCGGCAAAACTAAGCCACTCCGGGAAGACATAGGTACTTTTTTCTTCCTCCGGCCAAATAGCCGCCTGGGCCGCGATGGCCACTTTGGCCGGCCGGGTGGCCACCTGTTCAATAGTGGGAGTTTTGCCCGGCCGGCCAAAGATGAGCACCACATTATTGCCGCCAAAGCCAAAGGAGTTACTCATAACAAAATTGGGCGCAGCTTTTATCCCAGCGGTTAAAGGGACAAGAGCGATTTCCGGATCAATATCTTTAAAACCTAAATTAGCCGGCAAAAAGTTGTGCTCCAATACCAAAGTGCTCAAAATGGCTTCTATGGCGCCGCTCGCCGCCAGGGGATGGCCGTAAAAGGCTTTGGTGGAGGAAAAGGGCGGCACTTTTTTAAAAACTTTTTGCAGCGCTTTGGCCTCCATGCGGTCGTTTTCTTTGGTGCCAGTGCCGTGGGCATTAATATAGCCGATATCATCCGGGGTGGCTGCGGCCATTTTTAAGGCTTTTTCCATGGCGCTGACGGCGCCAAGCCCCTCAGGGTGCGGGCCGGAGGCATGGTAGGCATCGCAACTTGCGCCGTAGCCGGCCAGGGTGGCTAGGGCTTTGGCGCCTCTTTTCCTGGCATGATCGGCGCTTTCTAAAACAATAAAAGCGGCACCCTCGGCCAGAGACATACCTTGCCTATGGGCATCAAATGGTTTGGGCCCGATATCCGATACCACGAGAAGAGAGGCAAAGCCGTTTAAAGTCAGGCGTGTTAATGAATCGGTGCCGCCGCAAAGTACCACCTCGGCGGCGCCTGTTTGGATTAAATCAGCACCGATAGCAATGGCGAGAGCTCCGGAAGTGCAAGCTGTGGAAATGGTGGAGATCGGCCCATGAATAGCCAGAATAGCAGCCAGTTTGCCGGTGGTTACCGAACATTCATGCTGGCGAAAAGCTGGCCAAGCTATTTCTTCTCCGGCTATCAGGCGGCTTATGAGCTCTTCGCTTATCAGCATACCGCCGGTGCAGGCACCGTTTATGAGGGCCGCTTTGGCCAAATCGCCGGGGCTTAAGTTGGCCTCGGCTATAGCTTCGCGAGCGGCAATGAGCGCCAGTTCGCTGCTGCGCGAAAGCCCGCTTTCTCCGCATAATTCCGTGAGATTATCATTTATCTCCCCAACAGGAAAGTGGCCTGAGCGTGCCGAATTAAAGAGCGAGAGTTTTTTAAGCCCGCTTTGCCCGTTTTGTAGCGCGCGATAAAACTCACCGACATTGCTGCCGGCGGCGCTGATGAGCCCGCGGCCGGTGATAACAATATCTCTCATTGAGCGGAATTATTTTGAATGAATTCGGCTAGAGATTTTACCGAGGAAAAGGCCTTATTGCCCACTTCGCTGTCGGTAATGCGTATATGATAGTGTTTTTCCACCATAACGGCGAGTTCCAGCGCATCTATTGAATCAAGGCCCAGGCCGGTGCCAAAAAGCGGCGCCTCGGCATCAATTTCCTCGGGGGTGATCTCATCAAGGCTTAAAGCCTCAATAATATGCTCTTTCAGCTCATTTATCAGTGCGTCCATTTTATCCTCATTAAATGGTTGTTATTTTAAAATAATAACTATGTTTTCCCAGTTGCAGAGAGCTTTCCCATGAGCCCAATGCGCCTTCCTCTAAATAGTCCATGAGCGGCCTTCTCGGCAAGTGGGGAGATTGATTATTTTCCCCGCGTTCTATTTGCAGTTTTAAGCTGCCCGGGGCGCCGGAGAGCAAACTGAGGCGCAGAGCGGCCGCTTTTGAGGGCGGAAAATCATTAAAAAGGGCATTTTGTTTATTTACCCCACTGGCCATGATAAAGATAGCTTCTGTACATTCCCTGCGCCTTATGGCCCGCGCACTCTCCAAAAGTCCCAGAGCACCGGTGCTTTGGACCCGGCTTAAGAGAGTTAAATTGGGGCCGGTCAGGCGGTAGCGGATGGCTATTTCCCCCAGGGCCACACTGGGTAAAGTGTAAGTAAAGAGAGCCGGGCTGGGGGGATTTTGCCGCTTATCGCTATAATAGCGCTCATCAATGGCGAGAGAGCCGCTGGCAGTTTCTAAAATAAGAGCTTTGGAACTATTTTTGGGCTCATCGAGGGGCAAATCAAGGAGCTCCGCAGCCGAAAGAGCATATTTAGTGAGTAAATCAAAGCGGCCAAAGCGTTCATTCGGGCGCTCGGAAACGGCCTTCCACAAAAAATAGCCTTCCGGGTCGGCAGCGACACTTTTGGCAGTAATCAGGCTATGGGCAGTAATGTAAAAAGTACTCATCGGCGAATATCCTCCCGGCAGTGCCAGGGCATAATTAGCAGATATTCTTAATTTTAGGGAATATAGAAGATGAAATAATTGTAGGTGCCACCGCTGACGATACCGGTTTCATAGAGATATAGGGGCTCATTCACGCCGCTGATAACCGCCGGAGCTTTACCGTCGGCGCCTACAGGAGCATCATTTTTCTCAAAAGTGCCATCGTTTTGCCGCTGGTTAAAGCCGCCGGAAATGAGGTGGGAAAAGATTACCTGATCAGCCCAGTTGTAAAGGTATATGGTGTCGTCTTTTTTGCCGTTGAATTGATATTCGTCTTGTAAATTCACAAAAATAACTTTGTCAGCCGGCACTTGGGCCGGCAAATCATGGAGAGTTCTTACTCCGGCTTGCCAAGCGGCGTAACTAGCGGCATCCCTGGCTACCAAAATATAGGTATCGGACTTTACATCGTCCAGTGTATAAATTGTATCGGCGGCCGCCCCGTTGATAGATAAGCCAATGCTATAACCTTGGGCATTGATAATCTTTACTGTTGTTTCGAAATTGCCATAACTTATTTTGCAAGAACCAATCTGATTGGCGGCTGTTACGGTGGCCGAAGCTGTAGCGGCTTTGGCGCTAAAAGAGGCGGGAGCTACGGTTAAGAGGCCGGCACATTCCGGTGCTGCCGTCAGCTCAATTTCCTCTTCTTCTCCGGGACAATTTCTGCTCAAAATAATACTACCGGATTTCCCTTTGCCGATAACGAGCTCCGGCGGATTCATGGCCACAATGGAGCTGCCAGCAGAACAATCCTGGGCTAAATCGGCGCTAAAACGAGGCTGCAAACTATTGACACTGGCGGTGGCATCGCCGGTTTTGGCAAACATAACTATGCCAGTAGCGCTGCTTAAAACATCGCCGTTTTCAAAAGAGGAGGTGTTAGTCCAAATCTTATTGGAAACAAGCACTTTGCCTGTGCTCCCGGTTTGGCCGATATAGAAGTAAGAGGTGCCGCCGGTAACTATGTTAACGTTTTTAACGGTGGCTAAAAGAGCATCATAAGGAGTGGCAGTTTTAGAGCTGAAATCGCTAATTTCCAGTTCCAAAGGCACAACATCTACCACATTGGTGCGCATAACTTCCAATTTTTCCAAATTGCCCAGCTCTTTTTCCCCAAAGTATTCATTAACCGTGCCGCTAACTCTTACGGTGCTGCCGATAACCAGATTGGCTGCGCTGGCAGAAATGGCCTCTTTGGCATCAATATAAACATAAAGGCCCTGGTATTTAGCTTCATCTTTAGAAGCGAAAGAACCCTTGGACTGGATGAAAAAGCTGTTATGATTGTTGGCTGCTACCGCCGAAACAATACCTTCCAGATTAACGCGTGTATCTACTTTTATTTTGCCTGATTGTACATCGGCTATAGTGGTATTGACTGCCGGGCAAACTTCATCACCGGGGTTGGCATTATTCGGGCATTCATCGCAGGCATCGCCTTTGCCGTCACCGTCGGCATCGGGCTGCAGTCCTTCGGCATCAGGTGGATTATATTTTCCCGGGCAGTTATCCTGATTATCGGGGACGCCGTCGTTATCAAGATCACCAGGAGTGGCCGGGCCGCATTTATCATTATCGGTATCCATCGGGCAGGGATCGCATAAATCGCCAAGGCCGTCACCGTCGGCATCGGCCTGTACGCCTTTGTCCATAGGTCTTATGGGGTTAAAAATAGTAGGACAGTTATCTTCGTCATTGGATACGCCGTCGCCGTCGCTGTCGTTTTTGGAGGTGGTGCCGTCGTAAGTAGAGACTTTGCTGCCAAAGTTTATGACCTGGCCGTTTTTGTTTTTATTATTGCGTTTCGGGACACAGGGCGGCTCGGAAGCCCACTTATTATTGCAATAAAAGAGCTTATAAGCGCCGCCGTCTTTAATGTCTTTGTATTTAGAGTTGGCTCCGCTCATGCAAATAGTTTTGGACGAGCCGCAGACATCGCCCATGGATTCGCAGTTTTTGACTTTGGCAGCGCTTAGAATATCGCTGTCGCCAAAGACCATTTCGCCGCTTCTTAAAATGAGAACCACCTCGTCGGGCGTAGAATCAATAATGGATTGAAAATAAGTTTCCACATTATCGTCACTGGCGCCGCCGTTTAAGGCATAAATGGCTATATCGCCGATAAAGCCTGTCTTTAAAAAGCCGATTTTGTCATCTACTTCTAAAGCTATAGCGCCGTTTTCCGTAGCCATGCGCCAAATATCGGAGGGCTTAAAGAAGCTGCCATAGTGCTTTTTATTCATGTAATCGGCGCAGGCCATCTCGCGCACCATATTGGCTGAGCCGGAGAGCACCCAGTCGGTGCCCATGGCGATATTTATGCCCTGGTTGTGATACATAGTGACCGGGGCGGTGTTGCCGTAAAGAGAAACATTGCTGCGCGGTGACCAGATGATAGAAGCATTGTTATCGGCTACTTCGGCGCCGTCTATAGCGCTCATGCCCACAGCGTGCACAATAGCGGTATTGGCTTCCACCAGGTCGCGGCTGCCCTGGCCTTGGCCGCTCATGCAAAGAAACTCATTATGAGCTGCGGTGTTAATACCTTCGGCAATGTGCGGCATATAGCATTCATTTTTGAGTTTGGAGAGATCATCCTTCCAGCCGTAAGAGCAGCCGGAAGTAAGCATTTTGCCGTCGCTGTCGCCAAGAGGAAAAGTCTGGTAATAAACATTGCCACCAACGACACTCGCCAGATCTTCTTTATCAATATTGCGCATAAGGCCTTTAGCTTTGCCGGAACCGGCCATAGTGAGCGCCCCGGCCATTAAGTGGCGCAGCTCGCCGTAGAGAATGTCGTCATCTTCATTGGAACTGCCATCTTGGGGAATTTTTGAATGGCTCTCTTTGCCTTTGCGCCAGTTGTGGCGGTGTTCGTATCGCTCGTCGGTGTAATTTGCCGGCTTGGCGTTTTTGCCCCAAGTGATGTGCTCATGAGCATTGATAAGAGCCGGGGAGACTACGGCATCCGGGCAGGTAAGCACCGTGGCGCCGGCGGCCAGGCTTTCACTCTCGCAATTACAGCCAACGCATTTGATAATGCCATTTTCATTCAGCAAAATGGAGCCGCCCTGGTAAACAGTGCCGGGAGCCAGAATATTACTGCGGATGATTAAAGCGCCGCTGGTACCGGCACTGACATCGCAATGCTCGCCGCTGGCCAGAACAGGCAGTTGCCCGCATTTTTTGGCAACAATTGTAGTATCGTTAGGAGGAACATCAATATCAGTGTTATCAATATCAGTATTATCAATATCGGTGTTATCAATATCAGTATTATCAATATCGGTATTGTCGGTAATAACCGGGCCTTTATCGGTGCCGGGCCCGGAGGGATAATCCATAGGTTCTTGTTCCAAGTCAACCACACAGCTGGCCATTATCATAGCCAGTGTGCTCATGAGGAGTAAGCCGGTGCTCTTGCGAACCTTCATAATTATCCCCCTTATCGAGCTTGCGCTCATTAGAACCCCTGGACATCAGGGAAGTCCAGTATCGCATAAAAACGCCTTTTAAAACAACTCATAATTAGGCTTTTCTATCTATATGAGAAAAACTTAATCATTACTTTAAAATGCGACTTGTATAATGCAAATGATGAAGAAACGGGGCTCAGGGAATGTAGAAGATGAAGTAGTTGCCGTTGCCGCTGTCTATGCCGGTGCCGGTTTCATAAAGATAGAGCGGTTCATTCACTCCGGTTACTATGCTGGGGGCCTTACCGTCGGCACCATGGGGAGCAGTAGAGGTTTTAAAGGTGCCGTCGCTTTGGCGCAGAGCATAATTCTTGCCGATATAATGACGTGCCGCTTCGACTTCGGTGCCATTTTTATAGAGGCGGATAAGATCGTCTTCATCGGCATTGAATTGCACATTGGTGCCGCCGCCCAAATTGACAAATATGACTTTATCGGCGCTAACCTGCGCTGGCAAATTAGGCACTTTTGATTGCCAAGTGGCATAATCGGCTATTTTTCTGGCGACCACCACATAGGTGTCGGCAGCTGCCTCTTCGGTAAAGTTATGGACATCTATTTCGACAAGTTTACTGGGATCGGCAGCGCCTTTTTCGTTTTTGGTGAGAGTGATTTTGTAACCTATAACACTGCCGCCTACTTTTTCGGCTACCGTTACCATCGTTTCAAAATTGTTATAACTAACTTTACAGCTGCCGGTTTTGCCCTCTTTAGCTGTGACTTCTGCGGTGGCAGAGGCGGCACCGGCGGCAAAAGAGGCCGTACCGACAGTGATGAGATCGCTGCAAGCAT
Source organism: Deltaproteobacteria bacterium (assembly GCA_016283195.1). GTDB lineage: Bacteria > JAEEML01 > JAEEML01 > JAEEML01 > JAEEML01 > JAEEML01. The sequence continues at coordinate 10,282 of JAEEML010000114.1, read as the reverse complement.
CTTCCGGCGTTAAGGCAATTTCCTGGGCGGCATCAGGGCAGCTCATAGAGAGAGTTATGGCCGCTTTTTCGCCGGCTGCTAAGGTGATAGCTTTAGGATTCATGGCCACAATAGTGCTCCCGGCCGAGCAATCTTGGGCGATATCGGCACTTCCGCGCGGCTCAATGGTGCTGACACTGTCTTTGGCATCACCGGTCATGGCAAACATGGCTACACCGGTTATAGCGGTTAAAGTAGCGCCGGTAGAGATCGGAATGCTGTTAGTCCAAATTTTGTTGCCCACCAAGAGTTTGGCTGTGCTTTCGCCGATATAGAAATAAGAAGTGCCGCCGGTAAGCACATTTACATCGCTCAAGGTGACCAAAATACCTTCATAAGGAGTGGCAGTTTCACTTATCAAGTCGGCTATGGTGAGAGCCAGCGGCATCATGGGAGTTTCGGTGGGGTCAGTGGTAGTGATTTTTTCCACGAGATTGAGCTCTTTTTCGCCATGGAAGGTGGTGGCAGTAGCGGTAACTGTAACTTTTTGCCCCACTTTCAGCTTGCCGGCTGCGCTGACATTTTCGGTCTCTTTTTTGTCTATATAGACATAAAGACCTTGATTTTTGGCTGCGTCTTTGCTCGCAAATGAAGCGGCTGTTTGGATAAAGAAGCTGTTGTTGGTATTAGCGGCTATTGCCGAGACGTAGCCGCTGACATTGACGCGCACTTCATCGGCCACTTCGCCGCCTTGCACGGCAGGAATAGTAGAATCCATAGCCGGGCACAGGGCACTGCCGGGGTTGGGGGCATTCGGGCATTCATCGCAAGCATCACCTTTGCCGTCGCCGTCGGCATCGGGCTGTTTGCCGCTCGCATCTACTGGGTTATATTTGCCAAGGCAATTATCGACATCGTCTTTTACGCCGTCGCGATCACGATCGTTAGGATCGGCTTTACTGCACTCAGTGGTATTGGCCTCAGTGGGGCAGGGGTCGCAGAGATCGCCGACGCCGTCGCCATCAGTATCGGCCTGCACGCCTTTATCCAGAGGTCTTATGGGGTTAAAGATAGTGGGGCAGTTATCTTCACTATTAGGCACGCCGTCGCCGTCGCTGTCATCTTTGGAAGTAGTGCCGTCATAAGTGGAGACTTTGGCGCCAAAGTCTATTACTTTGCCGTTTTTGTCTTTGTTATCGCGCTGCGGGACGCAGGGCGGCTCGGCTTCCCATTTGTTATTGCAATAAAAGAGCTTGTAGGCTCCATCATCTTTTATTTCACTATATTTTGATTGGGCACCGGTCATGCAGATAGTTTTTGTGGAGCCGCAGACATCACCCATGGATTCGCAATCGTTAATATTGGCTGCATCAAAAATATCGCTATCGCCAAAGACCATTTCGCCGCTTCTTAAAACTAAGACCACTTCATCAGCAGTGGAGTCGATGATGGATTGATAATAAGTTTCCACATTTTGGCTACTGGCACCGCCGTTTAAGGCGTAAATAGCTATATCGCCGATGTAGCCATTCTTTAAAAAGCCGATTTTGTCTTCAACTTTTAGAGCGCGGGCGCTGTTTTCCGTAGCCATGCGCCAGATATCGGAGGCTTTAAAGAAACTGCCGTAATGCTTTTTATTCATGTAATCGGCGCAGGCCATCTCGCGCACCATATTGGCTGAGCCGGAGAGCACCCAGTCGGTGCCCATGGCAATGTTTATGCCCTGGTTGTGGTACATGGTGACCGGGGCGGTGTTGCCGTAAAGAGAGACATTACTGCGCGGCGACCAAACAACGGAAGAATCGTTATTTAATATCTCTTCGCCGTCTATAGCGCTCATGCCCACGGCGTGGATAATGGCTGTATTGGGCTCTACTAGGTCGCGGCTGCCGCTGCCCTGGCCGCTCATGCAGAGAAATTCATTATGCGCTTCGGCGTTGATACCTTCGGCAATGTGTGGCAAATAGCACTCGTTTTTGAGATCTTGAACGTCGTCTTTCCAGGGGTAATTGCAGCCGGAGGTCAATAAATTACCGTCGTTATCACCCAGCGGGAAGGTTTGATTATAAACATTGCCGCCCACCTCTTTGGTATCGGAGAGATTTTCATCGAGGTTGCGCATAAGGCCGTCGGCTTTGCCAGCACCGGCCATGGAAACCGTGCCGGAGATAAAGTGCCGCAGTTCGCCGTATAAAATGTCGGCATCGGCTTTGGAGCTGCCGGGTTGCGGTATTTTAGTGTGGCTGGCTTTGCCTTTGCGCCAGTGGTGGCGATGTTCATAGCGCTCATCAGTGTAGGTGGCCGGCTGTGCCAGTTTGGCCCAGCCGATGTGCTCATGAGCATTAATGAGAGCGGGGGAAACAACAGCGTCCGGGCAAACCATGACGGTGGCGCCGGCGGCCAGGTTCTCAGCGGCGCAGTTACAGCCCACGCATTGGATGATTCCGTCTTCATCGAGCAGCACCGAGCCGCCTTGTAAAACTTCGCTCGGGGCTAAAATATTACTGCGGATGAGCAGAGCTTTATTGGTGCCTAGGGTAACATCGCAGTGACTGCCGGAAGAAAGAACAGGCAGTGTACCGCATTCATGCCCGGGAACCGGATCTTGCTGGCTTGGGCCACTGGGTTTAGTCGGAACAGGCTCCGGCGTCTCCCGGCAGCTTGAAAAAGCTGTAAGCGCAGTGAACATAAGTAGCAGGGCCGGTTTACTTCTTGGCTTCATGCGGTAACCTCCTCTTGGAGTTGGCACTCCGTTTGTCCCTGGACATCAGGGGAGGTTATTATATTCCACAATGTAGTTTTTTGAGTACCTTAAAAACGCAAAAAATATTTTCGCGGCGGAAAATGAAAAAAGAGAATTTTCCTACTTGTTTTAACGGCCCCCTTGTGCTAGCTAATTCGCGTTGTTTTTTTAGTCACCCGAATGGAGGATTTGATGACTAAGGCAGACATCGTAGAGAAAATTTATCGTGAACTTGGTTTTTCTAAAAAAGATGCTACCGGTGTGGTGGAGGATCTCTTTTCCATTATGAAAGAGAATTTGCGTAATGGCGAAAAGGTCAAAATCAGCGGTTTCGGTAACTTTGTAGTGCGCGTGAAAAGAGCACGTCTCGGCCGTAATCCGCAATCAGGTAAAGATATCGAGATTTCTCCTCGCCGCGTACTGACTTTCAGGCCCTCTCAGCTGCTCAAGCAAATCATCAACTGATTTTAAGAGAGAGCTTATGGCCCTGTGCAGCTCCGGAGCGGCTGCTTTTAACGGCAAGAAAAACGACAAATTATTTTTCGCTATGCGCGAGGCTGTGGAGGCGGTTGGTGTTCCGGCTTACACTTTGCGCTACTGGGAAAAAGAGTTTTCGTGTATTAGACCGCAGAGGAGTACTAGTGCCCACAGGCGTTATCGCCGCCGTGATATAGAGTTATTTCTGCGCATTAAAGTACTTTTAAAGGATAAAAAGTACTCTCTTGATGGTGCCAAGCAGCTAATCGCCAAAGAGCTCCGCGAAGAAAAACTCAAAAACGGGGAGATAACCATTGCCGCCGCCGGTGAACTGGCTACCAAATCACGGGCGGAAGAACTCTTTCTGGCCAAAGAACTTGTGGCCCAGATTATCGAGTTGGTAAAGCAATGAAAGCCTGTTTTCCGGCCAGCTTTCTTGGTATTTTGCTCATCTTACAATTAGCGGCTTGTCATGGTCAGGTGAGCTCTTTTAGCGAAAAAACAGCTGAAACGGCTACCCTGCATGGCACTGTTAGTTATCATGGGCATGGTGAGAGCCAAAAAGGCAGCGACTGGTGCGGCCACAAGCAGGAAGCAGTGCTCAAAGTTGGTGAGAAGGGGCAGCTGGCCGAGGCGCTTATTACTATCGGTAGCAAAGAGCTAAGTGAGCTTCCCACGGCTTTGGCTGCCAAAGCTGTGCCGCCGGGCGGCCGCGTTAAAGTTGATGAATGTGCCTTTGCACCCGCTTATCTGGTGCTGGCAGACGGCGGCTCTCTTTTGCTGACTAATGAGGATAAAGCGGCCAGTCATAATATTTATCTGATTTATAATAAAGCTATTGTTAATCAGGTTACCCTGGCCCCGGCTACCGATAGCTCTTTTACTTTGCAAAAAACCGGTTTTTATCAACTTGGCGAACTAAGGCATGGAGAGTGGCTCTATGTAACAATTTATGTTGCCGCCGAGCCGCTTTATGCCATAAGTGATGCCGAGGGCCACTATTCTTTTAATGGCCTGCCGCCGGGGAATTATGACCTCCATATTCGCCACCAAATTCTGGGCGAAATAGCCAAAGTGGTTAATTTAACTCCCGGGGAAAACGAAGGGCAATATAGCGTCTTTTAAAAAAAGCCTATTATTCGCTAAGCGATAATTTAAGAAGCATATTGTGGAATATTGGTAAATATTCCTCGAATTTATCTTTCGGGGCCAGGTAGTAGAGGGCAATAAAATTCCCCTGGTGCGGAATATAAAGAAGTTCTTCTTTAAAGGCGGTCTCGCCGATTTTTAGGCTCACTACCAGGTCTTCTGCCTCTTGGCCTAAAATAGTAGTGCGCTCGCGCAAAAGCACTTTTGGGGCACTTGTTTTGGGAATTTTGCTTAAACCTTCTTCCACAATTTGTTTTAAATCGCGCTTTGTCTCCTCAAAACCTTTGGCTCCGGCCACAACCTCAAGAGCCACTTTGGGGCTTAGAGGATTATTTAGTTCGGCACTGGGATAAAAAATAACTTGCCGCTCATCATAGCGCTGACTCCAGGCAGCTGGGTAAAAGATCTCGAGGCCTTGGTCGGGCACGGCATAGCGCTGCATTTCCAGCTGCTCGGCCTGTTGTTCTTTGTTACAGGCCGAGAGCGCCAGGAGTAAAAGGGCGGTGAAAAGGGTGAAAATGGTTTTTTTGCCGGCGCACATAAAAGACATATCAGTTCCTCACCGGAATGGTGGTGATGCCGTGCATATAAGGCAAAAGAGGCTCGGGAATGGTAATTGAGCCGTCGCTATTTTGATAATTTTCCATTACCGAAATGAGCATCCGTGAGACAGCGGTGGCGGTGCCGTTTAGCATGTGGCAGAAATTCACTTTGCCCTCGCTGTTTTTAAAGCGCACATTTAGGCGGCGGGTTTGGTAATCGGTGCAGTTAGAGCAGCTGGTGACTTCCCCGTAGGCATTGCGTCCGGGCATCCAGGCCTCTATGTCATATTTTTTGAGTGCCGGAGCGCCCAGGTCGCCGGCGGCAATATTGATGACGCGGTAAGGTATTTTGAGCTCTTGCAAAATAGATTCTTCAAGAGCCAGAATTTTTTCGTGCCAGGCCGGGCTCTCTTCCGGCCGGCAAATGACAAAGAGCTCCACTTTGCTGAATTGGTGCACGCGGTAAAGTCCGCGTGAGGTGCGCCCATAAGCTCCGGCTTCGGTGCGGAAGCAGTGGGAAAGGCCGACAAATTGCAGCGGCAGCTCCTCCAGTTTTAAAACTTCATCGCTGCGGTAGCCCCCAAGAGTAATCTCAGCAGTACCCACCAGGGAGATATCCATATCTTGAATGGAATAAACCTGTGTTTCCGGGCCGCGGGGATTAAAGCCGATGCCGCTCAAAATGGTGTCGCGTGCCAAATCCGGGGTGCTCATGGGGCAAAAACCGGCTTTGATGGCTTTACCCATGGCAAAACTGATTAAAGCCTGTTCCAAAAGGGCGGCCTCGCGTTTTAAATAATAAAAGCCGGCGCCGGTGACTTTGGCTGCCCGCTCAAAATCTATGGTATCGGTCATTTGGCCTAAAACCACATGGTCGCGCGGGTTTTCCAGTTTAGGCAAGTCGCCCCATTTTTTTATCTCGATGGCGTCATCCTCGCCGCCATCGGGTACATCATCAGCCAGGAGGTTGGGAATAGCCCGCCAGAGTTCGTTTTTCTTTTCGGCGAGAGCATTAAGCTCGCTCTCCTTGGCTGTGAGTTCTTCTTTTAACGCTTTAACTTTAGCCACTGCCGCGCCCTTTTCGGCGGCCGGAAGTTTGGGAATGGCAGCCGAAAGATTATTGCGCTCACTGCGCAGAGCTTCAACTTTAACCAAAGCGGCGCGGTGCTCTTCGTCGGCAGCCAAAAGCGCATCGACATCGCTCGTCTTGGGATTCATGCCGCGTTTAATAATTATCTCTTTGATCTTTTCCGGATTTTCTTTGATGATTTTAAGGTCTAGCATAAGAAAAAAGCTCCTTTTAATTATAGTGTTGCCTGTTTTACCCAGCGCAACCGGCTGCAATATAGTGCAGCTTTAAAATAGATAAAATAGATTTTATAAATTTATCTGCTGTAGTAACATGGAGCGGTTGCTACCATGAAGTTGCTAGTAGCGGCGGTAACTTGGAAAATTTTGGCAAGCTATGATGGATAAAGCACCTGGTCGTATTCAAATAAACGCTGGAATTTACAAGGGAAGTATTCTTTTTGTCCCTAATGCTGTCGTGCGCCCGACGCCGCTTATGGTGCGTCAGGCCCTCTTTAATGCTCTCATGCCCACTTTGAGCGAAGGGCCGTTTTTGGATCTTTTTTGCGGCAGTGGAGCCATGGGGCTGGAAGCTCTCTCGCGCGGGGCACCGGCCGCGGTTTTGGTGGAGTCCGGGCGGGCGGAACTGGCAGCGCTTAAAAAATCGCTGGCCAAAATGGGGCTTTTACAAAATCCCGCTCTGGCTCTTTGGCCTCTCGATATCGAAAGAGCAGTAAAAATGCTCGGCGGTTCGGGGCAAAAATTCCGCTATATTTTTGCCGATCCCCCTTATAAGCTTTGGGAGAGAGCGGCAAATATGGCTTGGCCGGCAGCGCTTTTTTCTTTGCTAATGCCTAAAGGGCGCATTATTTGTCAAAGAGGCAAGAATCAGCCCTCTTTTAATCTGCCGCAAATGGTGTTATACGAAAGCCGCGTTTATGGAAATAACGCCCTGGATTTTTATAAAATTTTAGGAGAAGAGCCGTAATGGCCCCAAAAAATGCCTTATATCCCGGTTCATTTGATCCGGTTACGAGCGGTCATATCAATATCATCGAGCGCGGAGCCCAGCTTTTTGACGAGGTGGTGGTGGCCGTAGCCGTCAATAGTGCCAAAAAGCCGCTTTTCACCATAGAAGAGCGGGTGGATTTATTAAAAGCTTCGCTCACGCATCTTACCAATGTAAAAGTGGTCTCTTTTGACGGCCTTTTGGTGGATTATTTAAAAAATAACGATCTGCACTTTGTCATTCGCGGCCTTAGAGCCATCAGCGATTTTGAATATGAATTTCAAATCGCCCATTTAAATAAGCGCCTCGATAAAGAGATGGACACCGTTTTTATGATGACTTCAGAAGAATATTTTTATGTTAGCTCCAGCATTGTGCGGGAACTTGCTTCTTTCGGCGGTGATATTCACGGTCTGGTGCCGCGCCCTGTGGAAGAAGCACTTATTAAAAAATTTAAAAAAATCGGGTAAATATAATGATTAGTAAGCGAACGCAGGTTATGTCACCATCTCCCACTTTGGCTATCGGCGCCAAAGCCAGGGCCATGCGTGAAGCCGGCGAAGATGTCATTTCTCTTTCTGTCGGTGAGCCGGATTTTCCCACTCCGGAGCCCATTGTTGCCGCAGCTATAGCCGCTCTTAAGGGCGGCGATACTTATTATTCCCCAGCCGCCGGCAAAAAGGCTCTGCGTGAAGCTCTGGCTGAAGAATATGCCAAAAAATTTGCCCTCCCGGTCTCCATGCAGGAAATCATTGTAGGCATCGGCGCCAAGCAAATTTTGTTTGACGGCATAGCCACTTTGGTAAATCCCGGAGATGAGGTGCTTTTGCCGGCGCCTTATTGGGTCTCTTTTCCGCAAATGGTCTATTTTGCCGGCGGTACGGTGGTGCCTATTGTCACCGGCGAGGAGAGCGGCTATGTGCCGAGTACCGAGCAGATAGAGGCGGCTATTACCCCAAAAACAAGGCTCATTATTTTGAATTTTCCCCATAATCCCACCGGCGCGGTGCCGCATGGCGATTATTTACCGAAACTGGCCGAGCTTTTGCGAAAATATCCGCAAATTGCCATTATTTCCGACGAAACCTACGAGCGCCTTATTTATACGGACGATAAGTGTTCCATTCTCTCTTTTGCGCCCGATTTACAAAAGCGCACTTTGGTAGTGGGCAGCTTTTCTAAAGCCTATGCCATGACCGGTTGGCGCCTTGGGTATGCTTATGGCCCGAAAGAAGTTATTGCAGCCATGGGCAAAATTGCCGGAGCTTGCACCTCCGGGCCAGCGAGTTTTGTGCAAACTGCCGGGGTGGCCGCACTTAAGGGCGATCAGGAAATAGTAACCATGATGCGCGATTCATACCGCGCCCGCCGCGATATGATGGCAGAGCTTTTAGGTGCTATACCAGGTGTCTCCTTCCATTTGCCGGAGGGGACCTTCTATATGTTTATAAATGTAAAAAAATATTTAAATAATGTGATTAAAGATACTGAATCTTTAGCCACATATCTTTTAGAAAATGAAAAGCTGGCTGTGGTTCCCGGCCTCTTTTTTGGCGCCGAGGGCTATTTGCGCCTTTCTTTTGCCATCTCTGAGGAGCATATTAAGCAAGGGGTTGCCAGGCTGAAAGCCGGTTTAATTAAGTTAAATAACTTATCTCTCTAAATTAGGAGCGTTGCGTGTCATTAGCCTTAGCCTTAGGTCTTCATAAAGCCGGTTATATTACTCTGCCGCAAATAGAAGAGGCCATGAATGCCCATATTGTCTATGGCGGCACTTTGCTTTCCAAACTGGTGGAACTGGGCTTTATTGCCGATCACCATCTGGCCGCCTATTTATCGGCCGAGTACAATTTGCCCCTGGCCGATGCCGAAGATTTTGCCAGCGTTAGTCCGGAGGCCCTCTCCGCCGTGGATATGGAGCTGGCTTGCGATAAAAAAGTTTTTCCGTTGCGCAAAAACGGCAATTATCTCTACCTGGCCATCTTTGACCCGACCAAAGAAGAAGATTTGGCTCAAATAAAGGAGCAAACCGGCCTCAAAATTGTGCCGGTGATTGCCACCGACAGCCAGATTCAGCAAGCCATACAACATTTTTATGTTAACGAAACAATTCGTAATCTTTGCGAAAATGAGGTGGTTGGCTCCGATGTTGCCGATAATGAAGCCGCAAGCGATTCTTCATCTTTTGAAGATTTAAACGAACTTAGTTTCGGCGATGAACTCGGCCCGCTCGATAGCGGTGATGACAGCGATTTTAGCGCTCCTAAGGAGGCTGAGCCGGCTTTTACTTATGCCAGTTTTGAGTTTTCGCAGGAAGATGGCAATACTTTTTCTATGGATGCCGCTTTGCGCCATGCCGCGATAATGACCAGCGAATTGCAAGCTACTCCGGAATCAAACAGCATTATCGAACATAGCGAGAGCACACCGCCGGCCGCAGCTCCGGCTGAAGCGGAGGTCAGTACCCCAGCGCCAGCGCCGCTCCCGGTAGCTAATGATTATGTGGAGCCTTTAGCCGCGAATCCGGAGGCCGCTCCAGTCGCGGCTACTGAGGTGGCCCCTACAGAAGCAGCTAATGTGGCAGCTCAGGCAGAAACAATAGCTGATAGTGCAGATGTTAAAGAGCTTTCGGCTTTTGAAAAACTGGCTCTGGCCACTTCGCGCGATGATATAGCCGCTATTACGTTGGAATATGCTCATGTTACCTGGCCGCGCGTTTTGCTTTTGGTGGAAAAGCAAAATTACCTCAAAGTGTGGGCCGCAGTCGGTGAGGGCATGGAGAGCAACCCCAATCTCAATACGATGAAAATTCCTTTGCACCAGAGCTCGCAGTTCCGCAAAGTTTTTAATCATGCGCAGCCGTTTTTGGGCAGTCTTTCGGCCACCAGCCGTTTTTATGACAGCTTTTTCAAGCGCCTCGGCGGGCCTATTCGGCCGCTAAGGACCTTTATTTTGCCTATTTACATCGGCAAGCGAGTTATCGGCCTTTTTTATGCCGATAGTGCTGATAAAGTGCCGCCCAGCGGCGATATGAGCAATTTTTATCAACTCATTGATGCCATTGCCAGCGCTTTTGAAAAGATCATCTCACAGCGCCACTTACAGATAAAAAACCAACAATAACTGCCAGTTAAAAATCTTGTAGTGCAGAATTAATTTAGCGGAATTAATTTAAATGGTGGAGGCGGCGGGAGTCGAACCCGCGTCCGAAAACAGGGAAACTAAAAGCCCTACGTGTGTAGTCACAGTTTTATAACCTTATTAAGCGCCCCGTGACCGGCTTTTAATAAGGTCTGCAATGCTCGTTCCTCAGTT
>JAEEML010000113.1 GCA_016283195.1 Deltaproteobacteria bacterium | reverse complement strand
TGCATTGGGCAATTCATAAGCACACTGCGGCCGAACTGATTTATGAGCGGGCCGATAGTAATAAAGAAAACATGGGACTCACATCGTGGGAGGGCAGTCCTGATGCTAAAATCAGAAAATCAGATGTATCGGTTGCCAAGAATTATATTAGTAAAGATGAACTTCATGCTTTGGAGCTAATTGTTTCCGGCTATCTTGATTTTGCCGAAATGCAGGCGAGTCGCAATATTCCTATGACGATGGAAGATTGGGCTAGGCACCTTGACCGTATTCTTGTGGCCAATGAGCAGGAGATTCTGACTAACGCCGGAAAAATCAGCATGGAAGTGGCCAAGGAACATGCGGAAACTGAGTGGGAAAACTATCGTATAATTCAGGATAGGCTTTACCAGAGCGATTTTGATATCTTCTTGGAAGATGTTAAAAAGCTGGAAAAGAAATACCGGGCGAAGTAAAAATGTTAAGTGCCATTTACAAACCGGCAGAGTAAATTCAACGCAAACTCGCCGCCGGCGGATAATATAAGATGTAAGCTTGGCCTGCCTTTAGCGGCTACCTCAAAACCAGTCCTCTCACCTTGTTACATTGGAAAAGAAAGGCGAGCTGCCAATAAAATCCGCTACTTGTTGGGGTGAGGGAAAATAGAGAGGGGCGAGAAGCTAATAAAATCCAATGCTTGTCTTTATGCTTAGGCCTAATCCAAATCGGCAACACTTTTTACGAGCTTGGCATCAACTTCCTGGGCCCCGGGCAAAAAGGGCTTTAATTTTTCGGCTGTTTTGCCGATGCCGCTGCCGCCGGAAGTGGCAAAAGCATGCACCTTTTTGCCGCTCCAGTCGTAGCTTTTGCAAAAACTATTAACAACTTTTGGCGCAGCGCCGTACCAAATGGGGAAGCCGATATAAACAGTGTCGTATTTGGCAAAATCCTCTACTTTGGCAGCGCTGAGCGGCACCTCTTTATCGGAAAATTGTTCTCTATTGCAGCGAGCCAGCGGGTTCATCCACAGAATTTCAGTGGTGGTGTAGGGCTTTTCGGGGACAATTTCAAAAATATCGGCGCCGATTTTCTCGGCCCATTCTTTGGCTATTTTGGCGGTGTGACCTTTAGCGCTGAAAAATGTTACCAGTGTGGCCATGGTTTCCTCCTTTAAATAGGTGTGTTTTTAGCAACTTATCAGCTATAATTGGCCGATAAAGCTAAGAACTTTGTATTAGCCATTAACGCCGGTGGCAAGCTTTTTTATGGGCTCTTGATTTCTTTTTCCCACCGGTTGTATTTAATAAGCCTAAGGATGTTGAGTCCTTTATGACATTATGTGCTTGGAGCAAAAATGGATAAGTCATCTAAAAAAGTATTTATAATTACTCTGATTCTTACTTTTGTGCTTGGCTGGATAGCGCAAGGTTTTGCTATCTTGGCGAAATATAAATGGCCGACGCTTAGCGAGCCTTTGCTTATGGTTTCGATGTTTATGCCCATGCTGGCGCTTTTAATTGCTAGGCGTACTTTTGCCGGCCTTGGTTGGAAAGTAGAGCTAAAAGGCAAGTGGCGCTATTGGCTGGGCGCTTGCTATTTACCGGCTTTGATTTCTCTTTTGGGGGCACTGCTTTTCTTTTTGTGCTTTCCTGCGGCTTTTGATACAAATGCCGGTTACTTAACCAAGGAGCTAAGCGCGCAGCAAGTTGATTTAATGAAAATTTTAACTGACAAAGGCCTGACTCCGATCGGCTACTTTTTTATATCTTTAGCTCAAACGTTAACTGTTGTTCCATTTATTAATGCCATACCGGCTTTGGGTGAAGAAGTGGCCTGGCGAGGTTATATCTACCCATATTTAAACAATAAACTCGGTACAGTTAAGAGTTTGGTGCTCGGCGGCACTTTGTGGGGTATTTGGCATTGGCCGATCATTATTTTAATCGGCTATGAATATGGGGAAAACTACTTTGGTAGCCCCTGGGCCGGGCCACCGCTCTTTTGTCTCAGCACTATTTTAATGGGTGCTCTTTTGGCCTATTTTCGGCTAAAAACCGGCTCTATTTTGGCTCCGGCGCTTTTTCATGGCGCCACCAATGCGGCCGGCGCTTTACCGCTGCTCCTGCTGGGAGCCGATTATGGCGAGTACATGATTTTGGGGCCGGCACAAATCGGAATTATTTCTATGATTCCCATGCTTATTATAGTTTTGTGGCTGTTTTATAGAGAAAAAAAGCAGGAAAATCCACCACTTGCTTTGGCAGATACAGCGGACAAAATATAATCATCAGCTCAAAATAAATATGCTCATTTTAGCCCATTAATAGAGTGTTAAGCGACAAATAAAAACCTATTGACATAGTAGGTTAGTATGGAATATGTATTCCTACTGTTTCGGTAGGCAGCAACTTTTGTGGCTACTACCGCTTAAACAAAGGGAAGGCCAATGCCAGAGGCGCTTTACATATTGCCCAAAAATACGCAGCGAGAACTGGCCAGCTATGCACTGGCGGCTTATCCGGAAGAATGCTGCGGCCTTTTACTGCGGGCTTTTAGCAGTACTCCAGCATCAACAATAACGACCTATGCCGGCATAAAAAATAGTCTCATGGCTGAAAAAGCCGGAGCCCACTATAGCATTAATCCGCTTGAATTATATGATTATGAAATAAAATATGCGGATATGGGCTATGATATTATTGGCTTTTTTCATTCTCATATAAATAAAGTCCCAAGGCCTTCAAACGAGGACGAGCACTATATGATACCGGGCATGATTTACCTCATTATGACGGCTAGGGCCGCCGGTTGTCCTAATTGGGCTCTCTGGAAAAAGGCGAGTTTTGGGGAAAAGGCCAGTGAGCTGCCCTTAAGTATCGGTATGGAGAATTATTAAGATGCAAGTTATTATATCGGCTACACTTAGGTCGTTTTTCGGACGCCTTTCTCGGGTGGAAGCCGCCGGTGAGACTGTAGGAGAAGTGCTAAAAAATCTTATTGCTGCTTACCCGGATGCCGAAAAAGGCCTTTATGACGAAAACGGCAAGCTGCGGCACTTTGTCAAAGTATTTGTAAACAAAGAAGATTTTACGTCTGCCGCACGCCATGCCGAAAAGTTACCGGCTGGTGCTCCAATTTTGCTATTGCCGCTTATTGCCGGTGGTGCGCCGGAGGAGGCGCAAAGTATTATCACCGAAGAGCGGCGCAAAGCGGTGAGCCTGAATGACGAGGAGATTGAGCGCTATAATAAGCATCTTTTACTGCGCGAAATCAGCGTAAAAGGGCAAAAGCGCTTAAAAGCCGCTCGGGTGGCGGTGGTAGGTGCCGGGGCTTTGGGAGCGCCGGTGATTCAGTATTTGGCAGCCGCCGGGGTGGGCACCATAAAAGTTATTGATTTTGATGAAGTTACACTGGGCAATTTACAAAATCAGGTTATTCACGGCCTGCGCGATATTAAGCGCCCGAAGGTGGCCTCAGCTCGCGATAGCATAAGAAATATCAATAAAAGCATTGAAGTTATTGCCGAAAATCAACAGGTTACCGCCGATAACGCCATGGCTCTCATTACCGGCTTTGATTTGGTAATGGATTGTAGCGATAATTATAAAACCAGGTATTTGTTGAACGATGCCTGCGTTTTGAGCGGGATCCCGCTAGTGTTTAGCGCCATTTATCAATATGAGGGGCTGGTTAGTGTCTTCAATTTGCGCGGCGGGCCCTGTTTACGCTGCCTCTTTCCCGAGCCGCCGGCGCCGGGTCTTGTGCCGACTTGTGCCGAGGGTGGGAGCATCAGCCCCTTAGGTGGTATTATCGGCAGCATAGCAGCCAATGAGGCTTTAAAGATCATTATCGGCATCGGTGAGTCGCTCAGCGGTAAGCTGCTTACTTTTGATACACTGAATCTTTATAGCAAAGTGCTGCCGGTGGGGCGCGACAGTGCTTGCCCCATTTGCGGGCAAGAAGCGCCAATAAGCGAGCTTGCGGCTATTAATTATGAAGAATTATGCGGCCTTATAAAAGATGAAACGGCGCCGGCAGTGGAGAATATTACCCCGGAGGAGTTGCTGCATCGCCTAACGGCCGGCGAGGCTATAACTATTGTCGATGTGCGGGAGCCACATGAAAGAGCCATTACTCGTTTCCCGGGGGCTATTGTTATCCCCATTGGCCAATTGGCCAGGCGGCAAAAAGAGTTAACTCCTGAACATGATACGGTTTTTATTTGTAAAGAGGGGCAGCGCAGCATTTTGGCTGTAAATACTTTGCGCGAAGCCGGTTACAAAGGGCCGCTTTTTAGCTTAAAGGGCGGAGTTGACGCCATGAAGGATCTTGTCTTTCCCGATGAAGGCGGGAGATTGTAATTATTTTAAATAGTTAACGCGCCAGAAGCGCTATAAACAAGCACTATTTTGAGGAGAAAAAAATGGCAAACGAAGAAAGCAAACAAATAAACGGGCTTAATGCTTTGGAGGCTAATGCCGCTTATAATTTGGCAAATGTTACCAAAACTCGGCCGCAATACGGGGCTTTAACTCCCAAATGGTTAACCAAATTTTTGGAATTTAAAGGGCTGGAAACAGGTATTTACCGGGTGAATAAGGTGGTTGAAGGCGAGACACCGCTTGATGTCTTATGCAGCCAGACCAAAAAATCTGATATTATTCCCGCCGGTTATGTGAAATATGAGACCGAGCCCAGGGAGTACCGCTTAAGCTCAATTTCCACTATTATTAATATCAATACGGCCATTGAGGATTTGTACAGTTCTCCTTATGACCAGGCGCAGGAGCAACTCTCTCTGGCCGTTGAATCGCTGCGCGAGCGCCAGGAAAGCCAGTTGATAAATAACGATGATTACGGTCTTTTGAAGAATATTGCTCCTGCGCAGCGTATTCAGCCGCTTAATGAGGCGCCAACGCCGGATGATTTGGATGAGCTCATTACCAAAGTGTGGAAAGAGCCTTCATTCTTCTTGGCTCACCCGCGGGCCATAGCCGCTTTTGAGCGTGAGTGCACTAAACGTGGTGTGCCGCCGGTGGTGGCGAATATTGCCGGCGGAGTTTTCCTCACCTGGCGCGGTATTCCCATTGTGCCAACCGATAAATTGCTGGTGGACGGCCTTAAAAATCCCACTGCTAAAAGCGGCAAGACCAATATTCTGCTAATCCGCACCGGTGAAGAAAAACGCGGTGTTCTCGGCCTCTTCCAAGCCGGAATGAAAAACGAACACTCCCGCGGGCTCTCGGTGCGCTTCCGCGGCATAGATGACAAAGGTGTGGCTTCATATTTGCTCTCACTCTATTGCTCGGCCGCCATTTTAGCCGATGATGCCATAGCCGTGCTGGAAGATGTGGAAGTTGGTGAATACTATGATTACAACTGAGACTTTTGGCCCGGAGCACTTTGGCTTGCCCGGGGTAGCCGAGATTTCGGCTATGGCGAGTGCCCTCTTTCCCGATTTGCAGGGAAGGGTAGGCCAAGAGGTCATGGAGCCGGCACCGGCCGCAGCTTTTAGCTTGCAACATAGTGTTCCTGTTAGCCTGCCTGAGGCGCCACTTTTGCCAGAATCGGTGGCTTATGCTCCTAAAGTGGAGCCTAAAAGTGCCGCTAATGCATCTAAAGCTGCTCCGGCTACACTGAGCGCGGGCCACATTGGGCCGCCTCAGGCGGCCGGTAGCGATGAATCCATTCGCATTGGCCGCAAAACTTTGGCGCAAATTCGCAATGATTTCCCGATATTAAGCGAGCGCGTAAACGGCTACCCGCTGGTGTGGCTCGATAACGGTGCCACCACTCAACGGCCGCAAGCGGTGATCGACCGGCTTTCCTATTATTATACTCATGAAAACTCCAATGTGCATCGCGGGGCCCACACCTTGGCTGCCCGTTCTACCGATGCTTATGAAAACGCCCGCAATATTGTGCGGGATTTTAT